>JBATRI010000422.1:0-28189 GCA_049292515.1 Geminicoccaceae bacterium
GCTGACCACCGATCATCCGTGATGGCTCACCCGGGTCATTGCGTGCGGCCGCCTCGACGGTCGCCCAGCGCTCCATGTCGGCTAGGGCGGTGGCCCGGTTCCGCTCCTCGCCGAGCCAGAGGGTCCGGATGTCGCGCAGCAACGACTCCTCGCCGAGGACCCGGCGGAACAGGCCGGCGGCGAACGGTGCCAGCGAATGGTTCTGCACGACGCCGCTGCCCAGGCGATTGACCATGGCGACATTGTCGCTGCGCGCCGCCTGCACCAGCCCGGGAATGCCGGCGAGGCCGCTGCCGGGCAGATGGAGCGGGTCCATCAGATGGCCGGGCTGCTTGCAGACGACGAGATAGACCCGCTGCAGGCCGTCCAGTGTCTTCAGGTACAGATTGTTGTCGCGAACGGTGAGGTCGCCGCTCTGGACCGCGGTGTAGCCCAGATAGCGGGAAAGATAGGCATGGCTGAAGTAGGACGGGCTTTCGGGGCCTGGGCTCAGCAGGACGATGCGCCCGTCGTCGCGGCGACAGATTGCCTGGAAGCTCTCCTGCAGGCTCATGAAATAACGGGCGAGACGCTTGGTGTTGCAGTCGCGGAAGAGGCCGGCCAGGCCATGGCTCAAGGCAACGCGGCTGGCGAGCACGTACCCGTTGCCGATGGCCGTATCGGTCTGGTCGCCGAGAATCACCCATTCGCCCGCGGCGTTGCGGGCGATGTCGCAGGCATAGTTGTAGAGGAACCGGCGCGGGCCGCCCTTGCGGTCCACGCTGGTCCGTACATAGCCGGGGCTGCCCAGGATCATCGACGGCGGCAGGCTGCCATCGCGCAGCAGGGCCTGGGGCCCGTGTAGATCGCCAAGCACGGCATCGATTAGACGCGCGCGTTGGATGATCGCCCGAGACAGCTTCTCCCATTCCTGGTCCGGCACCAGGACCGGCACGAGATCGAGCCGCCAGGCATGCCGACGATCGTCCGGGTCGGCATAGACGTTGAACGCGATGCCGCTCTCGCGCAGCAGCCGGCCGGTGCTGTCGGTGGCGGCGCTGCGCCCTTCCGGGCCGAGGGCGGTGAAGCCCTCGACGAATCGCTGCCAGTGCGGGCGGATGGACCCGTCGGCGGCCATCATCTCGTCGAACGGTGCCGCGGCGGCGGCATAACCTTCCAACAATCGATGACGGTCGCTCGCGAGGGTGGCCTCGCTGAGCGATGGACGGACCAAAGTATCCGAAGGCGACATCGTCTCGCTCATTGGGGATGCCGCACGTTCATGCTTCAGCTGAACCGGCGCAGGTCGAGCGTGTGCGGGAATTCCGGGTGCGGATCCGCCGGCTGGACCTGCATCGGGCCGGGCGTGTGACCGAACGGTTCGAAACGGGCGAGGCGTCGGCCCTCGGCCTCGAGATCGTTGACCGGGAAGAACTCGTAATTGCGTCCGGCCGGGTGCATCACGTGGTAGGTGCAGCCCCCGACCGAGCGGCCGTTCCACCGATCCACCAGATCGAACCGCAGCGGCGAATGCACGCCGATGGTCGGATGCAGGCACGAAGGGGGATGCCAGGCACGGAAGCGCACGCCGGCGACCCGCGTGCCCTGCTCGCCCGTCGGCTGCAACGGCATCGCACGGCCGTTGCAGGCAATCGCGAAGCGGTCGCCCTCGAGGTTCATGGCCTTGACCTGCAGGCGCTCCAGCGAGCTGTCGACATAGCGGATGGTGCCGCCGATGGCGCCTTCCTCACCCATGACATGCCACGGCTCCAAGGCCGCCCTGAGCTCGAGCGTCACGTCGCGGTAGGTGACGTGGCCGTAATAGGGGAAGCGAAACTCGAAATGGGTCTGGAACCACTCCGACTTGATCGGCAGGCCGCGCAGCTGAAGGTCCGAGCAGATGTTCTCGAAATCCCGCCAGACATAGTGTGGCAGCATGTAGCGGTCGTGGAGGTCGGTGCCGAAGCGGATCAGCGGCTGGCGGTAGGGCTCGTCCCAGAACCACGCGATCAGCGCCCGCAGCACCAGCTGTTGGGCCAGGCTCATGCGGGCATGCGGCGGCATCTCGAAAGCGCGGAACTCGACGAGGCCGAGACGGCCGGTCGGGCCGTCGGGCGAATAGAGCTTGTCGATGCAGATCTCGGCCCGGTGGGTGTTGCCGGTCACGTCGATCAGGATGTTGCGGAAGATGCGGTCGACCAGCCAGGGCGGGGTGTAGCCTAAGCCGGGGTCGGGGATCTGCTTGAGCGCGATCTCGAGTTCGTAGAGCTGATCGTCGCGAGCCTCGTCCAGCCGCGGCGCCTGGCTCGTCGGGCCGATGAACAAGCCGGAGAACAGGTAGCTGAGGCTGGGATGGTTCTGCCAGTAGGTGACCAGCGAGGCCAGCAGGTCCGGGCGGCGCAGGAACGGGCTGTCGGCCGGGGTGGCGCCACCGACCACGACGTGGTTGCCGCCGCCCGTGCCGACCTGACGGCCGTCGATCATGAACTTGCATGTGTCCAGCCGGGCGAGACGGGCTTCCTCGTAGACCGCCTCGGTGATCGCAACCTGTTCCGCCCAGCTGTGCGACGGCTGGATGTTGACCTCGATCACACCCGGGTCCGGGGTGACCTTGATCACGTTCAGCCGTGCGTCCGGCGGCGGTGCATAGCCTTCGAGCTGGATCTGCATCGACAGTGCCGCTGCCGTATCCTCGATCGCCGCGACGAGCTCGGTATACTCCTCGGCACTGTCCGTGGGCGGCATGAACACGCACACGCGGCCTTCACGGGCCTCCACGGCGATCGCCGTGCGCACGGCGCCTGAAATGCCGCTGCCGAACACCGCACCTGGCGGCGGCACGTTCGGCGTCGTGCGGCGGTTCTGGAACTGCGGCGCCTGGGCCGGCAGAGCTGCGTGCGCCGCGAACGGATCCATCGAGATGACATGCGGATATTCGGCAGTCTCGATCCACGGCAGGGCGTTCAGCGGCAGGCGGTAGCCGGCGGGCGAATTGCCGGGGGTCAGGAACAGCCGGCCGCGCCGCGTGGCCCAGCGTTCGCTGCGCCAGCGCCGGCCGTCGCGTGCCTGCCAGCGCTGGATCGGCAGCGCGAAGCCCACGGGCTGGTCGAGGCCCCGGTCGAACACCCGGGCTAGTCGCGTGCGTTCCATGGGATCGTCGAGCTTGCTGTCGAGCGGGTCGAGGTTTTCCGGCAGCATGTGCTCCTTGAGCACGAAATAGGCCGGGTCCTCGAAGGCGGGCAGGGCATTGTCGGGGTCGACGCCCAGCCGCTCGGTGAGGCCCAGCATGAACCGCTCGACATGCTCGATCGTGGCATTGCCCGGCTTGGTCTCGTCCGCGACCAGGGCCGGGTTCCGCCACAGCGGCAGCCCGTCACCGCGCCAATAGAGGGCGAACGCCCAGCGCGGCAGCTGCTCGCCCGGGTACCATTTGCCCTGGCCGTAATGGAGCATGCCGTTCGGCGCGAAGCGCGCCTGCAGGCGCTTGATCAGATCGTCGGCACGGCCGCGCTTGTAGGGGCCGACCGCGGCCGTGTTCCACTCCGCACCCTCGCGGTCGTCGATCGAGACGAAGGTGGGCTCACCGCCAACGGTCAGCCGGACGTCGCCCCGCTCCAGGTGCTCGTCGATGAGGTGGCCGGCGGCCAGGATCTCCTGCCACTGCTCCTCGGGATAGGGCTTGGTGACGCGCGGCTGCTCGTTGAAGCGGCGTACGCTCATCTCGAAGCCGAACTCGACCTCGCAGGGGTCGACGGCACCGGAGATCGGCGCCGCCGTCTGCGGGTCCGGCGTGCAGGCGAGCGGAATGTGGCCCTCGTCGGCGAGCAGGCCCGAGGTCGGGTCGAAGCCGACCCAACCGGCGCCGGGCAGATAGACCTCGGTCCACGCATGGAGGTCGGTGAAGTCCTGCTCCGTCCCCGACGGGCCGTCGAGCGACTTCTGGTCCGGCTTGAGCTGGATCAGGTAGCCGGACACGAACCGGGCCGCGAGCCCGAGATTGCGCAGGATCTGCACCAGCAGCCAGGCGGAATCGCGGCAGGAGCCCGAGCGTAGGCCCAAGGTCTCCTCGCAGGTCTGGATACCCGGCTCCATGCGGATGACGTAGCCGATGTCGCCCTGCAGACGCTGGTTGAGGCCGACCAGGAAGTCGACGATCGGAGTCGGCTCGCGCGTCACCGATTTCATCCACGCAGCCAAGTATTCACCCGGCCGCTCGCACTCCAGGTACGGGGCCAAGTCCTTCTTCAGTGCAGGCTCGTATTCGAACGGGAACGTCTCCGCCGACGGCTCGACGAAGAAGTCGAACGGGTTCAAGGCGGCCATCTCGGCCACCAGGTCGACCTCGACCTTCAGCTCGCGGGTGCGCTCGGGGAAGACGAGACGTGCGAGGTAATTCCCGAACGGATCCTGCTGCCAATTGAGGAAATGATGCTCGGGCTCGATCTTGAGCGAGTAACTGACGATGTGGGTCCGACAATGCGGTGCCGGCCGCAGCCGAACCAGTTGAGGTGCGAGCCCAACCAGCCGGTCATACCGATAGGTGGTCCGGTGATTCAGGGCTACGTGCATGACCATGTGGGAGCTCGCCTCGCGTGACTGCTGCTGACAAATGCCCGGCTCCATCGTAGCTGCCTGAATTTTGGGCAGCATCAGCGTGGGCCGAGCGGCCGGGCGGGGGCCAGGGCCTCTTCATCCGATCGCTGCACAAACTGCGCCAAGGCAGCTGCGGCGTCGATAGCGAAGGCGTCGCGCTTTGCCCGATCCGGTTTTGACACCCTGCCGCCTGCGCCCTATCGTTCGATATCGCAGATGAGAACGACCTCAACCAGCGGCCGGGAAATTGCTCGGTGCACTGCCGACGCCAATGTCGCTGTGCTTGGACCAAGGGTCGCATGGCAGCAGGCAAGATTGGGCTGTTGCCGGACGTTGGTGACCAGATGCGCGACTGTACGGGCCGCGGCGAGCCGGATCGACGAAGAGGAAGCGATGGCATGACCAAGCGGGAACGGCATTTGGGGCGGGTTCATCCGCTCGTGGATCTGGCACGGCAGCAATTCGCGGAGCGCAAGAGCGACCGCCGCGAGTTCCTGCGCACGGTGACCCTGCTGGGCGTATCCGCTGGTGCAGCCTACGCGATGGCCGGCGAGATCCTCGGGGAGCAGCTGGTGGCACCCGCCGCCGCTGCCGAGGGCGACCCGGTCACGGGCGGCATCTTGCGGGTGTCGATGGGCGTGCAGGAGATGGCCGATCCCGCCCTGTTCGATTGGGTGGAGAAATCCAACCAAGCCCGGCACATCGTCGAATACCTGGCCTATACAGGCCCGGACAACATTACCCGCCCCTATCTTGCCGAGAGCTGGGAGCCGTCGGACGACCTCAAGACGTGGACTTTCCACCTTCGCAAAGGGGTGAAGTTCAACAACGGTGACGATTTCACCGCCGACGACGTCGTCTTCAACTTCAAGCGTTGGCTCGACCCGAAGACCGGCTCGTCCAATATCGGCCTGTTCAGTGGACTGACCGAGGAATACGACACCGGCGAGAAGGATGCCGAGGGCAAGCCCAAGATGGGGCAGCGCGAGCGTCCGGGTGCGGTCGAGAAGGTCGACGACCATACGGTCCGACTCAATTTCGCCAAGGCGATCCTGTCGGTGCCGGAAAATCTCTACAATTACCCGACGGCGATGCTGCATCGCGATTTCGAGAAGAACGGCAAGGATCTCTCGAAGTGGCCGGTCGGTACCGGCCCGTACACGCTGGCTGACTTCGGCGTCGGCCAGAAGTGCATCCTGAAGCGGACCGACATGCCCTATTGGGGCAAGGATCTCGAGGACCCGTACTTTTTCGGCCCAATCTACCTGGACGAGATCCATTATTACGACCATGGCTCGGCCTCGGCAGCCCAGCTGGCGGCGTTCGCTTCGGGTCAGGTGGATTCGATCTACGAGTTCGACATCGCGTCCTACGCCATGGCGGCCTCGGTCCCCAATGCGATGATCTACGAGGCGCAGACGGCACAGACCGGGACCCTGCGGATGCAGGTGACCAAGCCGCCGTTCGATGACCAGCGGGTCCGCCGTGCCATCCAGATCTGCTGCGACGCGGCTGCCTATCCCGAACTTGTCTATCAGGGGCGCGGCACCGTCGGCGAGCATCACCATGTCTCGCCGGTCCATCCGGAGTATTTCGCCCTCGCACCGATGAAGCCCGACATCGAGCAGGCGAAGAAACTGCTGGCGGAGGCCGGTCACCCGGACGGGCTTGAGATCAGCATCGACTGCGGCAACACCAACGGGCCGTGGCAGCAGCAAGTCTGCGAGATCCTGCAGAGCCAGCTTGCACCGGCTGGGATCAAGCTCGCGATCAACCTGATGCCGGCCGAGCAGTATTGGGCGATCTGGGATCAGACCCCGTTCGGCTTCACCGCGTGGACGCATCGGCCGCTGGGCACCATGGTCCTGTCGGTGGGCTATCGCACGGGCGTGCCGTGGAACGAGACCAAGTTCGCCAGCAAGGAGTTCGACGAGGCGCTGGATGCGGCCGAGGGGCTGGTCGACGTCGAGCAGCGCCGTGCGGCCATGGAGAAGGTCGAGCAGATCCTCCAGGATGCGGCGGTCATGGTGCAGCCCCTGTGGCAGCCCAAGTTCTTCATCGCGTCGGACAAGGTCCAGAACATGAAGGCCCATCCGACCCAGTATCACCAGTTCCAGCGCGTCTGGTTGGCGACCTGATCTCCCTCATGGCGGTGACCTCGGCCGATGGCCGGGGTCACCCACCAGCTTAGGAGCGCGGCCCCATGCTCCTCCTCGCCGCCCGCCGTCTCGCCTCGATGCTGCTCATCATGGCCGTCGTGTCGTTCATGCTGTTCTCGATCTTCGAGACCGACAAGCTGGGCGTCGCCGGCAAGGTGCTGGGTCCCTATTCCTCCACCGAGCAGCGCGAGCTGTGGCTCGAGGAGAAGGGCTACAACCGTCCATTTCTGCTCCGCTATGTCGAGTGGGTCGGCAACGCGCTGCGCGGCGATTTCGGCGATTCGATCCGCTTCAAGACGCCGGTCAACACGCTGCTGTGGGACCGCCTCGGCAGTACCGGCATCCTGGCCCTGTGCGTGTTCGGGATCATGATCCCGCTGTCGCTGGTGCTGGGTGTCCTTGGCGGAATGCGCGAAGGGTCGGCACTGGACCGATCCATCTCGTTCGTCTCGATCCTGACCACCTCGGTGCCGGAATTCGCCTCGGCGACACTTCTCGTGGCGCTGTTCGTGTTCAAGCTCGGCTGGCTGCCGGGCACGTCGGCGATGACCGGCGGGTTCAACTGGGTCGAACTCGTGCTGCCGGTGGCCGTGCTGGTCCTCTACGACTTCGGCTACATCGCTCGCATGACGCGGGCCTCGATGGCCGAGGTGATGACCTCGCAGTACATCCGAACCGCGACCCTCAAAGGCCTGCCGCGCAGCCGGGTGATCATGACCCACGCGCTGCGCAATGCGCTGATCGCCCCGTTCACGGTGATCGTGCTGCAGCTCAACTGGCTGCTATCCGGCGTGATCGTGGTCGAGGTGTTCTTTGCCTACAAGGGCTTCGGCAAGCTGATCTACGACGCCGCCACCTTCGGCGACATCTACCTGATCGAGGCCTGCACGTTGGTGGCCGTGTTCGTTGCCGTCCTGTCCCAGTTCATCTCGGACGTCGGCTACACCCTTCTCAACCCCCGAATCAGGTTCAGTTGAGATGGCGAGCATCACCAAGCCCGAGTCCCTGACCCCGCCATCGCGTCTCCAGGCATTCTTTCATGCCGTCGGTCTGCTGCGGGAGAGTCCGGTCGGCATGATCGGTGCGGCTCTGCTGTTGTTTTGGGTGGTGATCGCGCTGATCGCGCCGCTCCTGCCGCTGCTTGATCCGAACCAGGCCATTGCGCCGTTCAAGGGTCTCGGCGACGCTGGGCCGCAGGGGCAGATCTTCTGGCTGGGGACCGATCACAAAGGACGCGACATCCTCTCCCGCCTGATCTGGGGCTCGCGCCGCGTTCTGGTCTGGGCGACGCTCGCCACCTCGGTCGCCTACGTGGTGGGCATGATGATGGGGGTCGCCGCCGGCTATCTCGGCGGCTGGTGGGATGAGGTGATCTCGTTCTTTTCCAATGTGTTGCTCTCGTTTCCGGTGATGGTGCTCTACATCATCATCATCAGCCGGCTGGGCTCGTCGGGGGCCAATATCGTGCTGGCGGTGACCTTCGCCTCGGCCCCGGGGATCATGCGTATCGTTCGCGGCCTGGTGCTGGACCTGAAGACGCGGGACTACATTTTCGCAGCGCAAACCCGTGGCGAGTCGCCATTGCGCATCATGCTGGTCGAGCTATTGCCCAATGCGCGGGGGCCGCTGATCGTCGATGCCTGTCTGCGTCTCGGCTACACCACGATCACCATCGCCACTCTGGGCTTCCTGGGCCTGGGGCTGCCGCCGCCCGACCCGGACTGGGGGCAGATGATCGCCGAGGCGGTGCCGGTGGGGATCTTCGCCGCGCACGCCATGATCGTCCCGGCACTTGCGGTCTCTTCGCTCGTGCTCGGGTTCAACCTGCTGGCCGATGGGCTGCGGGAGATCTCGCTGAAGGACTGAGGCCATGGCCGACACGCAGCCGATCCTGGAGTGCGAGAACCTCTCGATCTCCTATTTCACGCGCCAGGGCGAGATCCCGGCCGTCGTCGACTTCAACCTCAAGGTCATGCCCGGGGAGGCGGTGGGCGTGGTCGGGGAGTCCGGCTGCGGCAAGTCGACGGTAGCCCTGGCGATCATGCGCTATCTCGGCAAGAACGGCCGGATCGTGCGCGGCTCACTGCGCTTCATGGGTCGGGACATGACCCAGATGAGCGAGGAAGAGCTGAGGCAGCTGCGCGGCTCCAAGATCGCCATGGTCTACCAGGAGCCCATGGCGTCGCTGAATCCGGCCTTGCGGATCGGGATCCAGCTCATGGAGGTCCCGCTCTACCACGAGCAGGTCACCACGGAGCAGGCTCGGCAGCGGGCCATCAACATGCTGGCGGCGGTCAAGCTGCCAGACCCGCAGCGGATCATGAACGCCTATCCGCACCAGATCTCGGGCGGCCAGCAACAGCGCGTGGTCATCGCCATGGCCCTGTTGTCCAACCCCGCGCTCTTGATCCTGGATGAGCCGACCACGGCCCTGGACGTCACCGTCGAGGCCGGGATCGTGGCGCTGATCAAGGAGATCGCGGGCCGGTTCGGCACCTCGATGGTCTATATCTCGCACAATCTGGGCCTGATCCTCGAGACCTGCGACCGCATCACGGTGATGTATTCCGGTGAGGCGGTCGAGACCGGGACCGTGGCCGAGGTGTTTGATAAGATGCGCCACCCCTACACCCGTGGCCTGTTCAATTCGATTCCGCTGCCGGGAGCCGACAAGTACGCCCGGCCGCTGATGCCCATCCCCGGCCAGTTGCCGCTGCCGCATCAGCGGCCGCAGGGCTGCTGGTTCGGGCCGCGCTGCGGCTATTTCGACCAAGCCATCTGCGGCCATGGCCGCCCGGTGATGGAGACCGTCGACCGCGACAGCGGCCACGCCGCGCGCTGTCGCCGCTTCCGCGAGATCGACTGGGAGGCGGCGAAGCCGACCCGCAAGCCTGCCGAGGCGGCTCCCATGGGTCCCGTGGTGCTCGAGGTCGACCGGCTGAAGAAATATTACGAGCTCACCGACAGCTCGCTGATGGCGATGATCCGCGGCACCAAGGCGCGGACGGTCAAGGCCAACGAGCAGCTCGATTTCGATGCCCGCGAGGCGCAGACAGTGGCGATCGTCGGCGAGTCCGGCTGCGGCAAGTCGACCTTCGCCAAGGTGATGATGGGGCTGGAGATCGCCACCGAGGGCGAGATCCGCCTCAATGGCGTCGACATCTCCCGGACCCGCGTGCAGGACCGCAAGCGGGCGACCGTCGGCTACATGCAGATGGTGTTCCAGAATCCGTTCGACACGCTCAATCCGAGTCACTCGGTCGGCAGCCAGATCGCACGCGTGGTCGCCAAATTCGGTGGCGAGAAAGATGCCGGCAAGGTGCGCGATCGCGTGTTCGAGCTGCTCGATCTGGTCAAGCTGCCGCGCGCTTTCTACTACCGCCGGCCGCGCCAGCTGTCGGGCGGGCAGAAGCAGCGGGTCGGCATCGCGCGGGCCTTTGCCGGCGAGCCCAAGGTGGTGATCGCCGACGAGCCGGTCTCGGCCCTGGACGTGTCGGTCCAGGCCGCCGTCACCCAGCTGCTGATGGAGATCCAGCGCCGCAACCGGACGACCTTGCTGTTCATCAGCCACGACCTGTCCCTGGTGCGCTACCTCGCCGACCGCGTGGTGGTGATGTATCTCGGACGAATCGTCGAACAGGGCTCGACCGACGAAGTGTTCAGCCCGCCGTACCATCCCTACACCGAAGCACTGCTGTCGGCGGTGCCGATCGCCGACACGCGCATCCGCAAGAAGCACATCGTGCTCGAGGGCGAGATCCCCTCGGCACTGAACCTGCCCAGCGGCTGCGCCTTCCACACCCGCTGCCATCGCAAGATCGGTAAGATCTGCGAGACCGAGGCGCCCCCCCAGCGCGAGTTCGGCGACGGCCACCAGATCCTCTGCCACCTGCCGTCCGAAGAGCTGGCGGCGATGGAGCCCGTGATCGCCATCGACCCGCTGCCGCAGGCAGCCGAATAGCAGCCATTGACCCGAGCCGCTGTGCGTCCTTAGCTTAAGGTGGATGCGGCAGCGACCGCACGTGACGGGAGGTCAAATGGACGCGCAGACCCTTGCACAGCTGGTCGACGCCATGCACGGCACGATCAACGGCCACATCGCGCAGCTCGACGCGCTGGACGAGGCGATCGGCGACGGTGACCACGGCACCAACCTGGCGCGCGGGCTCGACGCGGTGCTGGCGGAGCGGCAGCGTCTGATCGCCCTGCCGCTGGGCGACGCGCTGCAGGAGGCCGGCTGGATCGTCGAGCGCGAGACGGGCGGCGACGGCGGCACCTATTACGGGCTCCTGCTCAAGGCTGCGGGGGCGGCAGCACCGGCTGGCGCACCGAGCCCCGACGAGCTTTTCGCCATGCTGCAGGCCGGGATCGAGGCGGTGCAGGCCAAGGGCGGTGCGCGCAAGGGCGAGAAGACCATGCTCGACGTGCTGATCCCGGTGGCGCAGGGCATGCGCAGCGTGCTCGCTTCAGGTCGCACGGAGCAGTTGGGCGGCCGGATCATCGCGGCAGCAGCGCACGGCCTGCACGCCACCACCCACATGCAAGCCAAGCACGGGCTCGCGGCCGATCTGGGCGTTGCCAGCGTCAACCGTATGGATGCCGGGGCCTGCTCGTGCGCGCTGCTCTTTGGGGCCATCGTCGGCGCGCTCGAGAACGGTCTGAAGGCCGCCTAGGCACCGGGCGCGGTGGCTGCTGACAAAACCGTCATCCGGCCGCGGGTTGCCGGGCGCGCGCATTACGGCTAACCCGACCGCCGTCGGGCCGGCGTGCGGCCCCGTCGAGGGTGCTGCATGACCGAATCCGTCCTGAACCGTGTCGCGTCCGCGCGCGGCTTCTTCAGCCAGTTGTGGAAACTGACGGCACCTTACTGGTGGTGCGAGGACGTCGGCATCGACCGCACCATTCTGGGCGTGCGTCTGCGCATTCCCGAGAAGTGGATCGCGCGTGGGCTGCTGCTCGTCATCATCGGCATGGCGGTCTTCCTGGTGTTCCTGTCCAAGCAGCTCAACGACTGGAACGCCCGTTTCTTCAACGCTCTGCAGGAGAAGAACGAGGCCGCGTTCTATGCCGAGCTGTGGGTCTGGGCCGAGCTCGTGTTCATCTTCATCGTCATCGCCGTCTATCGGCTGTGGCTGCGGCAGCTCCTGGTGATCCGCTGGCGCCGCTGGCTGACCGGCGTCTATTTCCGCCAGTGGCTGGGCGAGCGCACCTATTATCGGATGGAGCTCACCAATCATGGCACCGACAACCCGGAGCAGCGGATCGAGCAGGACATCAACGACTTCACCCAGCAGACCCTGACCCTGACGCTGGGGCTGCTGTCCGAGATCATGACGCTGGTGACGTTCACGGTGGTGCTCTGGGGGCTGTCGGGGGCCCTGGAGCTGCCGATCTTCGGCGGGATCTCCATCCCGGGCTACATGATGTGGGTGGCCATCGTCTATTCGGCGCTGGGGTCGTGGCTGACCTACAAGATCGGGCGGCCCCTGGTGCGGGTCAATTTCGATCTCGAGCGCTACAACGCCGATTTCCGCTACCGCATGGTGCGCATTCGCGAGAATGCCGAGAGCATCGCGCTTTATGACGGCGAGCCCGACGAGGAGCGACGGCTGGGTGGTGCCTTCGCCAGGATCTACGATACCTGGTGGGACTACATGAAATACAACAAGCGGTTGACCTGGCTCACCGTGTTTTATTCACAGGTGGCCGGCATCTTCCCGATCATCGTGGCGGCACCGCGTTACTTCGCAGGTCAGGTGCCGCTGGGCACCCTGACCCAGACCGCCGGCGCCTTCAGCCAGGTGCAGGGCTCGCTGTCCTGGTTCGTGGATTCCTACACCCAGCTCGCCAGCTGGAAGGCCACGGTGAACCGGCTGACGACGTTCAGCGAGACGATGGCGCGGGCCAAGGTCGCCCAGGTGACGCAGCGAGGGTTCGACCTGGTCGAGACGGCCGAGCCCGATCTGACGCTGCGCGGCGTCGACGTGGCGCTGCCCGACGGGCGGGTGCTGCTCGAGGGCGTCGATCTGGACATCCGCCCTGGCGAGCGACTGGTGCTGCAGGGTCCGTCCGGGAGCGGCAAGACCACGTTGTTCCGCGTCCTGGCCGGCTTGTGGCCGTTCGGTAGGGGCACGGTGCAGATCCCCAAGCAGGCGAAGGCACTGTTTCTGCCGCAGAAGCCCTACATCCCGATCGGGACGCTGAAGGAGGCGCTCTGCTATCCCGATCGGCCGGAGGCGCACGACGATCTCGAGGTGTCGCTGGCGCTGACCGACTGCCATCTCGCGCACTTCGCCGACCGGCTGGGCGAGACGGGGAACTGGTCGATGACGATGTCGCCCGGCGAGCAGCAGCGGTTGTCGTTTGCACGGGCACTGCTGGTCCGGCCGGACTGGCTGTTCCTCGACGAGGCGAGCTCGGCGCTGGACGAGGCGACCGAAGCCAAGATGTATCGCCTGCTGCTGGAGCGGTTGCCCGATATCACGGTCGTGAGCATCGCCCACAAGCCGAGCGTGGCGCAGTTCCACGACCGGCGGATCGAGCTCGATCCAGTCAACCGCAGCGTCTCAGCCGGCGTCTTGCCCGCCGGCTGACGGGGCGGGGGCGCAGGATCATGTTTTGCTCGCTCGGACCTGTGCCGGCGGATCGATTTGCGGATGATAGTGCCACGAGTCCGCGGACAGGGCCGCACCCCCGGTGACTCGGCGCGACCAGGCACATCCAGGTCAGCCTGAACGAGGTCACGGCAAGGCGAGCGGGCAGAGGGCCGGCCGCTCAAGCACAGGGCCACGCTCGCCCGCGACACCGCGACAACCCGTCAATACAGCGGGAAGAAGGTCGGGATCAGGAAGCTCGCGGCGATCCAGATGATGATGTTGAGCGGCAGGCCGATCTTGACGAAGTCGGTGAATTTGTAGCCGCCGGCGTTGAAGACGAAGGTGTTGGTCTGGTAGCCGATTGGGGTGGCGAACGCATTGCTCGACGCGAGCATCACCGCCACGACGAACGGTCGCGGATCGATGCCGATCCCATGCGCGAGCCCGATGGCAATCGGCGTCAGCAGGATCGCGGTGGCGTTGTTGCTCAGGAACTCGGTCAGAATCATCGTGAGCAGGTAGACGATCGACAGGATGATGTAGGGGCTCATGCCGGTGACCAGGTGCATCACCCCGTCGACGACGAGCTGGGCTGCGCCGCTCGTCTCCATGGCCTTGCCCAATGCCAGGCTGCCGAAGATGAGCATCAGCATCGGCCAACGGAGCGAGCTGTAGGCCTCATCGGCATCGAGGCAGCCACCGACGATGACGACGGCCGAGGCGATGAGCGCCAGGGCACTGATCGGCAGCACCTCGAACGTGGCCAGGACCAGCACCGCGACCAAGGCGGAAATCGCGAGCCAGCCCAGATGCCGCCGCAGCGGCTGCTCGGTCGGCTCCGACAGGCTGACCAGCGCACCTTGCTCGAACAGCCGCTTGAGACCATCCGCTGGACCCTCGAGCAGGATGGTGTCGCCGAACGCCAGCCGGACCTGGTCGAAATTGCCGTGCAGGTTCTCGCCCTGGCGGTGCACCGCCAGGATGTAGACGCTGTACTGGCGTCGCAGGTTGAGGTCGGCCAGGCGGTAGCCCACGAATCGCGAGTGCGGTCCGATGATGCCTTCCATCACGCTCGTGTTTTGGGTGGCGATCGGCTCGATGGCATGCTGCCCGGTGGCGCCGAACACGACGTCACTCTTGTCCCGCAGCCCGATCACGTCGCCGACGTTGGTGCGCAGGACCACCCGGTCGCCAGCCTCGAGCTGGACGCGGTCCATCTCGCCGGCGAGTGAGATTCGGTCACGGATGACGTCGATGACACGGGCGTTGAGCTTCTTGCCGACCCCGGACTCGTCGGCGGTCTTGCCGATCAGCGGCGAGCCCAGCGGGACCAGTACCTCGGTCAGGAACTGGCGTTGCCGCGAGCCAGCCATGATGCTGGAAAAGGTCTCGCGCGATGGCAGCAGGCGCAGCCCGACCGTGCACAGATAGATGATGCCGATGATGGTGAGCGGGATGCCGACCGAGGAGATCTCGAACAGCGTGAACGGCCGCATGCCCTGTTGGACCGCCGCACCGTTGGCCACGATGTTGGTCGAGGTACCGATCAGGCTGCACGTACCGCCCAGGACGGTGGCATAGGACAGCGGAATCAGGAACTTGGAGGCACTCAGGCCCAGCGAATGGGCAAGGGCGATGGTCACCGGCGTCAGGATGACGACGACCGGGGTGTTGTTCATAAACGCGGAAACCGCAGCAGCGCTGCTGGTCAGCGTGAACATGGCGATCAAGGGCGAGCCCGAGGCATAGCGCGAGAGCAGCAATCCCGCGCGCTCGACCACCCCGGTGCGTTCGAGCGCGGCGCTCAGCACGAACATGGCCGCCACGGTGATCGGCGCCTCGTTGCTGAAGACGGCGAGCACCTGGTTGGTCGAAAGCGTGCCGGTGACAAGCAGCAGGCTGACCCCGATCATCGCCACCACGTCGACGCGGAACCGCTCGCTGACCATGGTGCCGAAGACGGCGACCAACAGCAGCAGGACGAAATATGGCTGCAGTTCCGCCCAGTTCATGCCGCGATCGCCGGACTGGCCGTGCCGACAGGACGAGTCGGTGAATCCACGCTGCCGCCCGGGCAGACGTCAGGACAGCGCTTTCGGTCGAGTACGGCCATCCGAACTCCATAATTCATCGCGGGCGCATGCGGCGGAGACCAAGCGCATAGTCGACGGCCGTCAACGGCGCAAGTATGGGACTAGTCCGAAACCGCTGGCAGCCGCGGTCCATCAGGCTAGGGTGTACCCGCAAACGATAGGGGGAGGCCTATGCTCATCGGGATCGATCCGCTGCTCAGCGGCGACGCATTGGGGGTACTGCGGGACATGGGGCACGGCGATGCCATCGCCTTGGTGGACGCCAATTTCCCTGCGCACTATCTGGGGCCGCCAGTGATTCGGATCGACACGGATCTGGTGCGTGCCGGCCGGGCGCTGCTGTCGGTGATGCCGCTCGACGGCTATGTCGATGCCGCCGTGCAGCGGATGGAGATCGATGGTCGGCCCAAGGAGCTGGGCGAAGCGCACCAGGAGTTCGCCGCCATGGTCCAAGAGGTCGCGGGCACGTGGCCGATGGGCTCGATCGAGCGATTCCGCTTCTACGAGGACGCCCGGGCCTGCGTCGCCATCTTCGCCACCCAGGAGCGGCGCCCCTACGCCAATATGATCCTCGTCAAAGGCGTGCTGGCAACAGACGGATCGGTGATCCGGCCCGAGCGTCCGATCAAGCGGCCACGCGGTCTGCGGCCATAAGCCCCATCAGCCGATGGCCCGCGTGACGGCCATGACCAACGGCAGGGTGAGCAACGCCAACAGCGTGGTCGTGGTGACGAGGGCTGCCATCAACTCGGCATCACCGCCGAGGAGCCGGGCCAGAATGTAGGAGGAGGTGGCCGTCGGCACGGCGCAGGCCAGTGCCACCACCTCGACGGACGTACCGGTCAGGCCCGCGCCCACTGCCAGCGCCACACCTATGGCGGGGCGGAGCAGGAGGTGAGCGGCCGTCGTGGCGAAGATCAGCAGCGGCCGGTCGACCACCAGGAAGGGCTGCAGCCCGGCACCGACGGTCAGCAGACCCAAGCCCAGCGTCGCCCGGGCCAGGATCGCCAGCGTGTCGGCGGCCAGGGAAGGCAGGCCCAGGCCAGACAGGTTGAGCGCCACCCCTGCGATGCTGGCGAGGATCAAGGGGTTGGCCGTCAATGCCTTGGCGAACGCCGCCGCTCCGGTGCGGCCGGCGCTGCCGTGGCGTGCAAGGGCCGCCACGCTCAGCACGTTGGCTGCCGGTACCATCACCGCCACCGCGAGGGCGACGAGAGGGCCGGCGTCGGCGCCGAACAGGGCCGGCCCGAGGGCCAGGGCCACGTAGGTGTTCCAGCGCACGACACACTGCAGCACGCTGGTATAGGCGGGGCCATTCAGTTGCCAGCGACGGCGGGCGGCACTGGCCAGGACGGCCATGATCAGCTGGGTCGCCAGCAGCACCGTCGCCATGCGGGCCACCGGAACGCTGCTCAGGTCGGCCGCGGCCAGCTCGTTGAACAGCAGGGCCGGGAAGAGGACGAAGTAGACCAGCCGCTCGATCGGTGGCCAACCGGCGTCCGGCAGGAAGTTGGAAGCTCGCAGCACGTAGCCAAGCCCGATCAGCAGCGTCACCGGCAACAGCGCTTCGATCATGGCTTCGTCTATCTATCAGCCGGGGGATTTTCGTCACGGTGCCGTGGGCCATGCGGCGGGGTGGGGGCGTCGAATCCGACCGGCATGGTCGCGACCTGTCATTTCAAGGCCACGTCGCCGGTCGCAAGGCCCTCGAGAATGTCTCTCACGTCCGCCAGATGGTCGGCCAGCGAATCCTGCTGCTTGAGCTTGGGTTGGGAGCGAACGTGGAAACCGAACGGGCGTCCCCGCCACAGAAACTCCTCCCAGCCGCGCTGGTCGAGATCCGGTAGCCCCAGGTCCTTGAACCCTCTCTCCACAAAGTATCCCGGGCGTTGCGGCAGCAGCGACCAACGATCCGGAAGCAGGCCCTCGCCCCGTCGCCGAAGGCGGGACAGGGCCGGTCGAAAGACCGGCTGCAAGCACTCCGTCCGGACCTGTGGATCGCCGGCGTACCGATGCTGGATGCGCCAGCTGACGTCCCGAGACATGCCGATATGACGGCGTTTGCGTAGCTTCAGCGGGTCAGGGAGCTTGATCCGCCCAAGCGCGCTCGCACGGTCGCCCGCTGCGCGCGCGTAGCCGGGAATACCCTCGATGTCGGGGGTGAAGTCGAGGGTCTCGACCGGCACGGCGGCGAGGTCGACGAACATGCAGTGGACACACGGGAAGTAGCGGCTTTTATAGACCCAGCGCGGATGCCACGGCACGCCGAGGATGGCGAGGTCCCGATCCTGCATATGCCGGAGCACCGCTTGGATCCAGTCAGCCTGGATGATGTAGAAATCGGGATCGCAGAACAGCGCATAGCGCGTGCTGACGTGGCGCAGCGTTTCGTTCATGCCCCGGCCATGGTGATAGCTGCCGGACCCATAGGCACGCTGTTCGAAGGTGGCGCCCGGTATGATCTGGAATCCGGAGGCCTCCGGTAGCACGCGCAGGTATGAGGATGCTGGTGAGTTCTCGGCGACCAGCCACGTGAACGCCGCGCCCGGGTTAAGCGCCACGGTCAATCGCCGGTTCAACTCCAGCCATGGGCCGGAGTTGAACGATACGCTGCATATGGTCAGCGACGAAGCGCCGTTCGGGACACCGGGTGGCGACACGCAGACAGGCCCGAACCTACGCTATGCCGCCTTGTTGATTCGTCGCTTGTCCGCAATCCCGCTCGCCGGCTTCAGGATGATCTGTTGCCAGGGCTCGCGGTCGAGAGCGCGGCGCGACACCATCCGCATGCCGGCCGCCGTCAGGGCATCCACCAGCGCATCGACGTTGGTCCAGTAGGTCGATTCGAAGTCGCCGGGCAGGTGGCCTTCGTCGAAGCCCGGCACGACGTCCGCGATCAGGACGCCATCAGGCACCAGCACGCGCCTGATCTCGTCGACCAGACGCGGCAGGTCGAACACATGATCCAGGGTGTTGGTGTAGACCGCGGAGAATGATCTGTCGGGAAAGACCAAATGATGAAAGTCGCCGTGCAGCACATACTGGTTGGCTGCACCAGGATTGAGGTCCACGCCGACAGCGAGATGGCCCAGTTCCATCAGGGCCCGCACTTCCGTGCCTAGCCGCGCCCCCAGGCATAGTACGGTATGTTGTCCCTCGAGCGCGGCGCAGTCGGCGAAGCGGCTGCGAAAACTTTCCAGGTCCTCGTTCTCGACGCGACGCAAGCGTCGTTCAATCTGCGTGAGCTTGCTGGCCTGATGATCGACATAGGCCTGATAGCTGGCATAGCGCCGTTGCGGCAGGCCGCCGTCCGTGTCGATCGTCTGGCTCTCGAACGCGGCTGCCCGCGCCAAAGCCTCTGCTGCCCGCTTGCGCGCCTTGCCCTTCTTTCCGAAGCCGTAATGCAATCGGTCCAACGTCCGCGCCCACAGAGGCCGCTTGCGCAAGGCAGCGTTCATCGGCGTTCTCCAGGGTTCACGAGTGCCGACCGACGCACGCTCATGTCAGGGCCTCGATGTTGATGGTCAGCGTCCGACGCAGGCGGCCCGCTGGGCCATGCATCGGGGCAACGGAATGCCAGGAGTTGAAGGTCTTGACGAACAGAATGCACTGGTTGGGCGTGAATGGATAGGTGTGCACCACATTCATCTCGTCAAAGCTGGCAACGCGATTCATCTGGTTGAAGCTGTGGGTCTCGTCCTTAGGCCAGTTGACGTCGGTACCACCACCGTAAGCTTGATCCCACTCGCCTTCGTCCAGAATCGCCAGGATCATGGTCACGATCTTGGCTGGTGCATCAGTGTGCGGCGGAAGGTTGCCGCCATCCGCCGGCAGGGCCGAGAACTCAAACCGTGCCTCCAACGGCACGTAGGTGGGTGACCTCCGCCGGCGCAGCAACGCGGAAGCTCTCCGTACGGCCCTCAGATGGGGCGGGATGTAGCGATAGCCGAGATCGATATGGTGTGCCGCCAGCAGATCCAGGGCACCGTAAATGAATTCCCGGCTCTTGATCCATGTGTGCAATTCCCGCCAGAGCGGGTTGCTTTGCACGTAAGCGTGATAGCGCTTCGGGTTTTCCTTGGCCGACAACGTGAATTTGCGGCCCTTCTTCCCCATCCGCTCAAAGCTTTCGAACAGTTCGATCGGCGGGAAATTGGCCACGAGCTCGGCATAGCGAGCAGGCGTCATCACGGGCTTGGCGATCCCGATCGGAAACGGCGTGTAGCGGAATTCCGCTTGCCCGTAGTCGAGAAACATTCGGCGCTCCGGCAGACGTGCCCAGCCACAGTCGGTGTGCCGGGCAGCGGGCGAACCCACATAAGCTGAAGTGGTGGCTGCCGGTGCATAGGTCCACCCTTCGCTCGATAGTTTGTGTCAGGCGTCAAGCCAAGCGATCACCTGGCGCAGCCTCGAATCCAATGCGCCTGATACTTGCTCAGCTCACCAGCTTGGCGTCGAATCCTGCGTCCGAGACGCTCATCAGAGTCTTCTTCCCGCGCACGGACGTCAGCAGGTAGGTGTCGTGCCCCCACAGGGTTCGCAGGTGGTGCAGGGTCTTGTCGGCATGGGTCATGTCCAGGTCGCGGCCGTCATGGTCGTGGACCACGTACAGCCCACGGCGGCCCTTGTGGTTCGCATCATGGATCTTGATGCTGGGCATCGAGCCGGTGCCGATCTGCTTCAACAATGCGTTCTTGACGTCGTTCCAGTGCTCCTGGTCGGCCACCTCGGAGACGACCAGATGCTCGCCGCGCGGCTTCCAGGTGAAGATGTCGAGCTCGCGGCACAGCTCCTCGGTCAGGAAACGGCGCAGGAAAGAGACGTCGCGCTCGCTCTCGCGGACCTCGAACAGCTTGGCGCGGCCCCCCTTGGAGTGTGCCCCGCCGAAGCGCTTCTCGATGTCCCGCCAGACCATGAAGCCCACATGGTAAGGATTGAGCCCGCCCGGATTGGGGCAGATCACCTGATTGTGGCGGACCAGGAACTCGAGATGGATCTCCTGTGGCAGCTCCAGCGCGGTCATCAGGCGATGGTGCCAGTGACTGGCCCAGCCCTCGTTCATGATCTTGGTCTCGATCTGGGGCAGGAAGTAGCGGCTCTCCTCGTCGACGATGGTCAGGAGGTCCCGCTGCCAGTCCGCGAGGTCGCGGTTGTGGTCGCGGATGAACAGCAGCAGGTCGGCCTCGGGTTCGAGTGGCTCTCGGGACAGGTCCACCGCCACGGGCTCGGGCCGCTTGTGCAGGTTGGCGAACGGGTCGTGCGGTGGTCGTGCCGCATCGAGCATGCGCTGACGCTGCTCGGCCGGCTTCAGCTTCTTGATCGCCAGATTGCGAGAGCGGTTGAACGAGATGGCGTGAGCAGCGTCCAGGAATTCCTCGACCGCATCGCCGCCGATCGACGGATCCTCGATATAGCCGCGCACCCGGTCGGCTCGGGCCTTAAACGACGCCAGGGTTTCCTTGGCGTCCGTGGCCGAGCTGAAGGTGAAGTTGTTCTTGAAGAAATCGTTGTGGCCGTAAACGTGCGCGATGGTGAGGATCTGCAGGCACAACGAGTTGTCCCGCATCAGGTAGGCCAGGGCGGGATTCGAGTTGATGACCATCTCGTAGGGCAGGCCGGAGACGCCATGATCGTACATGGTCTTGGTCTGCTCGTACGCCTTGCCGAAGCTCCAGTGTGGATAGTGCGACGGCATCCCGTGATAGGCCATGTAGCCCAGCATCGAGTTTTGGTCGCAGATCTCAAACTCCTGCGGGTAACAGTCGAGACCGATGTCCGCGACAAGCTCGCGGATCCGGTCGTCCCAGTACTCGAGATCCTTCACGGTCCAGTTGGTCATGAGTCCCGATCGTTGGTCACGTCATGGCCACCACGCGGGATGCGCCGGCCTTTGCATGGAATATGGCCCAACCACACCCGCGCGTCGACACCTGCGAGCAGGAATCGGCGCGAGACTGCGGCGCCGTGCCCGTCGGGCCGCAGCGCGAAGGCGGCCTAGAATCGCACGCCGCCGCCGAGCATAGGGCCGCTCATGGTCACGTCCCACTCGAAGCCGCCGTCCTGGTAATCCCAGTAGAGGGCGCGGTAGCCGGCACCCGCATAGATGTCGTAGCCCGCCACGGTCCAACGGTAGGAGAGGATGGCCTGGGCGTTCCAGGTCAGGTCGGAGCCGACGCCGAAGCCGCCGATGTCGGCCTCGGCGCGCACTGCCCAGTTTTCGGTGAGCTGAGCGATCACGTTGACGCCGACCAACGGATCGACCCAGGTCTCGTCCTCGTCCACCTGACGTTTCACCGTCGCGCCGAATGCCTGCAGCTTGGCATCGACCTCGCTGCGCAGATGGTTAAGCCGCGCGCCGGCCAGCGGCTCGATCGCCAAGGTCAGTGGCTCGCCGTCGGCGGTGCGGCCGATCTCCCACTCGCCGACGCGGTAGAACACGGCGCCGCCCGCGGTCGCGATATCGGTCTTGTTCTTCGCGTCCAACGGGCCCGTGCGGGCATCCGAGTTGGTGCGCACGAACAGGGGATTGAAGGCGAAGCCGAACCGGCCCTTGCGCGCCTCGATGATCGCCATGCCGGCGAAACCCAGATCCTCCAGCGTGTCCTTGAAGCTGACGTCAACGTCCGCCTTGATCCCAGTGACCTTGGCATTGCCGTCCAGCTGCGCCGCCCACAGATAGGGCGCCGCCAGGACAGACCACCGCTCGGGAGCAGTCTGTTCCTCCGCGCCAGCAGCGCCGGACGTTATCGCTGCAGCGAAGAGCAGGGCGATCTTGGTCACTCTCATTTCGTTCCCCCTCACAACAGCAGCAGCTTCGCCGCCCTGAGCAGCTCCTTGAACTGCAGCTGCGTGGCGCCCACCGCTAGCAGCAGCAGAAACCAGAACAGCGGCACGCCCCAGGCGAGCGCCACGGCGATCAGCGCGCGCCGGCCAGCGTTCAGGGCGTCTTGATGGAGCAGGCCGAGCCGCGCCTGCAGCTCGTAGAACGGCCCGCCATGCGCGATCAGGAACTCGGGGGCCACCAATTGACTCGTTTCTGTGCCGTTGTCCGTCACGGCGCCGGAAACATCGTGCGCCAGTCCTGCTTCATCGAAACCACCGTCCATCTGGCTACCGGCGCCGCATCCAGGGCCTTGTCGAGCCTGCCGACATGGCTTTCGCGATCGTAGGCATACTCACGCTTGGCGTCGTCGTGATGGACAATCAGGCCGAAGCGGCGGGCCTCGGTGCCCATCGTCGTCCACTGCAGCATCTGCAGGTCGCCGTCGGAATTGCCAAACGCCGCGATCGGCCGCTGGCCGATGAACCGGTGGATACCCACCGGCTTGCCGGGGCCGTCGTCGATGAAGTCGAGCTCGGGCAGCTTGACGATGACGGGGCGCCCGTCCCGCAGCTCGAAGGCGCTCTTGATCGAGGAGCCCACCACCTGCTCGGGCGGGATGCCGTAGGCACCCTCGGTCCATGACCGCATGAAGTCGATCCCGCCACCCGACACGATGAACGTCTTGAACCCGTGGCCGCGCAGATACTCCAGCAGCTCGACCATCGGCTGGTAGATCAGCCGCGTGTAGGGGCGGTCGAAGCGCGGGTGGCGCGCCGTCGCCAGCCAATGCGTCACCTCGGCCGAGAAGGCGTCCGTCGTCATGCCGGCGTGCGTCGCCATCACCAACTCCAGGATGCCCTTAGTCCCGGTGGCCAATGCCGCGTTCAGGTCGTTCTCGAGCACCCCCTTGAACGGCTGGCGCTCGCGCCACTCCGGATGCTGCGGCGCCTGCGCCTTCACCCGGTCCAGCGCAAAGGCCAGCTGGGTGTAGAAGGGCTGCTCGACCCAGAGCGTGCCGTCATTGTCGAACACGGCGATCCGCTCGGGCTCGGGCACTAAGTCCGGGCTGCCCGCGGTGGTGACGTCGGCGACGAAATCGAGGATTGCCGCCTTGACCGGGCCCTCGTTCCAGGACGGCAGGTCGGCTGCGCGCGCCACACCGCAGAGCAGCGTGATCAGGACGGCGAGGATTGCCGTTGGCTTTCCGCTCATCGGCCAGCTCCAAGGAAAAAAATGGGCGGCCCCAGCGCGAGGCCGCCCCAGTCAGACCGGATCAATTGGCGCCGGCGGGAGTGGTCAGCTGCTCCATCACCTTGTCGAGGCTGAAGCTCGCCGCCTTCTGGCGCGGCGGAAAGTCCTTGAAGGTCGCAAGGAAGTGGCCCGCGTAGGCCTGCGCCGGCACCAGCAGGTACGCTCGGTCAAGCAGCCAGTCATAGTAGGTGTTGGAGGTGATCTCGGCCCGCTCGTAGGGATCGCGGCGCAGGTTCTCGATCAGTGGCACCCGCAGTGAGACGAACGGCTCCATCCAGACTCGGAAGGTGCCCTGGGTCTTCTGCTCCATGAAGATGAGCTTCCAGTCCTGGTAGCGCAGGGCGGTCAGCTCACCGTCGTCGGAAAAGTAGAAGATCTCCTTGCGCGGGCTCTCCTTGGTCTGGCCAGTCAGGAACGGCAGCGAGTTGTAGCCGTCGAGATGGACCTTGTAGTCGCGGCCGTTGGCCGAGACGCCCTTGAGCAGCTCGTCCTTGATGTTCGGGTCGCCGGCCGCGGCCAGGAAGGTCGGCAGCCAGTCCATGTGGTGCATGATCTGGTTGCTGACCGAGTCGGGCTGGATCCTGCCCGGCCAGCGCACCATTGCCGGCACGCGCCAGCCGCCCTCCCAATTGGTGTTCTTCTCGCCGCGGAACGGCGTCGCCGCCGCATCCGGCCAGGTGTTGTAATGCGGCCCGTTGTCGGTCGAGTAGAACACGATGGTGTTGTCGGCGATGCCGAGATCGTCGACCGCCTTCAGGAACTTGCCGATGTGCATGTCGTGCTCGACCATGCCGTCGGCGTACTCGTCCTGGCCGGAGATGCCGCGCAGCTCCTTCTTGACGTGGGTGCGGAAATGCATCCGCGTCCCGCTCCACCAGATGAAGAACGGCTTCTTCGCCTCGACCGCCGCCTTCAGGAAACCGATCGCCCGGTCGGAGGTGTCGTCGTCGACCGTCTCCATCCGCTCCCTGGTCAGTGGCCCGGTATCCTCGATCCGCTGGGTGCCGTCGGGATTGGCCCAGGAGTGGATCACGCCTCGTGGGCCGAATTTCTTCCGGAACTCGGGGTCCTTGGGATAGTCCTCGTTCTCCGGCTCCTCCTCCGCGTTGAGGTGATAGAGGTTGCCGTAGAACTCGTCGAAGCCATGGTTGGTCGGCAGCATCTCGTCGCGGTCGCCAAGATGGTTCTTGCCGAACTGGCCGGTGGCGTAGCCGCGGGCCTTGAGCAGGCCGGCGATGGTCGGCTCCTCGACGCGCATGCCGAGGTCGGCCCCCGGCAGCCCGACCTTGGACAGGCCGGTGCGCGCCACGCTCTGCCCCATGATGAAGCTGGCGCGGCCGGCGGTGCAGCTCTGCTCGCCGTAATAGTCGGTGAAGATCATCCCTTCCTTGGCGATCCGGTCGATGTTGGGCGTCCGGTAGCCAACCAAGCCGTTGGTGTAGGCGCTGATGTTCGACTGCCCGATGTCATCTCCCCAGATCACCAGGATATTCGGCTTTGCAGCGTCCTGCGCGCTGCTGGGGGAATTCGCGGCGAGCGCTGCGGCTGCCAGGGCGATGGCGGCGATGGCGTGAAGCTTCATGCGGCGGCCTCCGGTTTATCGCGTTGGTTCGCCGACCCAGACGACGTTGCTGCCAGCTCGGGCCGTGCTCGAACGCCCAATTGTGACGGCGCAGGCTAGGTGTTGATGCCATGGTGGGGAGGTTAATTTACGGTAACAGCCGAATTTGGGTGTGCTACGTTTCCCTCTGCCAGAGTGATGACGGCATTGCGCGCCGCATCCGGATGATGAGGATGTGCCATGCAGGCATCGGGCGGTGGAGGCAGTCGGACTCTGGACCCGCCCGAGTTCGGTGCGACGGAACCCACACGTGGCCGGCGTGGCCAGCTAAGCCGCAATCCAAGCGCTTCGGACGCAGGTGCGACAGCCGGCGGTGAAGTGTTGCCGCCCGCAGAGGAGATCCGCAACGCACTGCGCGAGCTGCTCGGCGATCGGCGATTCGTGGCTACGGAGCGGAACCGTCGCTTCCTCGCCTATGTCGTGGAGGAGGAGCTGCAAGGCCGCGGGCTGCATATCCGGGCCTATACGGTCGCGATCGAGGTCTTCCGACGGCCGGCAGATTTCGACCCCAACTTGGACCCGATCGTGCGCATCGAGGCGGGCCGTCTGCGCCAGAGTCTCGCACGCTACTACGAGGTGCTGCCCGCGACAGCGGCGTGGCGTATCGTGATCCCCAAGGGTGCGTATCGGCCGCGTTTCGAGCGGCTTGACCCCGCGAGTCCGCAAGGCGCGCCGGCACCACTCGCGACCGAGCCGGATGGTCGGCACGACTTGCCGGCGATGGTGAAGAAGCTGGCCGACGCGTTCAGGAAGCCCGTGTCCGTCCTGCCTATGGCGCTGCTCGGGCTGGCTGTCGTGGTGGCGCTCGGGGTGACAGTAGCCTTCCGAGGGCGGGAGCCAGCATCGGTCGGCATCCCAGCACCTTCGATCCTGGTCGAGCCCTTCACCGTTCTCGATAGCGGGGCCGACTCGGCCAGACTGGCGCTGGGCCTGACCCGTGACGTCGTCGACCGGCTGTCGCGGTTCCGGTCGTTCGATATCTACGGCCCTGCCGTCTACCAGCATGCGCTCGACGGCGGCAGCGTCGATTTCGGGCGCGTGGCCGGACGGGTGCATGCCGACTACGTCGTCGAGGGCACCTTGCGCCGCACGGCGGACCGCATCGTCGTCAATGTACAGCTCAAGGAGCAGGCGACCGGCCGCTATCTGTGGACGTATCGCGCCGACAACACCTTCGCCGTCGAGAGGATCTTCGCCTCGCTGCTCGACATCGCGAGCCAGATCGCGACCACGCTCGGGCAGCCGCTCGGGATCATCAATCGGGCCGAGTGGCTGCAGCGCCAGCCGCATTCGATCGGCACATACCAGTGCGTGCTACAGGCGCACGAGTACTATCGGTCGATCGATCCGCTGGGACACGCTGCCGCCCGCGACTGCCTGGAGCAGGCCATCGCGACCGATCCGAACTACGCCGCGGCCTGGGTCATGCTGGCCTGGGTCTATCTCGACGAGGCGCGCTATCGGCTCAATCCCCGGCCCGAGCTCTACGACGCCGAGACGAAAGCGCGCGAGGCAGTGAATCGGGCGCTGGCGCTGGACCCCGAGCAGGAGATGGCGCTGGATGCGCTGTCCGTCCTCCAGTTCCGTGCCGGCAACATGGCCGCCTTCCGGACCACCGGCCAGAAGATGCTCGCGCTAAACCCCAATGACCCGGATCTCGCCGCCGACTTCGGCGCACGGCTCGCCTTCACGGGCGATTGGGAGACCGGCATGCCGCTGGTGCATCGCGCCATCGATCTCGCGGTCGAGCCGCCCGGCACCTACTACATGGTGCTGGCGTGGGACCACTACCGGCAGCGTGATCATCAGGCCGCGCTGCGCGAGGCCGAGAAGATCAAGATGCCCGAGTTCCAGCTCGCCGTCCTTACCCGCGCCGCCATTTACGGGCAGCTGGGCATGCAGCAGGAGGCAACGGCCGCGTTGGGCGACCTGCGGCGCCTCCGCTCGGATCTCGCCGATGACCCACGCCCATGGCTGCTAGGGCTCCATTTCGAGCCTGGGTTCGCCGAGCAACTGGCCGAGGGCGTACGTGCAGCTGGACGACTGGGCAGCTGACGCCGACCTGTACCAACCTCCTGGAAAGTGGCCGGTATTCAATCTTAGCTTTTGCAAGTGTCGGCATCAGCAGGGCGCAGTGCCGTGCGTCATGCATCGCCTGCACCACCTGCCGTTGTCTCGTGTCACCTCAACTGGCGCGGGCCGCGCCCTCAAGAAGCTCGGCCCGCGCGATCGATCATCCGTGGTCCTCAGCCCTCGTCCAGCACCAGCTCGATGCGCCGATTGCGCTGGTAGGCCTCAGCCGATTCGCCCGGGTCCAGTGGCCGGAATTCGCCGAACGATGCCGCCGCCAGCCTTTCGGGTGGCACGCCCGCCTTGGTCAGCAGCCTTACGACCTCGACCGCACGCTCCGCAGCCAGCTCACGATTCGAATCGAAGACGCGGCCGCCCACCGTGCTCCGATCGGTATGACCATCGATCCGGATCACCCAGTCCTGGTCGTCGGGAAGCGCCGCAGCGGCCGCAGCCACGGCTCGGCCGATCTCCAGCACCTCGGCGGTGGCGGCAGGAGGCAGCTTTGCCGAGGCAGACGCGAAGACGATGTCGGAGGAGAAGATAAATCGGTCGTCGTCGACAATAGTACCGCTGTCGGGACCCAAGGCCTGACGCAGCTGCGTGAAGAACAGTGCGCGAGGGGCGACGATCGCCCCCAGCTCCTGCTCCAGCGCCTGGTTGCGGGTCTCGCTCGAAAGGGCCACTTCCCGCGCCTGCATCAGTTCCTGTTGCAGCCCGGCGGTCTGCTGCTGCAGCGCCGCGAACTCGGCAGCCAGGGTATCGCCGCCGGCGACGAGGTCCCGCCCAGCCGCCGCCAGCATCTCGTTCTCCTTCACCTTGCCGGCCAACTGGGCCTCGGCAGAGGCGAGGTCGTTGCGAGCGGCGACGAGATCGGCCCGCATGGTGGTCAGCTGGGCGTCCTGTTCGGCGACCCTGGCCTGCGCCTGCTTCAGCGTGGTGTCGGCGTCGCGCAGCTGCAGTTGCAGCGCCGCGGTGGTCGCGGCCACGGATTCGGCCTGGGC
>JBATRI010000423.1:0-14392 GCA_049292515.1 Geminicoccaceae bacterium
TGTGGCAGATCAGCGGCCGCAACGACGTCGACTACGAGCGCCGGGTCAGCCTCGACGCCTGGTACGTCCGCAACTGGACCTTGTGGTACGACATCCTCATCCTCTTCCGCACCCTCCTCGTCGTCCCAGGTAGAGGCAACGGCGCCTATTGAGCGCGGCCTTCAAAGCGTCGGGTCCGGGCTCACCGCCACGAGCAGCTTGCCGAAGTTGCGGCCCTCCAGCATCCCGATCAGGGCCTGCGGCGCATTCTCCAGACCGACGACCACATCTTCCTTGAAGCGCAGGCTGCCACCGCGGACCAAGGGGCCGACCTCACGCAGGAACTCGGGCTCAAGACCGCGGTGATCGTAGACGATCAAGCCCTGGACCAGCAGGCGCTTGGTCAGCACCGCCCGCATCAGCAGGGGTGACCGGTCGGCTTCCTGCGGCAGCTGCGCCAGATTGTACCAGGCAATGGCACCGATCACGGGCATGCGCCCGTGCAGGTTCATCAGCGGCAGCACGGCCCAGAGCAGGTCACCGCCGACCAGCTCGACGTAGATGTCGACACCCGCCGGGCAGGCTTCGCGCAAGCGGCTCGCCAGCTCCGGCTCACGCCGGTCGAGGCACAGATCGAAGCCCAGCTCCTCCGTGACATAGCGACATTTGTCGGCACTGCCGGCGACGCCGACCACCCGACAGCCGGCGAGCTTGGCGAGCTGGCCGGCGATGGCACCGACGGCGCCGCTGGCGGCACCCACCACCACCGTCTCCCCAGCCTTAGGCCGCGCGATCGTCTGCAGACCGGCATAGGCGGTGAGCCCCGGCATGCCCAGTACACCCAGGGCGGTGCTGAGCGGTGCCGTGGCAGGATCCACCTGGGTCAGCTGCTGCGCCGGCTGGACGAACCGGCTCTGCCAGCCGCCGTATCCGCGAACGAAGTCACCGGGTGCGAAGCTTGGATCAGCGCTGGCCTCGACCTGGCCGACGCATTCGCCCTGCATCACCTCGCCCAGACCAACCGGGGCCGCATAGGAGGGGCCGTCGTTCATCCGGCCGCGCATGTAGGGGTCGAGCGACAGCCAGAGCGTGCGCACCAGGACCTCGCCCGGCCTGGGGTTCGGGGTGGGCACCGACTCGATCTCGAAGTCGGCCGGGACGGGTGCACCCTGGGGGCGGCGCACGAGCAGGACTCGTTGGTTCAGGGCTGGCGTCATCGGCTACCTCACTCCTCAAAGTGATCGGAGAAGGACTACCTAGAGCGGCGCGACCCCGGTTGCACTACGCCACGGCCGCCGCGTCGAAGCTGGTGATGAAATCGGTCAGCCGCTCACCCTGGATCAGGATGTGCTCGCGCAGCAGCCGCTCGGCACCGTCGCTGTCGCCGGCCAGGACGGCATCGACGATCGCCTGATGCTCGGTCAGCGAGGTCGCGACCCGGCTGCGCGCACGTAGCTGCAGGCGGCGGAACGGCTTCAGCCGATCGTGCAGCTGGCGCGCCTGCTCGGCCAGATAGTTGTTGTGGCAGGCCTCGTAGATGACGTGGTGGAAGCGCTCGTTCAGGTAATAATAGCTGTCGGCGTCACCGCCCGGTGCCTGCTGCGCACAGGCTTGGTGCGCGGCCAGCAGCGCCAGCCGCTCGGGCTCGGTGATTCGCCGTGCCGCCAGGGCGCCGCACGCCCCTTCGAGCGCCGCCATGACCTCGAAGCGCTCGATCACGTCCCTGAGGCTGAGCGAGGCGACAAAGGCGCCGCGCCGCGGCTGCAGATCGATCAGCCCGGCCGTCGCCAGCTGCATCAGCGCCTCGCGGATCGGTGTGCGCGACACGCCGAAGCGTGCCGCCAGGCTCTGCTCGTCCAACCGCTCGCCCGGCCGCAGGGCACCGGTGACGATGTCCTGCTCGAGCCGGTCCCGTAGCGCATCCGCCCTTCGCATATGGCCCTCCGTCTGCAGCGGCGCATTCTAGGCCAATCATAAAAAATGCGTAAGATCATTTCTTGTATACAAAGATATTGACATTGGATTTGTAAAGGCAGATTGAGCATGCATAGCAAGAATGGAGGCTCGCCGATGGCTCGAATGCCCGGGTTGAACCAAGCTCGAGGATCGCCGCAGGTACGACCGCAGGGCGTGCTCGACCAGATCGAGGCGCACCAGTCGCCGTCATATGAGCGACTCCATTCAAGAAGATGCGTGAAGTATCCACGCTGCGATATCGTACCCGGATCGTAGTGGAGCTACATCAATGCCAATCGGGGAGTTGAGAAACCATGTCGCCTGAGCTGATCTCTATCTATGGGTTGTGCGCCATGTTCGTGGTCGCCACCCTGTTGCCCGTCAACATGGGCGTGCTCGCGTTCGTGGGCGCGTTCCTGGTCGGCACGCTGGTGGCCGGCATGTCCACCAAGGACATCATCGCCGGGTTCCCCGGCGGCCTGTTCCTGACGCTGGTCGGGATCACCTATCTGTTCGCGCTGGCGCAGAACAACGGCACGATCGACTGGCTGGTCCAGCTCGCGGTGCGTGCGGTGCGCGGCCGGATCGCGTTGATCCCATGGATCATGTTCGGCATCGCCGCGGTGCTCACCGCCGTCGGCGCGGTGAGCCCCGGGGCCGTGGCGATCATCGCCCCAATAGCACTGGGCTTCGCCGCCCAATACGGCATCAGCCCGCTGCTCATGGGGCTCTTGGTCATCCACGGCGCCCAGGCCGGCGGCTTCTCGCCGATCAGCATCTATGGCGGCATCACCAACGGTGTCGTCGCCAAGGCCGGGCTGCCGCTAAACGAGCTCGCCACCTTCGGGGCCAGCTTCGCCGTCAACTTCGCCGTGGCGATGCTGCTGTTCTTCGTGCTCGGCGGGCGCAAGCTGCTGGATCAGCGCGCCATTGCCTCAGGACCGTCGCCCGTGGTGCCGCATGTCGACATCGCCGGGCCACAGACGGGCATGCAGGCCTATGGCGACGCCGAGTCCGAGGCGCTGAGCGAGGAGATCGCGATGGAGACCGGGCAGAAGGTGCGCCCGGTGTCCGAGGCCCCGGCCGCCGGCCAGATGATCGGCTCGCGGGCCTATCAGATCCTGACGCTGGGCGGCATCCTGCTACTGGCGGTGCTGACGCTGGCCTTCAAGCTCGACATCGGCTTCGTCGCCATCACCATCGGCCTCGTCCTGTCGCTGATCGCGCCGAACCTGCAAAAGCGCGCCATCGGGCAGGTCACCTGGCCCGAGATCACGCTGATCACCGGTGTCAGCACCTATGTCTTCGTCCTGGAGAAGATGGGTACGATCGACTTCGTCGGTCACAGCGTGGCCGGCCTCGGCTCGCCGCTGCTGGCAGCATTGCTGCTGTGCCTGATCGGTGCGGTGGTCTCGGCCTTCGCCTCCTCGACCGCGGTCCTGGGCTCGCTGATCCCGCTGGCGGTGCCGTTCCTGCAGGGCGATTCCGGCGTCGGCGCCATCGGCTTCATCGCCGCCATGGCCGTGTCCTCGACCATCGTCGACGTGAGCCCGTTCTCGACCAACGGTGCCCTGGTCCTGGCCAGCGCCCAGGGGGTCGATCGCGACCTCTTCTTCCGCAAGCTGCTGACCTATGGCGGGATCGTCACGCTCGTGGCGCCGGTCGTGGTCTGGCTGCTGTTCGTCGTGCTCTAGCGGACTCGACGGAACCTCAACGGCCAAGGGATATCCGAGGATGAACACGAGCTTCTTCCAGGAACTGATGGGCAGCATCGCCGAGCGTGGCCGTGCCCTGGTCGATCGGTCGGCGACGCGCCCGGCGGGGAAGGGAGGCCGCCGGACCAATCAGCCGGAAACGCTGGAAAGCCTCTGCCGGGCGCTGGTCTCGGGCCGCGGCGAGGCCTCGGGCGTGGCGCTGGCCCGGCAGGTGCTGGACCTCTATGCAGCCTCGCCCGTGACGACTCGGGTGGAGTTCTTCCGCCTGCTCGCCAGCGCCTTCGACCCGGAGCTGGCGGGCATCCGGCGGGCCTTCGAGGCCTACCAGCAGGGTGCGACGCCGGCGAACCTGCAGGCGCTGCTGGAGGCGGTCGAGCCGCCGCGCCAGGAGCTGCTGCGGCGCCTCAACCTCGCCCCGGGCGGCACGGCTGCCCTGGTGGCGATGCGCGAGGACCTGATCAAGCACGGCGGCAAGGAAGCGCAGCTGCGCAAGGTCGACGACGACTTCGCGCATCTGTTCGGCTCGTGGTTCAACCGCGGCTTCCTGGTCCTGCGGCCGATCGACTGGTCGAGCCCGGCCGACATGCTGGAGCGGATCATCCGCTACGAGGCCGTGCACGAGATCCAGGGCTGGGACGACCTGCGCCGCCGCGTGCAGCCGGCGGACCGCCGCTGCTTCGGCTTCTTCCACCCGTCCTTGATCGACGAGCCGCTGATCTTCGTCGAGGTGGCGCTCACCCGCGAGATCCCCGCCTCGATCCAGTCGCTGCTCGCCGAGGAGCGCGACATTCTGCCCGCCAAGGAGGCGACGACCGCCGTCTTCTACTCGATCAGCAACTGCCAGCAGGGCCTGCGCGGCGTCACCTTCGGCAACTTCCTGATCAAGCAGGTGGTCGAGGAGCTGTCGCGGGAGCTGCCGGGGCTGCAGACCTTCGTCACATTGTCGCCAGCACCGGGCTTCGCGGGCTGGCTCGATCGGGCACAGGCGGACCCGGCGGCCGCCGGCCTCGCGGGCGTCGACCTCGCCCCGCTGCAGGTGCTGCGCGAGCCAGTCTGGCACGACGACGCGGCGGTGGCCGAACGGCTGAAGCCGCTGCTGTTGGGTCTAGCCGCGACCTACTACCTGCGCGCCAAGGGTGGCGGCGGGAAGCCGATCGACCCCGTGGCCCGCTTCCATCTGGGCAACGGGGCCCGGCTCGAGCGGCTCAACTGGCTGGGCGACGTCTCGCCCAAGGGCCTGCGCGAGGCACACGGCCTCATGGTCAACTATCTCTACGATCTGCGTTTCATCGAGGCCAACCACGAAGCCTTCGCCAATGACGGCACGATCGCCGCCGCGAAGGCCGTCCTGCAACAACTGCCTGCCATCCAGCCTGCCCCGGAGACCGTCGCATGAACGAGAACCTGTTCGAGATCTTCCGCCGCGGCTTCCCCGCTGACCTCGGCCGCGTCTTCCTGGAGCGGCCCGACGGCAGCGTGCTGAGCTACGGCGACCTGCAGGATCTGTCGGGCCGGGTGGCCCAGGTCCTGAAGGATCTGGGCGTCAAGCCCGGCGACCGCGTCGCGGCTCAGGTGGAAAAAAGCGCCGAGGCGCTTCTGGTCTATCTGGGCGCGCTGCGAGCCGGGGCAGTCTATCTGCCGCTGAACACCGCCTACACCGTCGGCGAGGTCCGTTACTTCCTGGGCGACGCTGAGCCGACCCTGTTCGTCTGCCGGCCGGAGCTGGCAGAGCAGATGGCGGCACTGGGCCGCGAGCTCGGCGTGCCGCACGTGCTGACATTGGGCGAGCACGGCGACGGCAGCCTGTGGGCGAGGGTGCAATCGACCGTCGCCGGCGATGTCGACGTGCCGCGATCGGCGGACGACCTCGCGGCCTTCCTCTACACCTCGGGCACCACCGGCCGCTCCAAGGGTGCGATGCTCAGCCATGGCAACCTCGCCTCGAACGCGGCGACCTTGCGCGATGTCTGGCGGTTCACCGCCGACGACCGGCTGCTGCACGCGCTGCCGATCTTCCACACCCACGGCCTGTTCGTCGCCACCAATATCACTTTGATGGCCGGTGGCTCGCTCATCTACCTGCCGCGCTTCGACCTCGCCGACATGATGCGGCTGCTGCCGAAGGCGACGGTGATGATGGGCGTGCCGACCTTCTACACGCGGCTGCTGTCGCGGCCCGACTTCACCCGCGAGCTGGTGGCTCACATGCGCCTGTTCGTCTCCGGCTCGGCCCCGCTGTCGGCGGAGACGCATAAGGAGTTCAAGGAGTGCACGGGGTACGCCATTCTCGAGCGCTACGGCATGACCGAGACCAACATGAACACCTCCAATCCCTACGAGGGCGAGCGGATCCCCGGCAGCGTCGGCAAGCCGTTGCCTGGCGTGGAGCTGCGGATCACCGACCCCGAGACCGGCGCCGTCCTGCCCCAAGGCGAGATCGGCATGATCGAGGTCCGCGGCCCCAACGTGTTCAAGGGCTATTGGCGGATGCCCGAGAAGACCAAGGCCGAGCTTCGTGACGACGGCTTCTTCATCACCGGCGACCTCGGCCACATCGACCCGCAGGGCTATGTCTACATCTCGGGTCGCGGCAAGGACCTGATCATCTCCGGTGGCTTCAACGTCTACCCGGCCGAGGTCGAGGGTGCGGTCGAGGCGCTGCCCGGCGTTGCCGAATGCGCCGTCATCGGCGTGCCGCACGCTGACTTCGGCGAGGGCGTGGTCGCGGTGGTGACCCCCAAGCCGGGTGCCGCGCTGGACGAGAAGCAGATGGTGACGGAACTCGCCGGCGAACTCGCCAAATACAAGCTGCCGAAGCGGATCTACTTCACGGACAGCCTGCCGCGGAACGCGATGGGCAAGGTGCAGAAGAATCTCCTGCGGGAAGAGCACAAGGCCACGTTCGTGGCCAAGTGAGACTTGCCGGGTGCTGCCAGTTCGGCAAGATGCCGCGATGCAGCACACCGCCCAGCCCGGCCGTCCGTTCCCGCTAGGGGTCACCCTTGAGGCGGAGGGCGCCAACGTGGCGGTCTTCTCCGCGCATGCCGAGCGGATGGAGCTTTGCCTGTTCGATCCAGGCGGCGAGCGGGAGCTGAAGCGCCTGCCGCTGCCTGAGATCACCGACCAGGTGTTTCACGGCTTCTTTCCCGGTTTGCGCGCAGGCCAGGTGTACGGCCTGCGTGCCTACGGGCCCTGGACGCCGCAACGGGGGCATCGCTTCAATCCGGCCAAGCTGCTGCTCGACCCCTACGCCAGGGCGCTGACCGGCACCATGCAGTGGATCGGCCCCAATCTGGTTGATCCCGCGGCACCGTTCGAACTCGATCCGCGCGATACCGCGGCCCTGGTCCCGAAGGCCGTCATGGTGCCCGATGTGCCGACCGCAGCCGAAGGGCCGGGCATCCCGTGGGAGCGGACGATCCTCTACGAGGCCCATGTGCGCGGGCTGACCAGGCTGCACCCGGGCGTCCCCGAGCCGCTGCGCGGGACCTATCTCGGGCTGGCCGAGCCTCCGGTGCTGGACCATCTGGTCAGGCTCGGCATCACCGCGGTCGAGCTGATGCCGGTGGCGGCGTTCATCGACGAGCTGCGACTGACCCGGCTCGGCCTGTCCAACTATTGGGGCTACAACCCTTTTGCGTTCATGGCGGCCGAGCCACGCTTTGCGGTAGGCGACCCGATGGCCGAGTTCCGGGCCATGGTGGCGGCGCTGCATGGGATCGGGATCGAGGTCATCCTCGACGTGGTGCTGAACCATACAGCCGAGACCGACATTCTGGGGCCGACGCTGTCGTTCCGTAGCCTGGACAATGCGAGCTATTACCGGCTCGATCCCGCCGATCCGCGCCGCTACCTCGACTGGAGCGGTTGCGGCAACACGCTGGATCTGTCGCACCCGCGCGTTCTGCAGCTGGCGATGGACTCGCTGCGGCACTGGGCGGCCCAGGGTGTGGACGGGTTTCGCTTCGATCTCGCGACCACGCTGGGCCGGACCCGTGACGGCGGCTTCGCGCCGGACGCACCGTTGCTTCAGGCGATCGCGCAGGATCCTGTCTTGGGCCGCCTCAAGCAGATCGCGGAGCCCTGGGACCTCGGGCCCTACGGCTACCGCCAGGGCGAATACCCGCCACCGTTCGCGATGTGGAACGACCATTTCCGCGACTCGGTGCGGCGATTCTGGCGCGGTGATGAAGCCATTCTGCCGGGCCTCGCCGGCCGGCTGCTGGGCTCGTCCGATCTCTACGAGCATGCGGGCCGCCGACCACAGGTGAGCATCAACCTGGTCACCAGCCATGACGGCGCCACGCTGCACGACCTCGTCACCTATGTCGGCCGGCACAACGAGGCCAACGGCGAGTACAACCGCGATGGGCACCACGACAATCTGGGCGCCAACTACGGCATCGAGGGCCCGACGGACGACCCGGCGATCAACGCCCTGCGGCAGCGCCAGTGCCGCAACATGCTGGCGACGCTGCTGCTGTCGCAAGGCACGCCCATGCTGCTGATGGGCGACGAGTTCGGCCGCTCCCAGGCCGGCAACAACAACGCCTATTGCCAGGACAACGAGCTCAGCTGGTGCGCGTGGGACGGTGGCGAACTCGAGCTGCAGGCCTTCGTGGGACGTCTCGCAAGCTTGCGGCAGGCCCACCCGCTGCTCCGGCAGACGCGGTTCCTGCACGGCAGAGAGCGCAATGGCTCGGGTCTGCAGGATGTCGCTTGGTTCTCGCCGAACGGCCTGGCGATGCACGACGGCGCCTGGCACGACCCGACCAATCGCTGCTTCGGGTTGCGGCTCGCGGATGAGGCCACGAGCCTGCTGGTGCTGGTCAACGCGGGCGAACACGCCCAGGAATTCACGCTGCCGACGCCCGAAGCCGGCTGGCGAGCGCTGCTCGACACGGCGGAGCCTGGGCAAGAGGGCAAGGTGGGGCCGTTGCTGCTTCTGGCGGCCCGGAGCCTGATCGTGCTCGGCCTCGGGTGAGGTGCTGCCCGTTCCCGGAAGTCTAGGTGCCCAGCTCGACCATCAGCGAGCGCGCACGCTCCAGGTCAACCTTCGCCGGCGCCAGTAACGCTGTGTTGCCCGTCATCAGCTTGGCCCGCGCAGCGTACAAGGCGGTGGCCGCACCGGTCGTGGCAAACAGCGGTGCTGGCTTGTGCTCCCCGAGCACACCGATCGCGTTGTTGACCTGCAGCAGGGCGAGATTGCGGACAGGTCGCGTCCGCTGCGGCGACCGGGCCACCGCCTGCTCGATGTAGCGTATGGCCTCGACGACATTCTCGTACGCGTTGACGGCACGCAGGAACGCCGCAAGGTCCTGAATGTCGGCGTCGCCCAGCATGAAGGCATGACCTTCGCCCGCCGGCGATTCCTTGAACGTGTGGGTCGTGTAGAAGGCGATCGCCTCCTCGAGCGTTGCGGCGCCGTTGTTGTGGAAGAACGGTGGCGTCTGGGCGGCCGCTGCGAACGACGGGACATTGAACGTGCCGTCGCCGCGGGGAGTGCCGCGCGCCGGGTCACCGGTATCGCAGCCCGGCTTGCGGCCGATGACGTAAAGTGGTGTCTTGCCGAAGCCGCCGTCGGCCGGCACGAGACATGCAGGTTCGCGTCGCAGCCGGTTGGTGCCGGTCGCAAAATTGTTGTTGTGGCCGCCGTCGTCCAGGTTCTCGTCGTTAGACCCGGCCTTGTAGTGGCAGGAGAAGCAGCTGCTATTGGCGCCTTCGTGGGCCGGCGTGTCGAACAGGATCATCCCGCGCTCGACAGAGGCATCGCGGAACACCAGCACGCCCTCCTCGCCGGGTTCCACATCCAGCAGTTCGAGTTGGCCGAGCGACAGCTGGTAGGCAAGCAGGGCGTCCAGCTCGTCCTCCGTCGGCACCCGAAAGTCCCTTCCCGGGACCCGGGCCAGTGTCTTGGTGAAATGCTGCTCGACGGCGCCGATCGCGAACTCGCGCAAGGAGCCGCCGCCCGGTGCTCCGTCGCCGGACCAGCCGGTCATGTCGGTGAGCGGAAAGCCCGGCCCCGGCTTGAGCGAAAGCTCCAGCCCCAGGATGTGCGGCACGCTGCGCAGCACCCCCGGCTGATCGAACCCGTCGACGTTCTCGGTGACCAAGGCATGGCGGCGCAGCATGGCCGAATTCTCGAGCCCGGCCAGGCGTGGATCGGTTTCCGCTACGAACAGCGGATCGGTGCGTCGCAGTCGGGCGATGTACTTGGGGTCCAGGGTGAAGTTGTTTTGGACGGGATGGCAGGTCGCGCAGGTTCGCCCATTGCCGCCGAACGTCTCGTTCTCGAAGATCTGCCGCCCGTGCTCGATCAGTTCGGCCTGAGAACGCTTGGACTCGGATCTAGGCTTGATCTGGAGCAGCACTTGAGGGCTCGCCGGAAATGCCGCACTCTCCGGCGACACAGCGATCGATGGTCCGGAAAAGACAAGGGCAGTTCCGACAAGTACCAGGATCTTTCCAAAGAGAAGATTGTATACGGTATCGTTTTGCATTGTATATTCCCCTTTACCCAGTTCCCAGGGCGCGCCGATTCTCCGCACCATCTATTGGTCACGATGAGAGAATACCTAGCCTATAAATGGGTTGGCCTGCGGATTGATTGCGACGTGCTCGTTATGAGGACGGCCATTGCATGCGCCTTATTCCCGTTGATGCCGAGATTTGGCCCACTGTCCCGTTATTTTCCGCTGTAGGAGACCGCAAGTTGTCAATAATTGCGTGCAGAGTTTCTTGTTAGCCGGTGAGCTGGATCGTGTGTTTTGTTTCCATAGGTGCAGACTAGCGGATGCTCGCCTTCATTGAGCGGCAGCCGAAGACCACGCTGGAAATGCGGCGCGCCGGCCGTGCGGTTGCAACCATGCTCACCGTCTCGCACCAGCCGACAGCATGATAGCGCTGCTGCATCGAGTCGTGAGCCAACGTGCATTTAGCCGGCGCCATGGCCTGGCGCATAAAAGGCGGCACCAATCCTGCTGCTGGAGCCAAACGCGATGGCTACGATCGAAAGCATCCTGACCCGGACCACGGAGCGGCCGCTGCCGACCGCCTTGATGTTGGGCCGTGTGGCGCTGCCCTACCTGCTGGCCGCGTACATCGTCTACATCCTGCTCTGGTACCTGCCGTTCAAGTTCTATCCCGACAGCGAGCTGTTCCAGACGCTGGAGAACTGGTCGGGGCTGCCGTGGGTGGAGCCCTATTTCCGTTACTTCACGGGATGCGTGGAGGGCGTGGCGAGCCTGCTGCTGGTCATCCCCGGGATGCAGGTGGCCGGTGCGGCCGTGGCGCTGGGCACCATGTCGGGCGCCATCTACTTCCACCTGTTCACGCCATTGGGTATCGACCCCTATCACGATGGCGGTAGGCTCTTCCACGAAGCCTGCACGATCTGGGTGTTCGCGTCGACAATCCTGGTGCTGCGCCGGGACGAAATCCTGCCGTTGCTGCGGCGCCTGGTGACCGACCCGCGCTTCGTCCGGATCGTCGCCGCCGACTGAGGCGCCCCGCCTTGCCTCACTCCGACTGGCTTCGCGGGCCCGCGAAGAACCCGCGAAGCGCGTCTTTGCCGAGGATGGCGGTTACGGCTTACGCAGCCTCCTGCGCCCACGGCGTGTCCGCCGTTGTAAGGCCCATCCGGGCCGCGACGCCGGTGCCATAAGCAGGATCGGCCTTGTAGAAGTGGACGATCTGCCGCTTGACGATATCCATGGGCACGCCCTGCATGGCATCCCGGATATTGTCCATGAGCCGCCCCTGGGCATCGGCAGGCATCAGCCGGAACAGGTTGCCGGGCTGGGTATAGTCGTCATTGCCTTCCCGATGATCGTAGCGGTCGGCATCGCCCGAGATTCGCAGCGGCGGCTCGCGGTAGGACGGATCCTGGGCCGGGCCGTTGAAGCTGTTTGGCTCGTAGTACGCATCCGGGTTGCCGCTGTCGTTGCGGAAGAACCGCATCGCACCGTCCTTGTGGTAGTGGTGCACCGGACATCTCGGCTGGTTGATCGGCAACGCCTCGTAATGGGTGCCGAGCCGGTAGCGATGCGCGTCGGCATAGGAAAAGACGCGTGCCTGCAGCATCTTGTCGGGGGAGAAGCCGATCCCCGGAACCGCGTTCGACGGTGAGAACGCCACCTGCTCGATCTCGGCAAAATAATTGTCCGGATTGCGATTGAGCTCCACCACGCCGACCTCGATCAACGGGTAGTCGCCGTGCGGCCAGACCTTGGTCAGATCGAACGGGTTGTAGGAGGTCTTCTCGGCATCGAGCTCGGGCATGAGCTGGACGCAGACCCGCCATTTCGGGAAATCGCCCTGTTCGATCGCGCCGAACAGGGCTTCCTGGTAAGTCTCCCGCGACTGCCCGATCGCCACGGCGGATTCTGCGTTGGTCAGGTGCTTGTGGCCCTGCATGGACTTGAAGTGGAACTTGACCCAGTGCCGCTCGCCGGCATCGTTCCAGAAGCTGTAGGTGTGGCTGCCGTAACCGTTCATGAACATCGGCGCCGACGGCAGGCCGCGGTCCGACATCAAGATCGTCACTTGGTGCAAGCTCTCGGGGCTCAGCGACCAGAAATCCCACATCGCGGTCGGTGAGCGCAGGTTGGTGCGCGGATGGCGTTTTTGGGTATGGATGAAGTCCGGGAACTTCAGCGGGTCGCGGACGAAAAAGACCGGCGTGTTGTTGCCGACAAGATCCCAGTTGCCCTCTTCAGTGTAGAACTTGAGGGCGAAGCCACGCACGTCACGCTCCGCATCGGCGGCGCCGAGCTCGCCGGCCACGGTCGAGAACCGGGCGATCATCGGCGTCGACTTGCCGAACTCGCTGAACAGCTTGGCGCGCGTGTACTTCCTGAGGTCATTGGTGACGGTCAGCGTGCCATGGGCTCCCCAGCCCTTGGCGTGCACGACCCGCTCGGGGATCCGTTCGCGGTTCTGGTGCGCCAACTTCTCCAGCAGCTGCCAGTCCTGCAGCAGCACCGGACCACGCGGACCGGCCGTCATCGAGTTTTGGTTGTCAGCGACCGGTGCGCCGGCAGTCGTCGTCAAGGTTGGCATATCAGCCATCGTTGGGTCCCCAGAAATGCATCATTTGGGCTAAGTCTCAACCCAGCATCACACTAGCCTGCTCCTTGGATAGGTTCTAATCTCATTAGCCGATGAACTTGATAGGAAAATCTTATCACCATGACGACCCTGCGGCAGCTACGCTACTTCGGCGCCTTGGTCCGCCATCGTCATTTCGGCCGGGCGGCTGAGGAATGTGCCGTCAGCCAGCCGGCCTTGTCGGTCCAGATCCAGGAACTGGAGGCCCAGCTCGGCACAGTCCTGGTCGAGCGCAGCCGTGGCCGCATCGAGTTCACGCCGGATGGGATGGAGATCGCCCGTCGCGCCGGCCGCGTCCTGGCCGAGGTCGCCGAGCTCGAAGAATTCGCGCGGCATGGCAGCCAGCTGCTGACCGGTCCGCTACGGCTGGGGGTCATTCCGTCCATTGCACCCTACCTGCTGCCGGCGGCGCTGCCCTCCCTACAGCAACTGCATCCGTCATTGGCGCTGGAGCTGCGCGAGAGTCAGACGGCCGTCCTGACCGGTGAGCTCCAGCGCGGCGTGCTCGATGCACTGGTGCTGTCGCTACCGGTCGAGCAGCCGGAACTCGAGACCCTGACGCTGTTCGAAGATCGCTTCCTGCTGGCGGTGCCCGCCAAACATCCACTGGCGGCCGCACCCGGCGCGGTGGCGCGCATGTTGGCCAAGGAGCGGCTGTTGCTGCTCGAGGACGGACATTGCCTGCGCGATCAGGCGCTGAGCTACTGCCAGCAGGTCGATCGCGGTGCGATGAGCGGCTTTGCGGCTTCGAGCCTGGCGACGATCATCCAGATGGTCGCCAACGGGCTCGGGATCACGGTCCTGCCGGAGCTCTGCCTGCCGTTCGAGGTGCACGATCCGCGCATCGTGCTGCTGGCGTTCGAGGCGCCGGAGCCCAGGCGCACCGTGGCGCTGGCCTGGCGCCGTTCCTCCCCTCGCCGGCGGGACTTCCTCGAGCTGGCCAAACTCCTGGCCGCGAGCCGTGCCAACGCGGTGTGTCAGCCCGGCACGCTGGCGGAGGATCACGACGTCGGCAGCCTTGGATCGCCACCGTCGGGGAAGATGCCGCCGCAGACCAGCCCGGCATAGCGTCGCTCCATCGAGCTGAGCTCACGGAAATAGGCGAAGGCGATGTCGCAGGTCGCCGCCATGGTCGCACGTGCCTGCATGTCGTTCATCACCCGGCGCTGCTCGATGACCGCGCTGTAGGTTCGAACCTCGGTGCAGCCTGCGAGCTCGGCCGTCAGCAGCAGGAAGGCAAGATAGCTTCGCATCATGGATACCCGGGCTTGTGGGAGTTATAGGTTTAATATCCTATATCCTTTTCGCATTCAACTCATTCGGCCAGCTCCATGTGAGCCGATCAGTCGCTCCAGGGTTTCCAGCCGGTCCGCTTCGTCGGCGGGCTTGTCCCAGCGGATGCGGTGGATACGGGGAAAACGCATCGCCACCCCCGACTTGTGGCGGGTGGATCTATGGACCGAGTCGAAGGCCACCTCGAGCACGAGCCCGGCACTGACCTCGCGCACGGGCCCATAGCGTCTGGTGGTGTGATCGCGGATCCAGCGGTCGAGCAGCAGGAGCTCGGCGTCGGTGTAGCCCGAATAGGCCTTGCCGACCGGAACCAGCTCGTCCCCCGCCGGCCCCTGCCACCA
>JBATRI010000424.1:0-11512 GCA_049292515.1 Geminicoccaceae bacterium
TTCATCCCCCGACCACCCGCTCCAAAGCCAGAGCAGGTAGTCCGCGACAACCACGCCGACGGGGGTCAAAATTGGACGCCGATCCCGCGGCTCAGGGGGTCAAAGTTGCATGCCGATACACAGCCAACGCTGCCACCCGAACAAGCTCGATCCGATTGAGCGGCCCTCTGATGAGCTCGGCGGCCTCTGCCGTCCGCTCCGGGTCCGTGAGCGCTTCGCGCAGAAGGTCTCAGGCGCTTTGCAACTTCGCTTCTTGCTGCGGCATGGGGAGGGTGATGGCCCGGAGTTGTTGCCAGCATTCCGGCCTTTTGGCACGTTCCGAAATCATCCGGCCTGCAGCAGATTCATGCAGCGCCTTGTCCACGTGAGGCGCCCATTCCACGGCCACCATCACCAGATGCGGGGCGAGAGCTTGGTCCGCCCAGATGCGGTCAAGGTCCACGTGATCCTTCAGGCGCTGCCCCATCAGGGCGACGGTGTAGGCGATGACGTTGGCCTGGAAAGCTTGGAGCAGTGGACGGACCACCTTCTGCACGGCCCTGAAGATGATTACCTGCGCGATGATCCGCTTCATTTCGGCCGCGGTCGCCAGGGGCCATCGTTTCGCGCCCCCCTCCTCGTCGAGAAGGGCGCTGAACTTCTCGAAGTTCTTCTGCAGGCCCTGGCTGGCGATGTCCGGATAGCCGGCCCACGCCATCAGGCACTTCGCGAGCTCGGTCTTGTTGACCTTGCGCGTCTGCGGGAACTCCGCCTTCAGCTTCCTGAGCCGGGGCGGGGTATCGCCCTTCCGGGCCAGCATCACGTTGTAGCTGCCCGCCGCGCGCTCGTAGAACCATCTGGTCACACCGTCCGGGCAGTACGTCGCCTGCGTCAACCGCTCGAGGTCGCGATGGAACGGGCGGTTCGCCGACAGGTCGGACACCTTCACCGCGCTCTGGCTGTTGGCGAATCTGGAGACGTTGGCGACGAGGACCTCCCTTGCATTGTCACCCTGCTCGTCGTCGCCGACGATGATGATCTTCGCCGGTACCCGGACGCGACGGAGGTCGGTGTCCGGGGCTTTCTTCTTCGTGAAGTAGATCGAAGCTGTCGTCTGGCCGCCATTGACGATCTGCACGCCGCGGAGCCACGCAATGCCCGGCCCGCCATCCGGCATCGATTCGTAGCCCGCGGCATCCGCGATCACGACGATGCCGTTGTTGAAGGCCACGAAGTGTTCCGGCGTCGAGCGGAGCGTGTCACGGATGCCGCGGTTCACCTTGTTCGTGGTGCTCAGGAAGGAGCGGACGTTGGCTTCCAGCAGGCGTGCACCGAACTTCTCGTATGTTAGCCGGAGCGCTTCGCCAGGTATGGCGGCCAGAGCGGTGCTGTAGACAGTGTCCTCCCCTGGCAGAAGGACGCAAGGCAGGGGCGAGCCGGAAAGCGTCTTGAAGTCCAGGATCATCTCGTCCCGTGGCTTTCCCTCCGATAGATGCCGGTACAGCCGCTCGATATCCATGACCTCGAGACGGATGGTCTTCCCGTTGACTTCCCTGCTCTTGAAGCTTTTCGACTTGGCAACGCGATCCGTAAGGACGTGCACCGTGATGTGGTCGAGCTTCGGGAAGATCATCTCGATGATCTGTGCCAGCTCATGGGCGTCGTTGGACGCGTCAATGCGCGATGCCAAGCGGCCTTCCGCGCATTTCGCCAGGAACGCGAGGCAGCGGCCCGCAGCCTGCGTCGTCTCGCTGTCGGGTACCGACGTCGGCTTCTCGCTGCCGGAGTAGAGGCTCACGAAGAGGTCGAGTTGCTCATCGTCCGCGCTGACTGCATAGCCGCTCAGTCTCAGCTTCGCCCGATCGACCATGGCATCGTAGTGGCAGGTGACGGGGTCCGAGGTCATGCCGATCTCGGCCATGTGGTCCATGACGTACTCAGCGAACACCATTTCGCTGTAGGGCGGCGCGTCGCCGCTCTCCATTCGCTCGCGGATGTCCGCCTGGAGCTGGACGACGAATTCCTCGAGCGTCATGGCAATCGTGCATCCTGCAAGACATCGGAAAAGGTGGCGGAAGCGAGGCCGGGGACATCGAGGTCGATGACATAGGATGCCGAGACAACGCCTCTCGGGACCGCCCTCGAAGTCAGGGCAGGAAACCCATCGGTGACCTCGAAGAGACGCATGTCGGCAAGCTTCAGCCGCCGCGTGTAGTGCGCCGACATCGCCTCGATGTAGCCATAACGGAGCAGGCGGAGCGAGAAGCCGGATGCTGCCACAAGAGATCCGGACAAATGTTCCCGCGTTGCGGCCACCCGCTCCGGAAGCGTCATGCCCACGGCGTCATCTGTCAGACGGACAGCCGCCAGATGCAGGGGCGAGCGCACCGCCTGGTCGAGCTGATCCAGCGATGAGATGGCTGCCCTGAAGCCAATGGATGCGACCGAGGACTTGACCTCCATCGCTCCAATCGGAAGCACGAAGTCGTGCAGGCCCCGCATGGGACCTTCCCATGCTTCCACGGCTGCCGCCGCGTCCTGAAGGCGCTCGATCAACTCCGTGAGGATGTGGAGTTCGCCATGCAGGCCGATTTCGTCCTCCTGGCTGAGGATCCCGCTGCGCTCCCTCAGCATGAATTCCTGCCAGGCACGTATCCTCGCGATCACACGGACCATGACGATGCGTGTATCATCCGTGCCTTCTTCCGTATGGATTACGGACACGAGGTCGTATGCCATCGCCTCGAAGAGATCGAGCGGCGCTCCCGGCTGTCTTGCGAGGGCAATCAGCACGACGCCGGGCAGCGCGGGATCGCGCACGATCTCGACGTGGAATCCCCGTCCCGCAGGCAGATCGGACGCCGAGGGCGGCCTGACACCCTGGAAGCCCAGCAGGAGCGCTTCGCGGTCGTCCGGCATGTGCCGCGCCGCCATGATCCGGCAGCGGCCGACGCTAGCGAGATGGGTGCTGCGCCAGCCCTTCTCGCCATCCAGGCCGGCCAGCGCCCGCCACGCTTCGATCAGCCGGAGCTGATCACTCGGAGGAGCCATACTCCTGCTCCCACAGTACGTTGTTCACCACGTAGGCCACCTTCACCCCCGATCTGCTGCCGGGGAAGCTCATGCCCAGCCCGACCACTCCTTCCACGGTTTCCGGGAGGCCTGCCTTCGTCAGCTCCGGGTCGAGCACGTAGAGGAGCATCAGGCCCCGATCCGGCCGACCCTGGATGCCGTCCGCGCCGTATCCCCGGATGCGCCTGATCGCGACCCCGCCCGGCGTGTCAGGTTCCTGACCCTGGGCGCGCGCCGGATCGGCGCGCCACATCTCGCGCGTCAGCTGGAGGGCTGCAGCCCACGCGTCCGTGCCCAGATCGATCGCTTCATCGCGTGGTGCCAGCAGGCGGCCAATCGAGAAGCGGTCGGCGGTGGAGTTGCGCTCCTTGCGCTCGGGCATTTTGACCGCGACGCCGCCTCCCAGATCGATGGTGCGTCGATTGCTGCCGCCCCCCAATATCGCTACTGTCCACGATACCAGCTCGCCCGTGCGCGCCATGGACTCGATGAACTCGGCAAGAAGACTGGCTTTCGTTTTGTGGGCATCCGGATGGGTTCTGTAGTTCGCGAGGAAGCTCACGATCCTCTGGGCCGGCACCGCATCCCAGAGTGCGCCTTCCCATTCTTGCTGCGTGTCCGGTCTCGTGCGCCGGATCGGCGTCGTCTCGGCCGGCCGGCCCATCACCTCGACGAGTGAACGGATAGCCTTGAGGTTGGAGCCGAGGATCGCCGGATCGCGGTGGAAGGCGACGGTCTCGACCACCTGTCCGCTGAAGGACAGCATCAGCGTCCTTGCCGAGCGCATCTTGAGTCGCGACGTGACCATAAGTACCGAGTGCGACTGAACCTTGAGGCCGTAGTCCTTCGGGGTACCACCGCTGGCCTGCATCATGTCGAACTCCTCCCGGAGCTCCTCGGACGCGTCGGCAATGTGGCCGAACCACTCGATCAGATCGGTCGTCGTGTAGAGACGGCAAAGATCGAGGTATCCGGGTCTGTAGCCGAACCAGCGCCCCATCTGCATCAGCGTGTCGTACATGCGCGACGCGCGCAGGAAGTAGCTCGTGCAGAGGCCCTCCAGGGTGAGCCCTCGGGCAAGCTTGTCGCCCCCGATGGCGATGACCTTCAGGCCGCGGCCTGCATTGTCGGCGTAGTCGAGGGCATCCTTCGCCGTGCCGTTGATCATCCGCACTTCCACGTCCGCGGCCACGTCCGGGAGAACGGCGGCTATCGCATGCCACTCCAGTGGGCGAATCGACGGATCGTCTCCGCGCCCGGCGATCAATGTCGTGACGGGTACGAAGTCCTTGTCCCAGAGGGCCCGCAGATCCGCCAGGAGCCCCTCGCTGTCGATTCCTCGCCGGAGGCGCTGGGAGATCCCCCGGACGATCTCCATCACCTGCCGATGGACCTCGGTCTGGACGGCGGTGAAGCGGGTGACGTGAATGAGCATCGAGCTGTGACGATGACCCTGTCCTCGTACCTTCCGGGCTGCGCACGTCAGCAGGAACGACAGGATCGACTCGCGCAGCGATCCGGGCACTTCGTAGGCGCCCGGCCGGTGGTGGCTCTTGTGGCCCTGCGGCATCCAGCCGGAGACGCCCGTTCGGTCCTGGTGATCCGAGACCTCGTGAATGAGTGGCAGGCTTCCCTCGCGACCGGCCGGGCCGCGAAGGCCGAAGATCCTCGCCGGACCGACGTAGCTAGACGGGGCTGCGAGATTGACGATGAATGAGCTCGGGAAGAGGTCCGGCCCTTCCTCACGCGTGCAGCCGCGATCGTGGATGAAGATGTTGGCGAACGGCGTGGCCGTGTAGCCGACATAGGCCGCCCGGGTGAAGGAATAGAGCAGGCGCCGGACGAGCCGGTTGATGACGGTCGGCGAGTGCTCCTCGTCGGGGCGGCCCTGCTCGTCGAACACCTGCTCGCCGGTATCCACCGACGCGTGGTCCGCCTCATCATCCAGGAGCAGCAGCGGCAGCTTCGTAACGAGCCTCCGTCCTGTCTCCTGGTCACGACTGTCGGCGGCATGATTCTGGACCCAGGACAGGAGGCGGGTGAGAACAGTCTTGTTCTTCTTCACCACGAAGAGCCACGGCCGCTGTTCGGGGCTGATTCCCAGGTTGCCCGCCAGCCCTGTCGAGAAGTCGCCCTTCTCCGTGCGGTTGGTCACGTAGTTGGGCCGGATCGATGGATCGCCGTCGATCTCGCCGACGCCGATCGTCAACGTGTCGCCCGGTGATGGTGCCGTGGCATAACCGAGGAAGCCCTCGTCCAGCCGCATCTGCGTTTGGGCCCGGAGATTGTTGTGCAAACCGGCAAGGACGATGATGATCTTGTAGCCGGCATCCGCCGCCTTGCAGATCAGGCCGGTGTAGTTGCCGGTCTTCCCCGACTGTACGTGCCCCACCACAAGGCCCCGGCGATCCCAATCGCCTGACCGCTGCGGATCCTCAAGTAGGCCGAGGATGCCGTCCGTGGATCGGTCGAGCGCATCGAGTGCGTCCGACGAGAAGTCCCTCTCGAGCCACTCGCGGTATCGTCTCCAGAGTCGCCAGTCGCGCTTCCTAGCCGCATCGAGCCAGGCAACATGCCCAGCCTCATCCTTCAGCGTGCCATCGCGACCGATCCACATGCTGAAGCGGCGGACGAGTTCCTCCGTTATGGCGATCCGGTCGAGTCCCTCTCCCCAGGCCGGCTTCATCCGCAGCACCACGTCGATCTGCTCGGCAATCAGCGCCGGGCCGATGCGGCTCCGGTCGGGCTCGTCGAGGAGAAGTTCTTGGACGAATTTCACCACCTTCTGCGCGTGGCTTTCCAGTGCTGCATCCATGGCGGGTCAGGTCTCGCTTCCAGGAGGGTCGGACAAGGCGGCGACGACATCGGGATGCGCGTTGAAGGGCTCTGCCAGCAGGAGGCGCTGCTTCGCCTCGGACGGCGTCAGACCTCGCCGATGGACGAGGTTGCGGTACATGACCTCTAGCACGTGGCGCAGCTCGGCTGGCGGGCCCGCAGTAAAGCCGGTCCGCGGCATGTCCTTCGCCTCCGCCGTGTCGAGCCAGATGCGCTGCACCGGCACCGTCTCCTCCACGATGCGGAGCATGGCCCGCACAAGAGGGGTGAACTCACCGGCCTGCTCCAGGACCGCGGCCACTGCGGGATGCTGCTCGTCGATCCGGTATCGGATACCGTCAGGGGTGTGCAGCGCCGCCCAGGCCTGGACGACAGGCTGTCCCGTCACCCTGCCAGCGAGGTTCCTGCCGCGCCACGCGAATACGCGACGTGCACGATCGCGGGCGTCCTCGGCCAGGGCGGTCAGCTTCGCACGGACCTCGACAGGAGGCCGTGCTGTCGACTTCCGGATGTCGATCTTCCAGGCAGCGTCCGAGGCATTCCCGATCTCGACGCGGATGCGTGCGAGCCGATGAGCCTCCTCCTTCGTCCACGACCGCCCACGCCCGAGCCCCAGCCAGGATCCTCCCAGGAGGAGGCGTCCCTGCCTGTAGACATAGAACCCCTGCTGGGCGGTCCAGCCGTGGGGGCCGGCGGCATCTTCATAGGTTCGCGCATCCAGCCGATCCTTGTGGGGCAGGACATGGGCCTGGACGGTGACAGGACCGGAAGGGCTGGCGAAGCGCTCCTCCGGGGAGGACCACGTGTTCCGATGGTCCGTAAGAAAGGGATCCCACGGTTTCACGCGACGGCCGTTCAGTGTGATGCGCAGGCGCGCGCGGGGCGCCTCCATGTACCGATGGAACACCATGGCCAGATGGCGCTCGACACGATCGATCAGGTCAAGCAGGTCCTGCTCGCGGAAGCCGGGTGTCAGCAGGCGGTCAAGGACTTCCCAGGCGACGAGCGTGCCATTGCCGGTCGGGGGCAGGAGCGATAGCAGGTCCTCCGAACCGGACGCCGGGCCTTCGAGCAGCTCCCAGTCCTGGCCACCCGCCGCGGCGATCTCGTCGAGGTCCCAGCGCAAACACGCCGTCGCCCCCTGCCTCCGGGAAATGACGGTCAGTCGCCGGCACTGCGAGAAGGACGCGGTCTTCAGCCCGAGGCCAAATCTGCCCAAATCGCCCGGAAGCCGCGGATCGAGCGGGCTGCGGTCACCGAGGCGCATGGCCTTCTCGAGCTGATCGGGCGTCATGCCGCTGCCGTCGTCGGCAATAGTCACGCGTGATGCGGCTCCCGCCCAGGTGAAGGACACATCCACCTGCGAGGCGCCCGCAGCTATGCTGTTGTCTATCAGGTCGGCCAGGGCCGTGGAGGCCGAATAGCCGAGGCCTCGCAAGGCTTCGATCATGGCCGCGGCCTTCGGTGGAGCGGCGATCCTCCTCTGACCTGGATGCCCTGTCACGGCGCCATGTTTTCGAAGTGGCGCGAGGGAAGGTGTCGCCGCACCCGACGGAGCGCCTTCGCCTCGATCTGTCGTATCCGCTCACGGGTTACCCGGTAGGACTGCCCGACCTCCTCAAGCGTGAGAGGGTGGTCGCCGGTGATGCCGAAGCGCAGGTCGAGGATGCGAGCCTCCCGCCGGCCGAGCTTCTGCAGCGCATCAAGGATAGCCAGTCGCAGGTCGGTCTGGAGGATGGTCGCAAGAGGCGTTGCCGGATCAACGAGCTCCGGAGGGAGGAAACTTCTCAGCGAACCTGGATCGTCGTCCTCGGCAGCGGAGAGGCCCATATCGCCTTCCAGCTGCACGATCTCACGATCGGCAGCAAGGGCCCGCTCGACCGTCCGCACATCAAGCTCCGCGGCCTGCGCAAGATCGAGGGGTGACGGCTCGAAGCCATGCCTCACCCTGAAGGCATCTGCGTGCCGACGCATCTTCGCGATGCACTCCAGCAGGTGGACGGGAATGCGAACCGTGCGGCTGGTGTCCTGCACGTAGCGGCTTATCGACTGCCGGATCCACCAGGTGGCATAGGTGCCGAAGCGCCACCCTCGGCCAAAATCATAGCGGTCGATCGCGCGCAGCAGACCGATCTGTCCTTCTTGCACGAGGTCCAGAAAGGAATCCGTGCCTCGTGCATACCGCCGCGCGAACCAGACGACACGGCGCAGGTTCGCCTCGACGATGGTTTCCTGTGCGGCAAGATACCGGTCGCGCGTCGAGGCGATGTCCTGCGCCGGCGCGCCTGCCTTGTCAGATGGGCGGCGACGCAGGAGACGCAGGTCGGAAGCTCCTGCAGTCCCTCTTGTCGTCAGGCAACGCCTCGGAGGCTGGCGCCCATCGAGCGAAAGCATGCCTTCGGCAAGTTCCAGAACCCGGCGGCTTGCAAGTGACAACCCGATGAGAGCCGGCCTTGCGTCCTGGGCGCTCCCCATGAGCTTCCCGGCAACCTCCCGGAGCCGGGAGGCAAGCACATCAGCGTCCGACACGCCCTCTTCGCCGTCGTCGGAGGTGTCGACCTCTTCGCTCTCGTCCGTGCCTCGCCGGCTCTCCTCAGGGTCGGATGGACTCGTGCCCCGCTCGGTCTCCGAGACGTCCTTCGGAAGCAGGACACCGGCTTCCAACTGCTCGGCCCACCTAATCAGGATGGGGACAGTCGACGGGCTGCTTGCCGCCAGCTGCAGCATGGCCCCGAGCGACGAGGCCAGCTCCCGGAAAAGGGAAGCCTCCTCCCTGGCCGACAGGACGGAAGCCCGCTTCGCTGCGTCGAGCAGCATGGATTCCGCGTCCAGGAAGCCCCCGGAGAGGCCCCCGATGAAGTCGATAGCATCAACGATATCGGAAGAGCGTGCGGCAGGCTCATCAGGATCAAGCGGAGCGCGGGCTTCTCGCGACAGTTCGAGCGCGTGCTCGGCTTCGATGATCATGCCAATATCGCCGAGGACCATGCGCACGGCATCGGTGAGTACTTCGCCCATCTTGGGAGTGACTGCCCACGTCCCGAGCGCGGCGATCTCCTCATCGGGAAGCCAGCCCTCCCGGACACCTGTCTCCAGGAGCGAAATGACCGCAAGGTAGCCCTCATGGGGATCCACCAAGGCCGCTGCCCAGGACGGGGCCACATCCGGGAGAACAATCTCGGTATCCAGCCAATCCGGATCAGAAAGCTGGGCAGTGTGCTTGGTCAGTCCGGCATCGAGGGCCGAGGCTGTTTGCTCGACGCCAACCTCCGACAGACTCAGCACAGGCTCCGGCTCGGGCTCCCACAAGGGATCGGCAGGCTCCTCCAATGACGGCGCAGGATCGTCCTGTCGGGATGGAGCCGCGAGAGCAGCGTCAGGAGCGGATCGTGTTGTAGCGCCGTCGCCAGCAACAGGATAAATGGTGGGAGAGGCCGAAGCCGCTTCCTCCTCGGCGATCCAGGAACTGCCGGGTTGTTCGGCATCGTCCGCGACGGCCGGTTCCCCCGAGGGGTTCGACGCCAGTGCTGGTTCCGCTTCGACTTCCAGGATTCGAGTAGCAGCCGTCGGAAGGTCCCGATTTCCAGCGGTGTCTGCTGGAGCCTCGGCCACGTTGGGGGGAGCGGCGGCGCTATGGTCTTCCAGCGGGGCCGGCCCGTCTGCCGGGGAGGCGCATCCGAGGGCGACCGCGTCCTCCTCTCCTATGGCGGGCACCGTGACGCCCGCCAGGAGGGCAACGATATGCGAGTGGCGTCCCGCGCGGGCAACGGCAAGTGCATCCTGGCCGTCGTTGTCCTGCAGTTCCGGATCGGCGCCGGCTTCAATCAGGAGGCGACAGACCTCGGCGTGACCGCGCCCTGCCGCCAGTATCAGGGGAGTCCGTCCCTTACCGTCCCTGCCGTCGATGGGCGCGCCACGCTTCAGATGCAGGGCGACCGCAGCGGAAACTCCGGAAGCCAGGGTCAGCCGGAAGAGCGCTCCCAGCGAGCGAGACGGGCTCAAGCCGACCTTCCCACATGGGTCCGCACCGTTATGGAAGCCGGCAGGAAGTTCGAGCACGAGGTAGAAAAGCCTCTACTATATCGACCGGGAAACATCAGTTCAAACGGACCATGCTACTTCCAGGGCAATCGCATGAACCCGCTCAGGCGGTGCGTCGCAGGAGGGTTTCCAGGTAGTCGTTGCTCCAGGCGGCTTTCTTGCGGCGGACCTTGAGGCTGTGCTTGCCAGGGGCGTCTCGGATGAGGTTCACGGCCATGTGCCGGACGGTGGCCATGTTCTCGGGGCCGTGGCCGGTGCGCAGGCGCGCCAGGTCGTCGCGGAAGACCACGTCCAGGACCCAGTGCAGCCGGTTCTCGATGCCCCAGTGGGAACGGACGGCGCGGGCGAAGGTGGCGGCGTCGAGCCGGGCCGAGGACAGGTAGTAGCGCCGCGCGATGCTGGTCGTGCCGGCGCGCTCGACCTCGGCCTCGACCATCAGCACCGTCGCCAAGCCCGGAAAGCGCGGCTCGCCGGGGTGGCGGCGGTCGCCGGTGAGCCAGGCGACCTCGCGACTGACGACGTGGCGGCGGATCTCGATGCGGCCGTGGTCGCCGTCGATGGTTTCCAGCCGGTCGAAAGCCGAGGCCGGTGCGTCCTGGAAGTAGCGCGCAATCTCGGCCAGGAGCGAGGGCCAGTTGCTCTTAACGGCCAGGAGGTAGTCGGCCTGCTTGGCCAAGATCGCCTGGGCGATCCTGGTCTGGCAGCCGATGGCGTCGATGGTGACCAGGGCTCCGGCGAGCTCGAGCCGTTCCAACAGCAGCGGGATGGCGGTGATCTCGTTGGACTTGCCGGCCACGGCCTCCTGGCCGAGCACCAGCCGCTGCCGGCTCGCCCAAGCGGAGACGAGATGCAAGGGCTCGCGACCCTTGGACCGGGCATGGCAGCGGCGCGAGGTCTTGCCGTCGATGGCGACGAACTCCGGCTGATCGGTGCGCATGGTGTCGACCCAGGCGACGAAGCAGCGCTTGAACAGCTCGGGATCGAGCGCGTTGACCACGTGGTTCAAGGTGTCGTGCGACGGAATCCCGTTGGCGTAGGGCAAGAAGCGACGCAGGAAGCCGAGCCGCTCTTCGCCCCAGGCCCGGGTCTCGACGAAGTCGTCGGCGCCGGCCAGGGTGGCGGCCAGCACCAGGAGCAGGATCTCCGGCAACGGATAGAGCACCTTCGCCATCTGGCGCGGGTCGCTCAGCGCCGCGAACTGCGCCAGCAACGAGAAATCGGTTCCACGGACGGTCATGCTCGCCTCGGTCAGTCATCGAGGCATCCCATGAATCACACAAAACCGAGCTGTGGAATCCCCTTTCTGCGGCTCACCGCAACTTCATGCGATTGCCCTGATGCTACTTCAAAGGGAGGATAGTAGCTTGAAGCCTGAATTGCTATCGCCGAAGGTGAACGTTCCAACCAATACGGCTGCACGGCGTCATCGAGACGATATCATGTCGGCGGAGAAGCGTAGTGCGGTGATGGTCCGGATCAAAGGCCGGAGTACCGGACCGGAGCGTGCCCTCGCGGCACTCCTTTCGGGTGCCGGCGTACCCTTTGACGCTTTGATTCGGCTGGTAGATGGGGTTCCGATCGGCGC
>JBATRI010000425.1:0-2747 GCA_049292515.1 Geminicoccaceae bacterium
GGCCGGCGTAGCGGCGACGGGCGGATGGAAGTCGAGCTGTCGATGTTGTGATTTGATGACGGCCGTCATATACAAATCTCAAAAGGACCCGTTCATCAGGAGGCCCCGGTGAGAGTTTCGAAGGAGCAGGCCGCCAGGAATCGCGAGCGTGTCATCGAGGCCGCCGGGCGCTTGTTTCGTGAGCACGGCTTCGACGGCGTCGGCATCGACGCCGTGATGGCCGAAGCCGGCCTGACGCACGGCGGTTTTTACAAGAGCTTTGCGTCCAAGGACGACCTGATCGCGGAGGCCTGCCGGCTTGCAGCCGAGCGATCGACCGAAGACTGGCTCCGTCAGGCCGCGACCTCGCCGCAACCACTTCGTGACCTGGTCACGCGGTACCTGTCGTCCAGCCATTGCAGCGACTACGGCGATGGCTGCCTCTTTGCAGCGCTGGCAACGGATGCCGGGCGGCGCGACAAGCCGGTGCGCGCCGCCTTCGCCGGTGCGCTGAAGGCATTCACCGCGCACCTTACGCGCTTCATGCCCGGCCGCTCCGAAGCACGCCGGCGCGAGGCGGCGCTGGCCGCACTTGCCACCATGATCGGCGCCGTGGCCATGGCCCGCGCTGCCGAAGGCGAAGCGTTCGCCGACGAGGTGCTGACCGCGGCCCGCACGGCGATCCTCGGCAGGGATGGCCGGGCCGACAGCGAGGCGTAGGCCGCAGCCTACGTCCGTGCAGTTAGGGGTGAGTGGGGCGGCTCTCGACAGGGCCGCCCCACCTGGTCACTTCCCGCCGGGCCGGCGGTCGGCGGCGCGATCACCGCAGGCCGAGCCGTCGCTGGCGGATTGCCACGAGTAATCACAATTGCCTGCCTGAACAGTCACACTGGCGACAGAAGCGCTTACGAACAATACAGTCACGGCAGCAAGCATTAGGCGTGTCATTATGAAACCTCCAATGAACTGCGGCTGAATTATTCTTTCCGCAAGATCAATAGACGTCATCACTAAGGTCCCGACAATCGCTGCCGTTCTCGAAAATCGTTTTAAGAGCGCTCGATGCAGCTATTGGCGCACATAGGTACGCTCCAACTTGCGATCTTTATCATGTACGATTTGCGATTATGCTATTGTTATTTATCAACTATAAAGTGAATTGTAGCAATGCGGCTCGTGAGTGCCCTGCCGTGCCTGCGGTCCGCCGCCCCGGTCGCGGCCGCTCTCGCATTGTTATGCCGGCACCGCCTGTGTCATTGACCAGTCGTTGGTGATGGCCGGTATCAGCGCTATGCCCATCAGCGCATGCACGACACGTGGGAACTCCCTGATGCCAGCGACCCCGGGCCTGGACGACGATCCGCTGCGACGCGATCCGCGCTCGCACGGGCTCTGGGCCATGACGGCACCGGCGGCACCGGCGACCGCACCTCTGACCGGCGATCTGAGCACCGCCGTCGTCGTGATCGGCGCCGGCTACACCGGCCTGTCCGTCGCCCTGCATCTGGCAGAGGCGGGTGTCGACGTCGTCGTGCTGGAGGAAGCGCGGATCGGCTTCGGCGGCTCCGGCCGCAATGTCGGTCTGGTCAATGCCGGCATGTGGGTCATGCCCGACGACCTGCCGGCGGCCCTGGGCAGGACATACGGCTCCCGGCTCCTCGAGCTGCTGGGCAACGCGCCGCGCCTGGTGTTCGACCTGATCGACCGGCACCGGATCGACTGCGAGCCCGAACGCGCGGGCACGCTCCACTGTGCGGCCGGCCCGAAGGGTCTGCAGGAGCTGGAGCGCCGTGCCGCGCAGTGGATCGCGCGCGGCGCATCCGTTCGCCTGCTGGACGCGACCGAGACCGCGGCCAAGGTCGGCAGCACCGCCTATGCCGGCGCCCTCCTCGACCTGCGCGCCGGCACGATCCAGCCGCTGGCCTACGCCCGTGGCCTCGCCCGGGCCGCCATCGAAGCCGGCGCCCGGATCATGACCGGCAGCCCCGTCTCGGCCATCGCCGCCTCGGGCACGCGCTGGACGGTGCGCACGCCCGCAGGCTCGGTGACCGCCGACTGGGTCGTGGTCGCGACCAACGCCTACACCCACGCCCCATGGCCGGAGATCCGCGCCCAGCTGGTCCACCTGCCCTACTTCAATTTCGCGACCGAGGCGCTGCCGCCCGAGCTGCGCGCATCAATCCTGCCCGAGCGCCACGGCGCCTGGGACACGAAGGAGGTCCTGACGTCGTTTCGCTTCGATCGGCAGGGCCACCTCGTCATCGGCAGCGTCGGCTCGCTGCGCGGCACCGGTGCCGCCGTGCACCGCGACTGGGCCAGGCGGACACTGCGCCGACTGTTCCCGCAGCTGCCCGAGCTCGGCTTCGTCGCCGAATGGTACGGGTCGATCGGCATGACCGACAACCACCTGCCCAGGTTCCACAAGCTCGCCCGCAACGTGATCGGCTTTTGCGGCTACAATGGCCGCGGCATCGCACCGGGCACCGTGTTCGGCCGCGTCACCGCCCAGCTGATCACCGGCGCCATCGCCGAGGCCGACCTGCCGCTGCCGGTCACGGAGCCGGCCGCGGCCGGGCTTCGCGGCCTGAAGGAGCTGTATTACGAGGTCGGCGCGCAGGTGGCGCACCTCGCCGACGCCCGCATCTGAGCCGCCATCAACGGGGGACTGTCATGACCACCACCGCCGCCAAGCCAGGCTTCGAGGCCGAGACCGACCGGCTGCTCGCCGGCCTCGGCGTGGCACGCGACCGCTACACGGGCGGCACGCT
>JBATRI010000426.1:0-2499 GCA_049292515.1 Geminicoccaceae bacterium
GGCACCGAAGAGCACGGTCTGCGCCTCGTGCACGGTGGCCAGATTGGCCTTCTGTGCGGCGAACAGCGCCACGACATCGACCTTGGGCAACTTCAGCTCGGGAAACTTGAATGCGGTGGGGGCGGGAGCGACGGCGATCTTGGCCATGGAAGCTATCCTTTATGCTGCACTGCACAATAAGTGGTACGCAGTACGGAGAATGCAAGGGATCAGAAATGCTGCGGTGCAATATTCTTCGTCCCGGCCAGGACGCCCTCAACCCATGCGGCCAGACCAGCTGATCCGAGCCTCGGGGTGCACCATGTGCGTGCAGCGCCAACGGCTTACGATTGCCGTCGCCTTGCGCGTCCCCAGGAACATCCTCAGCCTTGTCCCGCGAACTGTGGACAAGTCCCGGACGGCCATCCGCACCGAGCGGGCCACCTTCTACTCGGCGGGTGGTACAGGGCTCGAGGGGGGTCAGGCCGCCCGCTGCAGGCGTCATATGTCGCCCCGAAGCTATCTCTCTCTCGCCCGCGTCTAGAAGATAAAACTGTGGCAATATTCACGGCGGTCGCGACGGCAACCTGCTCTGTTTCTCCTGTCGATCGTTCGAGAGGAGTTGACGCGATGTTCATGAATGCGGGCGTGCGTGTGGGATTCGTGCTGGCCGGGTGCCTCGTCGGCAGCCTCGTTGCCCTCGGGCAGGCACAGGCGGCCACCAGCCGGTCGGGGGTGATCAGCAAGTTCGACGGCGTGGACGAGATCGTCTTCGCCTGCACCAGCACGACGAGCTACGCGACCGTGCCGCAGATGACCCGTACCTTCACCGTCAGCGGCAGCGCCAGCCCGGTCGTGGTCACCTTCAGCGGCGCAGCCTCGCTGTCGGGCAGCGAGGCGTTCGATACCGGCTTCGTCCGGCTGACCATCGACAATGCGCAGCAGACTCCGGGCGAGGTGCCGTTCATCTCGGTCGGCGAGAGCAGCAGCGCGCACGCCTTCACCTGGCAGACCAAGTCGCTGTCGACGGGGACGCATACCGCCCGAATCCAGTGGCGCACTGATCTCGGATCGAGCTTCTGTTTCGACGCGCGCTCGCTGGTCGTCCTGCACCGGTAGCCATGCCGGTGCGCAGCGAGACCGCCACGGGATGAAGTAGCCCAGCGGTGATGCGGTCGATGGGCCGTTCGTGCTCGTGACGCACCGTCGAGCCGTCCACCCGCGTGTCGTCAGCCTTCAGCCCGCATGCACCCCATCCAGCTCCGGCAGCAGCACGACGCTCTCCTGCTCGTTGGGGTCGGTACGGGCGATCAACGCCACCACGCTCTCGGTCGGGCTCGGGTTGTAGGGCAGATGCGGGACGTTGGCCGGGATGTAGAGATAGTCGCCCGGGCGGACGATGGTGTGGTGCTCCAGCCGCTCGCCGTGCCACACCCCGGATTCGCCGTGTAGCGCGTAGAGTGCCGTCTCGTGCGCCGCATGCTTGTGCGCCTTGGCGCGGGAGCCCGGCGGGATGGTCACCATCTGCAGATGGATCGCCTTGGCCCCCACGGTCTCGGCGGAGATGCCGACCGTGTAGAGCAGGCCCTGCTTGCCCTCATACTGCTCGCCACCGTGCACGAGGCGGCAGCCGTCCGACGGAGATTCGGGTGCCTGTTCGGTCATGACCCAACTCCCTTGTTGCGTTGCCCGGCACCGGTCAGCATAGCTCGAACTGACCCACCCGTCGCCAGGGACTTGGCCGGCGTGGCCTTGACGTGGGGCCGGCCGCGTTGTCCCTGGAGTCGAAGCCAGCGGGGAGGCGGATGCTGGACCAGATGGATGGCGGTCGGCAGGACGCAGCCGGGGTGGCGCGGCGCTGGTGGATCCTCGCGGCGATGGCGCTGCCGTCGTTCCTGCTCAGCATCGACTTCTACGGCATCAGCGTGGCGCTGCCCTCGATCGGCAACCAGTTCGGCGCCGGGACCACGGCCCTGCAGTGGGTGGTCAACGGCTTCAACCTGGCGCTGATCGCGCCGTTGATCGCGTTCGGCCGGCTCGGCGACGTGGTCGGTCGCCGGCGTACCCTGCTGGTCGGCGTCGTGCTGTTCGGCCTGGGCTCGGCCCTGTGCGGGCTCGCCGACGGCATGGGTATGCTGATCTTCGGCCGCTGTGTGCAGGGCGTGGCCGTGGCCCTGTTCTCGACCAGCCCGTTGTCGATCGTCGCCAACGCCTTTCCGCCTGCGCAGCAGGGGCTGGCGTTCGCACTCTGGGCCGCGATCGGCGCCTGCGGCTCGGCCGTGGGTCCGCTGGTCGGCGGTGCTCTCACCGATCTCCTGAGCTGGCGCTGGTTCTTCTTCGTCAACCTGCCGGTGGCGGCGCTGACCATCGTCGTCGTGCTGGCGATCGTGCCGGAATCGCGCGACGAGACTGCGGCCGGGCGGCTCGACCCTGCCGGCTTCGTGCTCGTGACCGGCGGCCTCGCCGGCCTCGTCTTCGGGCTGCAGTTCGGCGACGACTGGGGCTGGGCCTCGCCCGCCG
>JBATRI010000427.1:0-2294 GCA_049292515.1 Geminicoccaceae bacterium
GCCCGGCGCCGCAGCCGGCCGCCTCGGTCGCCGGTAGCTGGGTCGTCACCGGCGGCTCCGGTGGCGTCGGTCGGGCGGTGGCGGCATGGCTCGCGACGCACGGCGCCTCGCGCATCGTGCTGGTGGCGCGTGGACCGGCCGAGCCGCTGCCGGCACTGCCGGTTCCGGTGGAGCTGCGCCAAGCCGACGTGGCCGATACCGGCGCGATGGCCGCGATCCTGGCCGAGCTGCCCGATCTGCGAGGTGTTGTCCATGCAGCGGGCCTGCTCGATGACGCCCCGGTGCTGGAGCAGTCGCGGGCGCGTTTCGCGGCGGTGATGCACGCCAAGGTCGAGGGTGCGCTGGTCCTCGACCGACTCATCGGCGACCGACCCGAGGTGCGGCTCGTCCTGTTCGCCTCGATCGCCGGCGTGCTGGGCTCGGCCGAGCAGAGCAATCATGCCGCCGCCAGCAGTTTCCTGGACGCGCTGGCGCACGAGCGCCAGGTCAGGAGCCTGCCGACCAACGTGATCGACTGGGGCGTCTGGCGCGAGATCGGTGCCGCCGCGCGTCTGGGTGTCGTCGAGCGGGCGGAGAAGTTGGGCCTGGGCAGCATCGCACCCGCGACCGGCATCGCCGCGTTCGCCCATGCGCTCGGTGCCGAAGCGCCCGTTCAGCTGACGGTGCTGCCCGGGGTCGACTGGCGCCGGTTCCTTGGCCAGTTCGCGCCAAGCGAGCAGCCGTCGCTCTTGCAGGGCATTGTCACCGACCGGGCCGAGCCGGCCGGCGCCACGCCCGCAACCGGTACTGTCGGCCCCACCCAGCGCATCGCCCGGATCGTCGCCGACGTGGTCGGCCTGCCGTCGCCCGCGGATCCGGAAACGCCGCTGCCGGATTTCGGGCTCGACTCCCTGATGGCGGTCGAGATCCGCAACCGCATCCAGCGCGAGGTCGCCGTCGAGGTCGGCGTGCGCGAGCTGCTGGAAGGCGTCACGATCGCAGCGATCGCCGCCCGTGCCGGTAACGGCACGCCACAACCGCCCAGCCGTCTGATCGAGCCGGATGAGGCCGGCCGCTTTGCACCCTTCCCGCTCACCGAAATCCAGCAAGCCTACTGGATCGGTCGCGGCGACACGCTCGAGCTCGGCAATGTCGGCTGCTACCTCTACACCGAGGTCGAGCTCAAGGGCGTCGATCTGGCGCGCCTCGAGCGGGCCTGGAACATGCTGGTGCGGCGCCACGACATGCTGCGCGCGGTCGTGCTGCCCGACGGCCAGCAGCAGATCCTGCCGACGGTCCCCGAATACTCGATCGTGCAGCGTGACCTGAGCGGCGACGACGCCGAGGACGAGCTGCTGGCGCTCCGTGAGCGGCTGTCGCATCGCCTGCCCGATCCGGCCGTGTGGCCGCTGTTCGACCTGCGGGCAACGCATCATCCCGGTGGCACCAGGCTGCATATCGGGCTCGACCTTCTGGTGCTCGACGCCGCCAGCATCTTCCAGCTCCGCGAGGAATGGGGCCGGCTCTACGAGGACCCGACCACGGCACTGCCGCCGATCAGCCTCAGCTTCCGCGACTATGTGCTGGAAGGCCTGGCCTGGCGGCGCAGCGAGGCCTGGCAGCGCAGTGCCCGCTACTGGGAAGAGCGCGTGGTGGCGCTGCCGGGCGGGCCGGATCTGCCGCTGGCACGCCAGCCGGGCCAGATCGGCCGGCCCCGCTTCGTCCGCCGCTTGGCCCTGCTTCCCGCCGACCAGTGGCAGCAGCTCCAGGCGGCAGGTCAGGCGCGCGGCCTGACCCCTTCGGCGCTGCTGGCCGCAGCCTATGCCGACGTGCTGGCTGCATGGAGCCGGTCCGCCCGCTTCTGCATGACACTTACCTCCTTCAACCGGCCACCCTTGCACCCGGACATCGGTGCGCTGATCGGCGACTTCACCTCGACCATCCTGCTCGAGGTCGACACCACGCCCGCGACCTTCGCCGAGCGGGCCACGGCTCTGACAGGCCGGCTGGCGGCCGACCTCGACCACGCGGAGGTCGGCGGCGTGCATGTGCTGCGCGAGCTGGCCCGCACGCGCGGGGCGGCAGCAGCCTCGATCCCGGTCGTGTTCACGAGTGCCTTGGGCTTCCGGGCGCCGGAAGGGACCAGCTCCAGCTGGGATCGGATCAGCGACATGGTCCACAGCGTGGCCCAGACCCCGCAGGTCTGGATCGACCATCAAGCCTCGGAGCATGCGGGCGGCTTGCTCTACACCTGGGACGTGCTGGAGGTTCTGTTTCCGGCGGGTCTGATCGAGACGATGTTCGGGGCCTATGGG
>JBATRI010000428.1:0-5676 GCA_049292515.1 Geminicoccaceae bacterium
TCCTGGCAGAGGCGGGCGCGCAGCTCGTGCAGCGTCCCTCCCGGCCAGCCGTAGAATCCGCCGAGCAGCGCCCGCTCGGCGGCGCGCGTTTCGGCACCGAGCTCCAGCTCGCGAACGGCGATCGACAGGGCCCGGCCGACCATGGCCGCATCATAGCGGCGATCAGCCGGAAGACCGGGGGCCACGGCATCGCGCAGCGTGTCGCGGGCCACCTTGAGCAGATCGGCCGTGGCGTCGAGATAGCTCATGCGCCGCTCTCCTCGATCTCCTGGATCCGCGTCAGCAGGTCCAGCTCCAGCACCGGCAGCACGTGGGCGGTCAGCGCCAGCTCCAGCGAGCTCTCCTTGGCCTCGAAATGGCGCGCCGACTGCATCAGCGCGATCACCGCCCAGCGGACGGTGGCCATCACTTCCCAATAGGCGACGACAGACCGGTCGACGCTCACGCCGCTCGCCGCCTCGTACCCGACGAGAAACGCCTCGCGCGTGCCGATGCCGCCCGCCTCCAGCTCGTAGTTGCCGAAGCGCCAATATTTGGCCAGCATCCAGCCGAGATCCTCGACCGGGTCGCTGAAGGCCGCGAACTCCCAGTCCAGCACGGCGGCGAGCCGGCCCTGATCGACCAGGAAATTGCCGGTGCGCAGATCGGCATGGACGAGACAGACCCTCTCGCTCGCGGGTGCATGCCGCTCCAGCCAAGCCAGCGCCCATTCGAGCACGTACTCGTCGCAGTGCATCCCGTCGAGATGGGTCCGATACTCGGCGATCCGCCACAAGGCCGGGGGGCGGTCGGGTATCGGGATGAAGGCGAGCCCCTGGACGGGCGGCGTCAGTCGATGCAGCTTGGCCAGCTCCGCGCCGAGGCCCGCCACCAGCGCCTCGCCGTTGGCCCGCACGAGCCGGTCTCGGACCAGCCGGTGGCCGCGTGCCTCGCCGCGGACCCGGCGCATCAGGTAGAACAGCTTGCCGATGACGCTGGTGTCCTCGCACAGTGCCACCGGCTCCGGGACGGTGACGCCGGCGGCGAATGCGGCCTGGAGGATGTGGTACTCCTGCGCCCGGCTCCAGCTCACCAAAACGTTCGACTGGGCATCGGTGCGCAGCACCAGCTCGTGCCGGCCGTCCAGCCGACCGCCGCGGCAGACGAAGTCCAGCGCCCAGTTCTCCTGGATCGCACCGCCGTCCAGACGTGCCATCCGCTCGACGGTGACGTCCTTGGCGCCGAATTCCGCCACCAGCCAGTTGGCCAGGGGTGGGACCAGCTCGTCGCTCATGGTCATGCGAAGGAGGCCTCGCTCTGGTCCAGAAAGTCATGCGCGACGACCATTCGAAGCACCGTCGCCTGCCGAGCATAGCGGTAAACGTACTCCAGCGTTGTGTCGTTCAAAACAATCGCAGGCGGGTGGACCGCTTCACCCTGCGCTGGGGCAGCGCTGCAACCCGGCGTTAAGCCGAGCACTGCTGGCCTAACTACACAACGCCAATGCCCTTCGGTGCCTCGGCTCAGCGCAGGGCCAGGTCCGGAAACAGCGCCGTCAACCCGGCCTCGCTGGCCTCACATACGCCGCGCTCGGTGATGAGGCCGGTCACGCATCGGGCCGGGGTGACATCGAAGCCCCAGTTGGCGGCCGGGGAGCCGTCGGGCGTGATCCGCACGGTCTCGATCCGCCCGTCGGCGGTACGGCCGCGCATGTGCGTGACCTCGGTGCCGTCGCGCTGCTCGATCGGGATCTCGGCCGTGCCGTCGCGCATCGTCCAGTCGATCGTGGTCGACGGCAGGGCGACGTAGAAGGGCACCGCGTTGTCCTGCGCCGCCAGCGCCTTGAGGTAGGTGCCGATCTTGTTGGCGACGTCGCCCTGCCGGGTGGTCCGGTCGGTACCGACGATGCAGAGATCGACCTGCCGGTGCTGCATCAGGTGACCGCCCGCATTGTCGACGATCACCGTGTGCGGCACGCCCTGGTGCAGGAGCTCGAACGCGGTCAGCGAGGCGCCCTGGTTGCGTGGGCGGGTCTCATCGACCCAGACATGTACGTCGATGCCCTCCGCCTGGGCCAGATAGATCGGGGCGGTGGCGGTGCCCCAGTCGATGGTGGCGAGCCAGCCGGCGTTGCAATGGGTCAGGATGTTGACTGCCTCGCCCGGTCGCTTGCGGGCGGCGATCTCCCGGATCAGCGGCAGGCCGTGCTCGCCGATCGCGCGGCAGATCGCGACATCCTCGTCGCAGATCGCGGCCGCTTCGGCATAGGCGAGATCGAGCCGCTGCGACGGCAGCTGGCTCATCAGGAGTGCCCGCATCCGGTCGAGCGCCCAGCGCAGATTGACCGCCGTCGGCCGCGTGCGGAGCAGGCGTGCACGATAGCGGTCGACCGCCTCGTCCGCGACGCCGGTAGCCAGGCCCAGGCACATGCCGTAGGCGGCGGTGGCACCGATCAGCGGCGCGCCCCGGACCTGCATGGTCTCGATGGCGGCGGCCGCTTCCTCGATCGTGGTCAGGTCGACCGTGCGCAGCTCGTGTGGCAGCCGCGTCTGGTCGATGATCCGCACCGTCCGACCATCGTCGGCGACCCAGATCGTGCGTTGATGCTTGCCGTCGATGCGCATGGACTTTCCCTTGCTCGATGCCGCCATTATGCGTCCAACGGCCGCGGCCGCAATCGGCTGCTGCCGTTCTGGAGCGCCCATGCCGTGAGCAGTCCCGCCGTCGCCGCCGCCTTCGACGCCGCATCCAACGATTACGACGCTCCACGGCGGTGGTTGATACCCTGCTTCGAGCCACTTTACGGCACCGCCATCGAGCTCATCGCGGAGTGGGCCCCGCAGCCCGGCGTACGGGCTCTCGATCTCGGCGCCGGCACCGGGTTGCTCGCAGCCATGGTGCGCCGCGCCTTCCCCGATATGCGCTTCGATCTGGTCGACATCGCGCCGGCGATGCTGGAGCGGGCACGTCAGCGATTCGCCGGAGAGGATGCGATCGGCTACGCGGTCGCCGACTACGCCACCGCCGACTTGGGCGGCCCCTACGATCTCGTGGTGTCGGCGCTTTCCATCCATCACCTCGACGATGGCGCCAAGCGCGGTCTCTTCGCTCGGGTACTGGCGGCGCTGCAACCGGGCGGCCTGTTCGTCAATGTCGAGCAGGTGCTGGCGCCGACGGCGCCGCTCGAAACCCGTGCCCACAGTCGTTGGCGTGCGCAGGCCATGGCCCTGGGCGCAACCGAAGCCATGCTCGAGGCAGCCGAGGGCCGCATGGCACACGACCGCTGCGCCACGCTCGAGGATCAACTGGGCTGGCTGCGATCCGCGGGTTTCGCCGAGGTGGACTGTGCCTTCAAATCCTGGCGCTTTGCCGTCTACAGCGGGCGCCGGCCGGCAGCCTGACGGATCAGCCGAGCAGGCGGCGCCACCAGGGGTGGCGGGCTTCAGCCAGTTCCCTGGCCAGGGAGTCACTGCGGCCGATCTCGCGCGCGACCTGGGCCCGCAGCTCAAGCACGACTTCTTCCTTGGCGGCCATTTCGGCCTCGACCACGCGCTTGGCGGCTTCGACATCGCCGCGAGCCACGGCTTCGACCGCCTTCACTCGCTCCTCGGCGCGGACGAGATCAAGCCGCAAGGCCACCGTGTCGCGTTCGGCACCGGCCAACTCGTCACGCAGTGCGTCGATGGTTGCCTCCAGGCGGCGGATCCGCTCGTGCTGGTCGGATGCCGGCGCCGAGGTGCCGTCGGTCACGGGTGTTCCGGTCGGTCGACCATCCGGTTGTGGTTGGCCGTCGAGCGTCCTTGCGCGGCCGTCCTCGATCAGGATCTCCAGCCCGCGATTGCCGCGCCGGCTTGTGATCGTGCCGCGTCGGGCGAGCGAGCGCAGGCGCTCGGGATTCCACCCGGTAGCCTTAGCCGCATCGGGAACCGCCAGCCAAGCGCTCGGTCGAGCGGCCGGAGGTCGTGCGGTCGAGAAGTCGCCTGGGCGGTCGTTCATGGTCGTATAGACATCACTATACCCATGGTCGACCGTACGGTCACGGCCCAAGTGGGAGCTGGCGCGTGTCGCCGCACTACGAACGATAAGGCCGGCGCGCGGCAACCGCGGGGTTGGGCCGCACTTCCGGCCATGCTATCCACCCCGCCGTCATGCTGGAACTTGAAGACCTCACCCTCCGAATCGCCGGCCGCGCCCTGCTCGAAGGGGCGACGCTGCGCGTCCCCGACAATACCAGGGTGGGCTTGGTGGGCCGCAACGGCACCGGCAAGTCCACCTTGCTGCGCCTGCTGGTGGGCGAGCTGCAGCCCGACGCGGGCACGCTCCGGATCCCCTCCAATGCGCGGATCGGCATGGTCCGCCAGGAGGCGCCCGGCGGCACCATGACGCCGCTCGAGGCGGTGCTGGCGACCGACACCGTGCGCGCCGGCCTGCTCGAGGAAGCGGCCACGGCCCAGGATCCGGTGCGGATCGCCGAGCTGCACAACCGGCTGATCGAGATCGGAGCCGCGGCCGCCCCGGCCCGGGCGGCGCGGATCCTCAGCGGCCTGGGCTTCGACGATGCGGCGCAGGGCATGCCGCTGTCGTCGTTCTCCGGCGGCTGGCGGATGCGCGTGGCATTGGCCGGGGTGCTGTTCCTCGAGCCCGACATCCTGCTCCTCGACGAGCCCACCAACCATCTCGACCTCGAAGCCGCGATGTGGCTCGAGGAGCATCTCAAGCGCTATCCGCGCACGCTGATCCTGGTCAGCCACGACCGTGACTTCCTCAATTCGGTGCCGGAGCGGATCTGCCATCTCGAGGGGCAGAAACTGACCCTCTACAGCGGCGGCTACGACCGGTTTGAGCGCACGCGGCGCGAGCGGCTGGTGCTGGCCGAGAAGGCGCGCGAGCGCCAGACGGCCGAGCGCGCGCACATCCAGTCGTTCGTCGACCGGTTCCGTTACAAGGCCAGCAAGGCACGTCAGGCGCAAAGCCGGCTCAAGATGCTGGAGCGGATGGAGCCCATCGCCCAGGCGCTGATCGAGCCGGAGATCCGCTTCTCCTTTCCTGCCGGCAGTGTCCCGGCGCCGCCGCTGATCACCATGGACGCCGCTCGCGCCGGCTACGGCGAGAAGACGGTGCTCGACCGACTGTCGCTGCGGCTGGATCCCGACGACCGGGTGGCGCTGCTGGGGCGCAACGGCAACGGCAAGAGCACCTTCGCCAAGCTGCTCGCCGGCCGGATCGAGCCGCTCGGCGGAGAGCTGGTCCGCGCGCGGGGCCTCAAGGTCGGCTTCTTCGCCCAGCACCAGATCGAGGACCTGCAACCCGACGAGACCCCCATCGCGCACGTGCGTGCGCGCCGTCCGGGCGATCGGGAGCAGCAGATCCGCGCGCGGCTCGGCCGTTTCGGTCTCGGCCAGGCCAAGGCCGAAACACTGGCCAAGCACCTGTCCGGCGGCGAGAAGACCAGGCTCGCGATGACGCTGATGTGCCTCGACGAGCCGCAGCTGCTGATCCTCGACGAGCCCACAAACCATCTCGACATCGACAGCCGCGAGGCGCTGGTCGAGGCGATCAACGAGTTCCCAGGTGCGGTCGTGGTCATCAGCCATGACCGCAACCTCGTGGAGCTGGTGGCGGACAGCCTCTGGCTGGTCGCCGACGGCCGGGTGCGCGTCTATGACGGCGACCTCGACGACTATCGCAAGTTGCTGC
>JBATRI010000429.1:0-5533 GCA_049292515.1 Geminicoccaceae bacterium
TGCTCTGCGCCAACGGCAGGTTCGTGGCGGCCCTGCAGCGACGGCCACCCTGGGTCGAAGGCGACGGGCGCCGGACGGTGGACGAGCTGATCGAGCGCGAGAACGCGACGCCCGAGCGGGCCGACAGCCCGACCTCGCCTCTGGCCAAGATCATCCGCGACGAGGCGATGCAGGCCTGCCTCGACCAGCAGGGGCTGACACTGGCCAGCGTTCCGGCCCGCGGCCGCGAGGTGTGGCTGCGCAAGGTAGCCAACCTCTCGGCCGGCGGGGTCAGCATCGACGTCACGCCCTCGGTCCATGTCGACAATGTCGTGCTGGCGCAGGAGGTGGCGCAGCAGTTCCAGCTCACCTGCATGGGCATCGACGTGATGGCGGTCGACCTCTCACGCTCCTGGCGCGAGGGCGGCTTCGGCATCATCGAGATCAACGCCGCACCGGGCGTGTTCATGCACGTCAAGCCGGCCAAGGGTGCGGGCGTCGACGTGCCGGGTGCCATCCTGGATACCTGGTTCGGCCCGGGCCGGGCGGCGCGGGTCCCGATCTTCGTCTTCAACGCCCTGACCACGGAGGTGGTCAGGGAGGTGGTCGATCTCGTCCTCTCCCGCTTCCCGCACTGGAACGTCGGCGCGGTCGGCGACGGCCGCGTGTTCGTCAACCGCGCCGAACGGCCCCGCCACCGGGACCACAACACCAACGTGCGCAACCTGCTGCGCAACCCGACGATCGATCTCCTGCTGATCGGCTACAACGGCGACACGCTGGCGGAGGACGGCATGGTCCATGTCGGCCACGACATGGTGGTGCTGGACCGCCCGACACCGGCCGAGGAGCTCCTCGCCCGCGACCTCCGCCCCGGCGGCACCCTGATCAAGCTCACCGGCAGCGACGTGCTGGTCCGCCGCCAGGGCCTCGTCGAGGAGTTCACCCTCGACCCCGCGGACCGCTTCGGCCGCGTCTTCCTGCGCGAGATCGCGCTGATCGTGGGCAATATGGGCTGAGGCCGGGCCGGCGGCCCCTTGGCGATCACCCCGCGAACCGCCGATCATACTCCAGCACCGCGTTCAGCAGTACCTGCGCCCCCGCGGCACATTCCTCGAAGGTCGTGCTCTCGCTCTCATTGTGGCTGACGCCGCCGAGGCAGGGGACGAAGATCATCGTCGTCGGCGCCACCCGGGCGATGTAGCAGGCATCGTGGCCGGCGCCCGAGACCATGTCGCGCATGGGGTAGCCCGCCTGCTCGGCACCCTTGCGCACGCAGTCGATCAGCTCCGGGTCGAACGCCACCGCCGGCGATTCCCAGATCCGCTTCTCCTCGAACTCGAGCTGCAGCGGCGCCATGACCTCGGGCAGCGCCGCACGGAACTGCGCCTCCATCCGGTCGAGCACGGCCTCGTCGGGATGGCGGAAGTCGACGCAGAAGAAGACCTCGCCCGGGACCACGTTGCGCGAGTTGGGCCTGACCTCGACCAGCCCCACCGTGCCGACGGCAGCCGGCGCATGGTCCAGCGCGATCTGGTGGATGCGCTCGATCATCCGCGCCGCCCCCAGGAGCGCGTTCTTGCGCAGGTGCATCGGCGTCGCGCCGGTATGCGCGTCCTGGCCGGTCACCGTGACCTCGTACCAGCGCATCCCCTGCACGCCCTGGACCACGCCGATCACCCTGTCCTCAGCCTCCAGGATCGGTCCCTGCTCGATATGCAGCTCGAACAGCGCCCCCAGCTGGTGCCCGCCCGCCTTCTCCGCGCCGCGGTAGCCGATCCGCTCCAGCTCGTCGCCGAACCGCTTGCCGTCGCGGTCCTCGCGGCCGTTGGCGTAGTCCGTCGTGAACACGCCGGCGAACACGCCCGAGCACAGCATCGCCGGCGCGAAGCGCGAGCCCTCCTCGTTGGTCCAGTTGACCACTTCCACCGGCGCGTTGGTCTCGTAGCCGGCCAGCACCAGCGTGCGCAGCGCCTCCAGCGCCCCCAGCACGCCCAGCACCCCGTCGAACTTGCCGCCGGTCGGCTGCGTGTCCAGGTGCGAGCCGATGGCGATCGGCGGCAGGTCGTCCCGGCGGCCGGGCCGCCGCGCAAACATGTTGCCGACCTCGTCGACGGTCACGGTGCAGCCCAAGGCTTCCGTCTGTGCCTTGAACCAGTCGCGGACCTGCCTGTCCTCGTCGGTGAGCGTCAGCCGCCTGATGCCGCCCTTGGCCGTGCCGCCGAACCTGGCCGTCTCCATCAGCTGGTCCCACAGGCGCTGCGGGTCGATCGTCAGGTTGGTGCGCAGCTCGGGCATGGCCTGGCTCCTCGGGCTCGTTCGGCTGCACGCAACCTAGCACCGCGGCACCACGCCGGTCAGCTGCCACGGGCCGGGTGTCCGGCATGATGAGTGTCGAGAGGCGGCCGAGCCGCAGGGGAGCAAGTGTGGCGCCGCCCTTCGATCACGCCCGGCAAGCCCGCCCGCGCTCGCATCCGCATCACATCGGGACTGACGGTGCGCGAGACGGTGCTGCGACTAAAAGTTGGCAAGACGGCGCTCTACAAGGCGTTGTGCGGCTCCCAGGCATCACTGTCGACGTAAGTCCATGTTTCATCCACGGGAGTTTACACGGCGCTGACTTTCGTGCAGCGACCCCTATCTGGGCATATTGGTCGGTGTGAAAGCTGTGGCGCTGATCGTCATACCCTCGAGCAGCCGCGGCCGGTGATCGCGTAAAATCGCCACTCTTTCGGGTGACGTCGAAGCTAGCCGACTTTGCTGCCTTAGCAGCCCGTTGAGGAAGACGGCCTTCTCAACGCGCTGCTCAGCACCGCCAATGACGCGCTTTCCGCGCCGCATCTGGCTACTTCACGAGGGTTCACTGCCGCTGTCCCGCTGCCAAGCCACCGCGCAGCAATCCCCCGAACGCGTCGCGAAGTGGCGCGAATGCCACCTCGCTCGCTGCTCGCTTGCAGATGACGGTCCACTCCTCCGGACGCGTTTCATGCGCAGCTGCAACTGCTACATCCGATATTTGGTAAATCATTGTAAAGTTTGATAACTAGACGTTACATAAGAGACGGTATTAACGCTCCTGAAAGATAATGGAGTTATCTGTCTTGGAGAAATTAGGCGCGGATATTTTCCGGTTATTCGCATTCTAAAATTCAGGGCGTCACGAAGGAAGCGCTCGATACAAGCTGTCCACTGCGGAATACATACGCCAAGAAAGGCAAGAAAATGCAGGCAATGATTCTCAAGAATGTGGAACATGATCTCGCACCCGGGCGGGCGTATAGCCGGCGCGGTATGTTGGCGCTCGCCATGGTCGTAACCTTGGCCCTGAGCCTCGCACCCCGAGCCGCGGTCGCGGCCCCGTTGCCCGGCACCTTCAAGGGAGAGGCCTACGGCACCTTCGCCTCCGTCGTGGTCGGACCGATCGCAGCGGTCCTCGGCAAAACTGCCTTTTTGCCCTGTCCATGTCAGGGCACCAACGGTGTGACCCAGCAGTCCAGCGTGAACGCGCTGTCCGCCGGTACTGGCGGTAACGTGCTCAAGGCCAGCACCGTCACCAGCACGGTCTATGGCCTCAAGACCACGACAACGGCGAAAACCACGACGACCTCGACCATCAGCGGTCTCAACGTGCTGAATGGCCTGATCACGGCCACGACCGTCAAGGCGGTGGCCAATTCCAACGCAACCGCCGCCGATATTGCGGTCGACGCGACGGGGTCGACCTTCGTCAACCTGGTTGTCGCCGGGGTGCCGATTGCCGCCAACCCCACGCCGGGAAGCCGCATCACCTTGCCGGGTATCGGCAGCGTCGTGCTGAACCAGGCGACAAAAACCGGCAAGAGCAGCAAGGTCAAGCAGATCACGGTCGAGATGCTGACCATCGAGGTCGGCGTCGCCAACATCTTCGGCCTGCCGGTCGGGGCGCGGATCGTGGTGGCGCACGCGATAGCCGGCTATACGCGCAGCACCTTGCCGTTCGCGGTCGGTGGCCAGGCCTTCGCTGCCTCGGCCAACGCCGCCATCGGCAACGTGATCCAGACCAAGATCGGCAAGGCCGCCCTGGTGTCGATCGGTTGCGACGGCACGGACGGCGTCACCAAGACCAACAGCATCGCCGATCTGGCTGTCGGCTCGATCTTGAGCATCGGCACCGGCGACGCCACGGCTTTCGGCGGCAAGAATGGGGCCGGCACCATTGCCCGCACCACGGTCAAGGTCGAGAGCACGAACCTGCTGACCCTGCCGGTGGTGGGTGCCTTGGTCAAGCTGAGCGCGATCACCGTCGTAGCCGAGGATAAGTATAACGGCAGCGTCCATACGCGTTCGACTGCTGGCACGCAGTTCGTCGGCTTGAAGATCGCCGGGATCAGCCTACCGATCAGCGTTGCACCCAACTCGCGCATCGACCTGCCGTTCGGCTATGTGGTCATCAACGAGCAGAAGATCCCCGCCGCCGCGAAGAAGGGGGTGATGTCCGTCACCGGCCTGCGGATCGTGATCACGGCCACCAACCTGCTGGGCCTGCCGGTTGGCAGCCAGATCACCGTGGCCCATGCCGAGGCTACCGCGCAGCGCTGAGCACCAACGACTGGTCATGGCCGGCCATAGCTTGCCGGCCGGGCCGCTTCGGTATGATGGAGCAAGCGCACCGTTGGATAGGTCGCCGCTGGGCGCTAGCGACAAGCGCGGGCACCCTACTGGAACTGTGGTTCAGATGGTCTATTTCTCCCTGCGGGAGGACTAAAAGGGCCCAAGTTTAGAATCGGATGGCTAGCGTTGGCAGCAAGCGTGGTCGACCAGAGGCTGGCCTGGGTTTGGCATTGCTGCTGAGCCTACCCGTATGGATTGAGGTCGATGGCGCGTTCGTGTTGGTTTAGGTCTCTGTAGCGGATCGAAACGGCAGCGCGGCTTACCGCCAAAGCGTGGCGTGCCAGTACAGTTCGACGGAGTTATGAGTGTCGTCTGGCGACCACTGATCATGCTTACGAGGCGATCAACGTAGGGACCTAGAGAATTGAAGCCCGCCAGCCGAGAAGAAGTAAACATGAGCTTAAATACCTTAGCATCGTACCAATGCCCCAACGGTGATACGTGGCAGCTCTTGCAAAGCATTGAGAGTCATCATCAATTTGCCCTTTGCACGGCGAACGACGAAAAGACCTATTTCGAGATTTCGGTGTTTTCGGCCAAATTCAGATGGACCCCCCAGCATCTCTGCCTCATACCCATGGTGGAATACTGTGTCTGCCCGATAGACAGGCAGTCCGCTTCATACTGCCTATCGGCTTGCTCCCCTTACGAAGCCAGACGCTTGGTGGCCCTGCACAACGGCGGCAGCGCGCGCCACGCTGAGAATCGGTGGGTATTTGAATGCGTGCCGTTGGCGGCTGAAAATAGTGGGCTTAGCACCACGCTGCTACCGTTAGCCTGATCGAGTATTTGTGCCGCAAGGCTGTTCGCGGTGTAGGAGCGCGATCGAAGGGACACCGACCTTGGGCTGGGAGGAGGAGTTTGAACGCTGGCTGGTGCCGTTTTTGGGGCGGCTGAGACGCAA
>JBATRI010000430.1:0-43609 GCA_049292515.1 Geminicoccaceae bacterium
GCGCAGGCTGGTGCGTGACTATGAGCGGCACTGCGACATCTCCGAAGCGATGATCCACGTCGCTCTCGGCAGCCTCCTGCTGCGCCGCGTCGTTCAGCCATAGCCATTCTCAAACGGGCTCTCAGCATGAAAACGCTCAAGGACGGCCGGGCTTGGCTCGGCGCATAGCCGATGCATTACCGGCACCGCCTTCTCCGGGGCCAAAGTTGGACCACGATCGGGGAGCAAAGTCGCAAATCGCATGACATCACACGGTCTTTTGCGACGTTAACCTACTCGTCTTTATTCTTCCTACCACATGCCCATTATTCTCTCAGACACATGAGATGAACATTATCCAACCCACGCACGAATTCCTTGAAGGGTTCTGAAATTCTCCAGGCTTCGTGCTGGAACATCACGATAGGCTCCTGCTGCCATCTCGCTCAGGGCTGGCCCGGGCCCCAGCTCCAGCATGACCGTCGCTCCGCCCTCGATGCAGCCCTGCAGGCAATCGGCCCACTGTACCGTTTGCGATATCTGGGCAGCCAGCTTGTCGAGACCCGCCTCGGCGTCGATGACGGGCGCGCCGTCGATCCCGCTCAGGAGGCGCGCGTCGGTCGTGCGCGGAGCCCTGACGGAGACCTGGCTCAGGTTCTCGCGGAACGCCGTGGAAGCCCCAGCAAGTCGCTTGGTGTGCGCGGCGACCTCCACCGGCACAAGCACGACCCTCGTGGCATGCATGGCCTTGGCTTCATGGATGAGGCCTTCCAGCGCCGCACCGCTTCCACCGATGACGAAAGCATCGCCCGGATTGACGATGGCGATCGCAGCGTCGTGTTGCTCGCACAGTCTGTCGATGGTGTTGCGGGCGAGGCCGCGCACGAACAGCAGCCCGTCCCCAGGCAAAGTGACCGCATCCATGGCTTCCGCTCGGCGTGCGACAAGATCCAACGTGTCCTTCATGTCCAGGAGCCCTGCGACGCCCCAGGCAGCCACTTCGCCGACGCTGTAACCGGCAACGATGAGCTGGCCGGGCAGCTCGCTGCGTAGTGCCGTGGCGGCCGCCAGCGCCTGTAGCGAGCAGAGTATCTGACCGACGCGATTGTGGTGCAGGGTCTCGCTGGTCGCGGTCCGGACGAGCTCGCGGGGATCCCTGCCGTCGAGCAAGGTCGCAGCGTGCGCAAACAGGCTCGCGGCCTCCGGGACATCGCCGGTCAGGGCAAACATGTCCGGGTGCTGCCGCCCCTGTCCCGAGCACAAGATCGCGAGGGCCATGGCAAGCCTTCAATGAGGAAACAGCACGGAGATGGCGATCGCCATCGTCAGGATGCTGAAGATGGTGCTGGCGGTGACCATGGATCCGATTACCGCCGAGTCCAGGCGATAATTCACGGCGAACAGGATGCCGAAGAAGCCGGACGGCACGGTGGCGAGCAGAATGGCCGACCTGGCGATCTCGGCGGAGACCGGCAACGCGAAGACGACCGCAGCCGCCAATAGTGGCCGAATGATATCGGCCATTGCGGTTGCCGCCACGACTCTCCAGTCCAGACGAAACGACTGCGCCGACAGGACCAGACCCGTCAGGAACAGCGCCACGCCGGCCGCGGCATGCCCGATCAGCATGAGGCAAGCTTCAGCCACCGGCCCAAGCTTCAGCTCGGACAACGACAGCAGGATCCCCAGTGCAGGTGCGATGACGACCGGCTTGGTCAGTGCACGTCGCAGCGCTCTGAGCATCCGCACCGTCGGTGGCTCGACAGCACCGCCCTGCTTACTGCCGCTCAGTTCGACCATGATGAGCGTGAGCGGACTGACAAGGATCGAGCCTGCGGCCAGTGCTACTGCGACAGGCACCGTCCCGGCTGGTCCGAGCACGGCGGACGCGATCGGCAAGCCCACGCCAGCAAGGTTGGGAAAGGCGATGGTGAGTGCCTGCAGCGACGCGTCTGCATTGGTTATCTCTGAAAATATACGTGCGAGAATGTACCACGCGAAGAACAGCAGCAGCATGACCAGGCAGAGAATGCCAAAGAGCGGCGCCTGTGCGAACATCTGGGCGCGCGACGCCGAAGCGGTTGCCACGAACAAGGATGCCGGCAACGCGAAATCCATGACCAGCGCGTTGAGACCGTCGACCTGATGGTTGTCGACGATGCGCAATCGTCCGGCGCCATAGCCGAGCGCCAGCACGAAGAAAACCGGTGCCAGCGCCAGCAGGATCGCATCGGGCATCAGCGTGAATGCCGTTCGTAGGCCTGGACGAAGAGGGTCATGGCGAGGAGGTCGGCCGACCCGCCTGGACTGAGCCTACGGGCAACGAAGCTCTGATGCACCGACCGTGCGCGCTCCCGCCAGCCGGGCCGGCCCACGCCGCCCTGGTCGAGGAACCTCTGCGCCGCGCCCTGCGCAAACCGAAGGCCGCCCGGGCCGCCGCGATGCAGCAGATTGGTGTCCTCGACGGCGGCGATGAGAGCGAAGCATGCCTCGACACGCGCGGCTTCGGCATCATCAGGGGCGACGAGAGCGCCCCTGCTCAAGGCGGGCAGACCGACATCATAGATGCTGGGAAATCCCCGGGCGGCCTCCATGCGTGCCCCACCGGCGCCAAAGCGACGGCGGGCCCCGCCGCCATGGCTGTGCAGGAGCACGGGTCCATCGAGGATGCTGCGGCCCCAAAGCCGCGAGACGGTAGCACCCAGCGACAGGGTGGGATCGAGCCGTCCGGCCGCCCTGGCACCGGCAGCCGCGCAGAGCAGGCCCAGGCCGAAAATGGCGCCGCGGTGCGTGTTGATCCCGGACGTCGCCGCAAGCATCGCTGCTTCAGCCTCGAGACCAATGATTCGCAGCCGCCCCATCCCGCATCCGCGTGCGCCGGCATCGGCCAAGGCGTTGAGGTACGGCGCGATGGCAGCAGCGCTGGTACGGAACGTGTCGTGGTCCATATCGACATGGCTGCCCGAGTCGACATGACTCACGAGGCCGGGTTTTGGCCAGGTGTCCAGTTCCAGCAGCAGACACTGAACAGCACCTGCCGCGATGGACCCGACATCGGGTCGGCATGGCGCTGGGGCCGCCGCGGGAAGCATCGGCCGCACCAGATCCATCGCCGGCGCGGGCGTCATGCCGGCATCTTTCCGAGACGAAATTCGTCTCGATCGAGCAGGGCCACGCCGCCGACGGTCTTGACCAGGATTTCGCGCGCGCCGGCGCCGAACTCGCGCCAGTTCACGGCCGCACCATCGTCGCGGACCAGCTCGCCATCCACCCGCATGGGTGCCGCAGCCTCGACCCGGGCGATTTCGGTAGCCAGTCGGTGCAGATCCGTATCGCGATGGACATACAACAGGAGGTCGAGGTCGGAGCGGTCGGTCAGATAGTCCAGCCCCGTCAGCACGCACCACGCCAGGCTGCCGAACATCCTCGCTTTGAGGGCATGCCGCGCAGCCACCTCGCCCAGAGCGTCGATCGTCGGCCACCATGCCCGTGGCGCTACCCCTCTGGCGGTGCTCAATGCCGGCGGCTGCGCAGTAGAGAGTACATCCTCGGGCTGCATCAGTAACGAAAGTCGCCGCCTGCCGGCAAAGGGAGGCAGGGGCAGACCCAATGCCACTCCGTGCGGCTCGCCAGCCATGGCCCGCCGTCCGATCAGCGGCCACCCATTGTCGACCCAATCCGCGACGATAGGATCCGTCGCCAGATCGTCGCGCGTCTGGAGCAGCGATCGCCACGCCGTCGGGCTGACAAAAGCCAGCTGATGGCGCCTCATCTGGCGCTCATTGAATTTGGAGTGCGAGGCCATGTACCCGGTCCGCGATATCGACCGCCTTCAGACGACCCTGACGCTCCTTGCCGAGTGCATCACGGCGGTCGCGCGTGTCTGGCATATCCCCGAGTAGGGTCTCCAACTGGTCGATCAGCGGGACCTGCTCGTCCCAGATCACGTGAACGGCCCCTGTCTGGGCAAGATTCTGGAGGCCGGGAGCGAACACCGGCGTGGACTTGGCCTTTTCCTGCAGGACTTCGATCGGCAGCTTCGTCACCTTGGCCATGGACGGCAGGTCCATTACCGCAGGATCAGCGCCTGGTAGCCCCACCAGCACACGGGTTGCCAGCGCCGTGGCCAGGAAAGCCCCGGCAGCTGAGTGGCCGTAAAGAATACCGATTGTGGGCCGGCCATGAATGTCCGCGTAGATGAGGCACTTCGCGAGATGGGCCAGGAACTCGTTCAGCCCCAGAAGCTCGTCGCGCTTGCTCATCCGCTGGCTGTCGCTGTCCACGATCACGAGAATTGGACCGCTGCCGTTCTCGATCGCAGCCAGCACGTGGCCGGCGAGGCGAATGGCCTCATCCACGCCGACCGCGGTCCGATCCGAGACACCGACGACAAACGCCTGGGCACCGGATCGCAGCAATGCCGATCCGAATAAAATGCCGCCCTCTTTCATCACCTCGTGGCCGTCCGGAAAGAGCGAGGCAAGCACGTTATCGAGCGTCACGGTCGGGCCTCCGGACTTTATCTGCCAGAGAAATGAATTGATCGGCGGGCAACGCAGGTATGGAACCGGCCTCGGGGACGCCTTCTGCCGTCCAGATGTCAACGGCATCCATGCAACTGCCAAAACGTTGCAATCGCTCTTCGAGGCGCGCCTGCTCGGCTTGTAGGACCTCGATGCCAAATTCTGCCCCCAAGCCAAGCAGTTCCAATGCGGCGCGACGAAAATCCTGGACAGTGTCGTCGCTGAATGCATCGGCCCCACCGAGCAGCCGTCGGTGTTTGCCACCCATGGTACGCCAGACCAATGCGCGGTCACGGGAATCGAATTCCTCCACGCCACGGTTGGTCTCGATGACTTCCGGGCCGGACACGGCAATGCGCCCCTGCTCGGACACCGCGAGTGCGGAGCAGCAGCCGGCGATCAGCCCGCCACCGCCATAGCAGCCAGAGCGACCCCCGATCAGGCCGACGACCTTCACGCCTGCCGTTCGCGCTTCCAGGACCGCACGCATGATCTCGGCAATGGCGAGCTCGCCCGCATTGGCCTCCTGCAGGCGTACGCCGCCGGTATCGAACAGGATCAGGACCGGTATCGAGCCGAGGTCCCGAGCGGCGCGCAGCAACCCGGTCAGCTTGGCGCCATGAACCTCCCCGAAGGCGCCGCCCATGAAGCGGCCTTCCTGCGCCGCGACGAACACCGGCGAGCCTTCAATTCTGCCGCGACCGACGATGATGCCGTCGTCGAACTGCTCGGGTAGATCGAACAGGCGCAAATGCGGGCTGACCTCGCGCAGCTCAGGTCCCAGGAACTCGAGAAAGCTGTTCGGATCGAGCAGCAGCCGGACCCGCGTCCGCGCCGACGCCTCGTACCAGCTCGCGCTCCGCTCACCCCCAGCTGGCGTTCGCGGTCCCGGCATGGGCACGGCACTCATCGATCATCCTCCGCCATCAATCGGACCGCCTGGGCCAGGCGAAGTGACACGGTATCCGGTCGCGCGCCGCCGTCGTTGATGGAGAACTTGAGCCCGCCGGGCGAATGGCGCTCCACAAAATCGGCGACCACCGCATCCCACACTTCACCGAAACCCATAGCCGCGGTCTTGATCTCCAGCAGGCAATCGGTGTCCGGCAGGACGCGCTCCGTGAGCACTTCCAGATTGCCGGAGGCCACCACCCCGATGATCGCCATTTTTTTGGCACCGCCAGCACGCTGCTTGGTCTGATGGCGGAGCGTCAAGTCTTCCATGGCGATAGTCCCTCTCACCAGTTGCGGAATTGCGAGGGCGGCGCGTACAGGCCGCCAGACCACCGAACGAGGTCCTTGATGGAGCGCGCCGCCAGCATGCTGCGGTCGGCATCGAGCGGATCGATGTCGAGGTCTTCCGGCCTGCGAATCACGCCGCGCTCACGCAGGCGCTGGACCATCTTCTTGTCCCGGCCGCGACCGACCTCGGTGTAACCCGCCACGCCGCGGATCGCCTGCTCACGCTCACTGCCGTCTCGGCAGAGCAGCAGGTTGGCGATGCCTTCTTCCGTGATGATGTGGGTGACGTCGTCGCCGTAGATCATCACCGGCGCCAGCTCGAGGTTCAGCTTTTCAGCCAGCGCCAGAGCGTCGAGCTGCTCGACGAACAGCGGCACGTTCTTGTCACCGAAGGTCTCACCGATCTGAACGACCAGCTTGCGACCGCGGCGTAGGGGCGCCGGGCCATCTGGGTCGGCCTCGCGTCCCGCCTGCAGCCAGGGTGCGCTCGGATGGCGCCGCCCGCGGGCATCCGCACCCATGTTCGGCGCCCCGCCGAAGCCGGCGATCCGGGAGGTCGTGACGGTCGAGGAGTTTCCTTGCAGATCGATCTGCAAGGTGGAGCCGATGAACATGTCACAGGCATAGAGACCCGCCACCTGACAGAAGGCGCGATTCGAGCGCAACGACCCGTCGGGCCCGGTGAAGTAGACGTCCGGCCGCGCGCGGATGTAATCATCCATCCCGACCTCCGAACCGAAGGAATGGATCTGCTGCACCCATCCGGATTCGATCGCCGGGATCAGCGCAGGGTGGGGATTCAAGGCGAAGTGGCTGGCCACCTGGCCCCGCAATCCGAGCCTCTCGCCGAAGGTCGGCAGGAGAAGCTCGATCGCGGCGGTGCTAAAGCCGATCCCGTGATTCAGGCGCCGGACGCCGTAAGGGGCATAGACACCCTTGATGGCCAGCATGGCCGTCAGGATCTGCGTCTCGGTGATGGCGGCCGGATCGCGCGTGAACAGCGGCTCGACGAAGAATGGCTTGTCCGATTTGACGACGAAGTGCACCCGGTCGGCCGGTATGTCGACGCGCGGCACCTGGTCCACGATGTCGTTGACCTGGGCGACGACGATCCCGTCCTTGAAGGCGGTGGCCTCGACGATGGTCGGCGTGTCCTCGGTATTCGGCCCGGTATACAGATTGCCAGCCCGGTCCGCACTGACCGCGGCGATCAGCGCTACGTTCGGGGTCAGATCGATGAAGTAGCGCGCAAACAGTTCAAGATAGGTATGGACCGCGCCCAGCTGGATCTTGCCGCCGAACAGCATCGTGGCGATGCGTGCCGACTGAGGCCCAGAATAGGCATAGTCGAGCTTCTTCGCCACGCCGCGGTCGAACAGATCGAGGTGTTCCGGCAGCACGACCCCGGACTGCACCATGTGCAGGTTGTTGACCTTGCCCGGATCGACCGCGAGGAGCGCCGCACTGAGCAGGTCCGCCTGCTTCTGGTTGTCGCCCTCCAGGCAGACACGGTCACCCGAACGTACGATCGCCTCCAGCAGATTGGTGACGTCACGCGCCTCGACGATCTTGCCCGTGGCCAGATGCGCGCCAGCATCGATGCGAGCGCCGCGTGCTTGCCGACCGTGCTGCCAAGTCGTCATCGGCGTCTCCATGGCTTCAATTCACACTCACAGCGTCTGCGATTGCTTCCATCTTGCGCTCGAGCAATTCGCCGATAGGCTTAAGTTCGGAATTGCCGATTGGCGACCGGCTACTTCTCGAGGTGGCGCGCAGCTTCAGTGATCACCGCCGCGACTTCCCGTGGATGCGACTCGTAGACGGAATGGCTGGCGCCCTTGATCTCGGTCGTGTGACTCTTGGCACGGGCGTAGTACCAACGCTCGAGATCCGGGTTGATGATCTGGTCGCTCTCCGCGACGACACCCCAACTCGGCTTCGTCTTCCAGGCTGCGGCGGTCAGCGGTGTGCTGAAGACCGTGGCGGCCGCCAGAACCTGCGACTGCGCCACGAACTCCGCCCGCTCGCGCGGCAGATCCGGCGCGAACAGTTTGGGAAACTCGGTGGGGTTGAGATAAGTAAACCCGTCAGGCGTCTTCTTGATCGCACCCTCGGTCTTGGCCAGCACACTGGGCGTCTCTTTGCCGAGCGCGGACTCGTCTTCGCCGACATCGGGCGCATGGGCGGCGACATAGACCAAGCCTGCAACGTTGGGGTGAACCCCGGCCTCGGTGATGATCGAGCCGCCATAGCTGTGGCCGACGAGCAGGGTGGGGCCGTCCTGCAGGTCGAGGACGCGCTTGGTCGCGGCGACGTCCTCGGCGAACGAGGTTTCCGGCTCCTGCACCATCGTGACCTTGAAGCCCTCCCTGGTCAGGATCTCATAGACCGGCTTCCAGCCCGACGCATCGACCCAGGCTCCGTGCACCAGCACGATGTTCTTCAGTGGTTCGGCGCTCGCCGGCACGGCCGTCGAGACGAGGTACAGAGCAGCCACGGTGGCCAAGCAGGCCTTGAAGTTTTTCATGTTTACAGCTCCCTACTGGTTGCAGCGAGTTTTGCACCGGGTCGGGGCCCGGCGTATTTCCTCCGTGCACGAACTTTATCGATTTCACACGCTGCCATACAGGTTTGACCAAGTGACGAATGGAATATCGCCAACATCCTGAGACCCGACGAGCCGCCGCAACCGTTCGGTCCACCCTGCCATCCGGCACGCGCCCGGGGATCATGAATTGGGCGCTGTTCGTGTGAGGAGAGTTCGGTTCGGCCCAGGGATGACCGATGTTTGCCTCGATGCCTGGGCGGCCGAGCGGCGGGGGCTGCATAATTGCGGCGCGCTTTGTCTCGACACGAATCGCGTGACCGCGCAGCTCGACGGTCCTGGGACCGAGTGTCTTCTCGATCAGGTCGCTGCCATCGAGGTCAACCGTCACCGGTGGGCATTGGCGGGCGTATATGCTGAATGCGCGCGAGGGCCTTGGCCACGCGGTGGCTGCTGCCGATGACCAGCTCGATCGCTGCCCGCGCCTCCTCGAGATTCGGCGGATCTTTGGCCAGCCACCGCAAGGCGACCTCCGCACCGGTCAGCGTGGCGGAGAGCGGCGTTCAACGCTCCAGCCGAATGGGCAGCGGATCCCAATCTCGCCATTCCCGTGGTCACGGCGGCAGTCCTGGCCCACCCTGAGGTCAAGGCGACAACCTATCCGGGCGCGCAACTCCTCGGCAATGTCGCCGTTTACATGCGCGCTGCCGGCAAAAAGCAAGGTGAAATATTCAACTTTGGATTTGACGCCAGTCCACAGATCGTTAAAGGTTTCAAGGACGGCTGGATACAGCTCGCTGCCGATCAGCAACCGTTCCAGCAGGGCTATCTGCCCGTCTTGAGTCTTTGTCAGCAAATTATATTTGGCCTCAGCCCGATCAGCTTCGATACCAGTACCGGATTCGTGACGGCAGAGAATCTCGAGCTGATCGACGAGATCGGCTTCCCACCGGATCTGTCACCCTATTCAATTGTGGGAGAACTGTCGGGAGGCGAGCGACAAGGCGTCGCGCTCGCTCGCGCGATGAGCCACAACTGCGCGCTGCTTGTCCTTGACGACCCCACCAACGCGCTTTCCCGGCGCGAGACCGACCACTTCATGCGATCCCTGCAACGGGTCCGCCACAGTGGATGTGCCGTGCTGCTGGTTGGACATAATCTTCGTCAGGTTGCCGAGATCGCAGATCACATTGTGATCCTCCACCGCGGGCGCGTGGCCCTTGAAACGAGCCGGTCGGCCGTGCACGGCGCCGATCATCTCGAGCAGCTTCTGGACGGCGTGATCCGACACCCGCAAATGGGCAGAAGCCGGCCCGTTCCCGACCCGCAAGGATAGTCACCTGGAGACCGATAGAGCTCAAGATCGAATTGAACGACTGATTCGTGCCAATCACGGGGTGCTTGGCTCGTGTTTGATATTTGTGACTCTGATGGTTACCTTTCTCGTCGTGAACCCTGCCGCATTCAGCAACTGGCATCTGTACAGCTCTCTGCTGATGACCTTGCCGGTGGCAATTTTTCTGGCCGTGCCGCTCGTCTTCGTTGTGACGGCTGGCGACATGGGTCTATCCTTTCCTGCCACCATGGGTCTATCCGCGCTGGTCTTCGCGAAGCTGGTCGTCGCCGGCCACGACCCCTTCCTTGCTCTTGCTGCAGCGCTTGTCGGCGGAGTGTCGCTTGGATTTCTCGTCGGAACGCTGGTGGTTCATGCCAATCTCTCGGCCCTCATCGCAACCCTCGGCATGAATTTCGTTTTGCGTGGTCTCGTCATGATCCTGACCGAGGCAAAGTCGATATCGCTTCACGACCTCGATCAGACCCTCTTTCACAAACTCTTGTCTGGATTTGCTGCGGGCGTACCTGTCCAGATCTATTGGGCCATTGGATTCGGGGTTGCTGCCGGGATCCTCTATCGCCACCAACGGTTCGGGGTCCATCTCCATATCGTCGGCGACAATCCGCACGGCGCCCTGAGAGTCGGTATCAACGTGAAACGCGTCCGGGTAGGTGCCTTCGTTTTCATGGGGCTTGGGGCGGCACTGGCGGGCGTCTTCTCCACCCTGATCAACCTCACTTGGTGGCCGACGACCGGCGATGGTTATCTGCTGCCGGTCCTGGCCTCGGTGTTCGTGGGCGGCACGCCATTTTGGGGTGGATCCGGCACGGCGTTCGGTGGTGCGATCGGCGCCCTTATCGTGACGTTCATCCAGACCGCCGTGGTCGCCGCGGGACTGAGCGGATACTACGTCCAGCTGGTCAGCGGAGTTATCATCATCTTGTCGCTGTTCGGCCATCGCTGGAGTCTGATCCGCTATCGCTGAACAGCGCTCGATGATCCGGAAGCGAGGCGATAGTGGCTCGACCACGTGCCGCTCGGCTGCCATCGCAACCTCGCTCGAGCAAGGCGGTCTGTCATCGGTATATTTTGAAAGACGACCCGTCGAATTGCGGCACAATCCCGGCGCCGTCCTTCGTCCAGCGGACCGTCGAACCATGTTGCAGACAGGATCACTCCTCAAGATAGCGCTCACCGCCGTAACGCTTGGCGCCATGGGGTACGCCTTCTGGGAGCGTGAAGATCGCCCCGCTGCCACGTCGGCGTCGCCGCCACCTGTACCGGTCCAGATCGCGGTGGCAACGCGGCGCGACGTCCCCGTCCATCTGGAGGATCTTGGCACGGTCGAGCCGTTCAACACGGTGACCATTCGCTCCCGTGTCGACGGCGAGCTGCAGCAGGTGCTGTTCGCGGAGGGCCAGGACATCCGGCAGGGCGACCTTCTCGCCGTCATCGACCCACGCACCTTCCAGGCGGCGCTGGACCAGGCCAAGGCGCGGCTCGATCAGGACACGGCCCACCTCACCAATGCCCAGCTAAATCTCGGCCGTGACGCGCAGCTCGGCCAGCGACAGTTCCTGAGCACCCAGGCGGTGGACAATCAGCGCAGCCAGGTGGCGCAGCTCGAGGCCCAGATCGAGGAGGACAAGGCCATGATCAGCACGGCCGAGACCCAGCTCTCCTACACGCGCATCAGCTCGCCCATCGACGGTCGGGCAGGCCTTCGTCTCGTGGATGTCGGCAACATCGTGCATGCGAACGACACCACCGGACTGGTGGTGATCAATCAGATCCATCCCGTGGCCGTAATATCCTCCGTCCCCGAGCGCGACGTGTCGGCGGTCCGCACGGCGCTGGCCGCCGGACCGGTGGAGGTGCAGGCACTCTCGCGCGAGGACGGCACCGTGCTGGACACGGGCAAGGTCGAGCTGACGGATAACGCCATCGATCCCGCGAGCGGGACCCTGAGGTTGAAGTCGGTCTTTCCCAACCGCCAGGACCGCCTCTGGCCGGGTCAGTTCGTCGATGTCAGGGTGCTCGTCGATACGCTCAAGGATGTGTTGACGGTGCCCGCCGACGCGATTCAGCGTGGTCCGGACGGGGTGTTCGTCTTCGTGGTCGCACCCGACCAGACGGTCTCGCCCGTGCCGGTGACCCCGGGGCCGATCGCGGATGGGATCGCCGTGATCGACCATGGGCTCGTGGACGAGGCGCGGGTTGTGACCCAGGGGCAGTACCGCCTCGCGGCGGGCACGCAGGTGGTAGCCGCCAAGCCGCAGACCGACCAATGACGCTCGCAGGCGACGGTTCGGGCGCCGCGGCCCCGGCATCCCTATCTTCCTGGTTCATCCGCCACCCGATCGGCACCTCGCTCCTCATGGCGGGGCTGCTGGTCCTCGGCGCCGCGGCGTTCTTCCGGCTGCCGGTGGCGCCGCTGCCGCAAGTCGACTTCCCGACGCTCCAGGTTTCCACCTCACTGCCTGGCGCCAGCCCCGAGATCATCGCCTCGTCCGTGACGCAGCCGCTGGAGCGCCAGTTCGGGGAAATACCCGGGCTGTCGCAGATGACCTCGATCTCGACGCTGGGCAACAGCTCGATCACGCTCCAGTTCAATCTCAGCGTCGATATCAATGCCGCGGCCCAGCTGGTGCAGACCGCGATCAACGCGGCGGGGGGCCAGCTACCGGACAATCTTCCGGCACCACCCACCTACCGCGAGGTCAATCCGGCCGATCCGCCGATTCTCGTCCTGGCACTCACCTCGCGAACACGGCCGCTCATCGAGGTCGACGATTTCGCGGAGAACGTCCTCGAACAGCATATCAGCCAGATCGACGGGGTTGGGCAGGTGCTGGTCCTGGGTCAGCAGAAACCCTCCGTGCGCATCCAGGTGGATCCGGCAAAGGTCGCCAATCTCGGGCTCTCGCTCGAGGATCTGCGGCAAGCGATCGTCACCACCACCGTCAACGGCCCGAAGGGAACCGTGCAGGGTCGCCAGCGCACCTTCACGCTGCTCGACAACGATCAGCTCGCCACCGCCGGGGCCTGGCTCGACGCCATCCTCGCCTACCGCGACGGCGCACCCGTCCGGGTGCGCGACATCGGCACGGCGGTCGAGGCCCCGGAGAACGAACAGCTGGCCGCCTGGGCCAATGGCGAGCGGGCCATCCTCCTTCCGGTCTTCAAGCTACCGGGGGCCAACGTCGTGGCGACGGTGGATCAGATCAAGGCGAGCCTGCCGGGGCTGCTCGCCACCGCGCCGGCCGGCGTCGAGCTCGAGATCCTCAGCGACCGCACCACCACCATCCGCGCCTCGATCGCCGACGTCGAGGCAACGCTGGTGCTCACGGTCGTCCTGGTGGTGGCCGTCATCTTCGTGTTCCTGCGCAGCGTGTGGGCGACGCTCATCCCGTCCGCGGCGGTCCCGCTTGCCATCATCGGAACGTTCGCCGCGATGGAGGCGCTCGGTTACAGCCTCGACAATCTCTCGCTGATGGGCCTCAGCATCGCCGTCGGCTTCGTTGTCGACGACGCCATCGTGATGCTGGAGAACATCGAGCGCCATCTGGAGATGGGCAAAACCCCGCTTCAGGCCGCCCTCGACGGCTCGGCCGAGATCGGCTTCACCATCCTGTCGATCAGCCTGTCGCTGATCGCGGTGTTCATCCCACTCCTGTTCACGGGCGGGCTGGTGGGGCGCCTGTTCCGGGAATTCTCGATCACGGTCGCCATCACCATCGTGATGTCCGCCTTCGTCTCCCTTTCGCTGACCCCCACCTTGTGCGCGCTGTTCCTCAAGAAGAAGGGCACGGAACAGCATGGCCGGCTTTATCTCCTCTCCGAGCGTGCCTTCGAGACCCTGTTGTCGGCCTATCAGCGGTCGCTCGATGCCGCGCTTCGCCATCATCGTGCTACGCTCGCGGTCTTCATCGGCGCATTGCTCGCGACCGGCGGGCTGTTCTACGCCATTCCCAAGGGCTTCTTCCCACCGCAGGACACGGGGCTGATCATCGGCGTCTCCGAGGCAGCACAGGATACGTCCTTTGCCGAGATGGCCGAGCACCATCGCGCGCTGGGTGCGATCGTGATGGCCGACCCGGATGTCGCCTCGGTAGGCATGACCATCGGTGCCACCGGCGGGCAGACGATGAACGACGGACGCATGTTCATCACGCTGAAGCCGCTCGACCAGCGCAGCGCTTCGGCGTTCCAGATCATCACACGGCTGGAGAAGCAGCTTGCACAGGTCGAAGGCGCTGCACTGTTCCTTCAGGCGTCGCAGGATCTGAACGTGGGCGGCCGGGTCGCCCGTACCCAGTTCCAGTACACCCTACAGGACGGCAATATCGACGAGCTGAACACCTGGGCGCCGAAGCTGCTGGCCAAGCTCACGACATTACCCGAGCTGACGGGGCTGGCCAGCGACCAGCAGCAGTCGGGTGCTACCTTGACCCTCACCATCGACCGCGACCAGGCTGCCCGCTTCGGCATCAGTCCCGCCGACATCGACAACACACTCTACGACGCCTTCGGCCAGCGGCAGGTGACACAGTACTTTACCCAGCTGAACAGCTACCATGTGATCCTCGAGCTGCTGCCCGAGCTCCAGAACTCACCGCATGCATTGGAGCAGCTCTACATCAAGTCGCCGCTCACCGGTCAGCAGGTACCGATGAACGTGCTCGCCAAATGGACCTCGTTGCCGACCACCGCGCTGGCCATCAACCACCAGTCTCAGTTTCCCGCAGTGACGCTCTCCTTCAACCTGGCACCCGGCGTGGCGCTGAGCCAGGCCGTCGAGGCCATTCACCGTGCCGAGCAGGAGCTCGGCACGCCCGCGACGCTCATCGGCACCTTTCAGGGCAATGCCCAGGCCTTCCAATCGTCGCTGGCGAGCGAGCCCTATCTGGTGGCCGCGGCACTGCTGGTCATCTACGTCATTCTGGGCGTGCTCTACGAAAGCTACGTTCACCCCCTCACCATCCTGTCGACCCTGCCGTCCGCCGGTCTCGGCGCGCTGATCATGCTTTGGGCCTTCGACTTCGATTTTTCGATCATCGCCCTGATCGGCATGATTCTTCTGATCGGTATCGTGAAGAAGAACGGCATCATGATCGTCGACTTCGCCATCCAGCGCGAGCGCCAGGGCCTGTCCGCGCCCGACGCGATCCGCGAGGCCTGCCTCCTGCGCTTCCGCCCGATCCTGATGACCACGATGGCAGCATTGCTCGCGGGCGTGCCGCTGATGCTGGGCCACGGCACCGGTTCCGAGCTGCGCCAGCCGCTCGGCTACGCCATCGTCGGCGGGCTCAGCGTGAGCCAGCTGCTCACGCTCTACACCACGCCGGTCATCTATCTTTACCTGGCCAGGATGCTCGAGGGCCAGGCGCTCCGCCCTACCGCTCGCGTAGACGCCTGATCTCGTCGCGCGCCAGCTCGTCGCAGCGCTCGTTGTCGACGTGGCCGGCATGACCCTTGAGCCAGCGCCAGTCGACTTGGTGAGTCCGTCGGGCGGTGTCCAGGCGCTCCCACAGGTCCTGGTTCTTGACCGGCTTCTTGTCGGCCGTGCGCCAGCCGCGCCTGCGCCAGGCATCGATCCACTCGGTGATGCCCTTGCGCAAATACTGGCTGTCGGTGAACAGGCGGACCCGACTCGGTCTTTTCAGCGTTTCCAGGGCGGCGATCGCCGCCATCAGCTCCATGCGGTTGTTGGTGGTCAGCCGTTCGCCGCCGGACAGCTCGCGGCGCTTGCCCTTCCAGGCCAGGATCGCACCCCAGCCGCCGGGGCCGGGATTGCCGCTGCAGGCACCGTCGGTGTGGATCTCGACCGGCTCGTCATCGGCCGCGATGTCGGTCATGCGAGGCCGTAGGCGGCGGGGCCGCTGGCCTGGCGGTGAAAGCGCAGCCGTCGCAGGTATTCCCGCGGATCCTTGGGCTTGACCATGGCGCCCTCGACCCGATGCAGCCAGTCGTAGAGCCGGGTCAGCAGGAAGCGCAGGGCGGCACCACGGGCGAGGACCGGCAGCGCGGCGAGCTCGGCCGCCGTCAGTGGACGATGCCGCCGGTAGCCCTGGAGCAGCGCCTGCGCCTTGGTCAGGTTGAACGAGCCATCGGGCTCGAAGCACCAGGCATTGATGCAGATGGCGATGTCATAGGCCAGCAGATCGTTGCAGGCGAAGTAGAAGTCGATGATGCCGGTCACCCGGTCGCCGGCGAAGAAGACATTGTCGGGGAACAGGTCGGCATGGATCACGCCGGCGGGAAGGTCTCGCGGCCAGTGGCCGGCAATGTCGCCGAGGTCGGCCGCGATCTCGTCGCTAAGATTTGGTTCGACCGTGTCGGCTTGACCGCGGCAGGCATCGAACAGCGTGCGCCAGCCGGCCACGGAAAGGGCGTTGGCCCGTGTCAGGGTGAAATCGCTGGCCGCCAGATGCAGATCGGCCAAGGCTTCGCCCAACGCAGCGCAGCGCTCGACCGTGATGCGCCGCGGCCAGCGCCCGTCCAGCAGGCTGACGATGGCCGCAGGTTTGCCCGCGAGCTGGCGCAGTGCCTGGCGGTCCCGCCCATGCACCGGCAGCGGACACGGCAGTCCATGTCGGGCCAAGTGCTCCATCAGGCCGAGGAAGAACGGCAGGTCGGCAGCCTCGACCCGCTTCTCGTAGATCGTCAGGATGTAGCGGCCCTGCTCGGTCGAGAGGCGGAAGTTGGAGTTCTCGACACCCTCGGTGATCCCTTCCAGGTCCACCGGCGCGCCCAGCTCGTAGTCGGCTAGAAACGCCGCAAGGGCGGCGGGTGAGACCTCAGTATAGACGGCCACCGGATCAGGACGCCCGCCTTGCCAGCGGGATCGGCGGGGCTCGGAAGCTGACATTCTCGTCGGCGACGCGGACTTCCTCGACGGTAACCGCAAAGCGCTCGCGGCAGGATTCGACGACCTGCTCGACCAGCAGCTCCGGCGCGGACGCGCCGGCCGAGACGCCCAGCGTCCGCACACCGTCCAGCCAGGCCCAGTCGATGTCGGCAGCCGATGTGATCAGGTGCGCGCGGGCACTGCCGCCGTTACGCGCGACCTCGACCAGCCGGACGGAATTGGACGAATTGGGGGCACCGACGACCAGAAACAGCTCGGCACGCGGGGCGATCGCCGCGACGGCGCGCTGCCGGTTCGTCGTGGCGTAGCAGATATCCTCGTTGCGCGGCCCGTCGATCAGCGGGAAGCGCCGGCGCAGCACGGCCACGATGGCGGCGGTATCGGCCAACGACAGCGTGGTTTGCGTCGAGTAGGCGAGCGCCGCCGGATCCGGCACCACTACGGTCTCGGCCTCGGTCACGGTTTCCACGAGCAGCACCGAGCCCGGCGCCACCTGCCCCATGGTGCCGACGACTTCGGGGTGCCCGGCATGACCGATCAGCAGCACGGTGCGGCCGGCCTTCTGATGCTGCTCCACCTCCCGATGGACCTTGGAGACCAGCGGGCAGGTCGCATCGGCGAACAGCAGCCGCCGCCGGCGGGCCTCGGCGGGCACGCTCTTCGGCACGCCGTGCGCCGAGAACACGACCAGGCCGTCGTCCGGCACCTCGTCCAGCTCGTCGACGAACACGGCCCCCATGCTGCGCAACTCGTCGACCACGTGGCGGTTGTGGACGATCTCGTGGCGGACATAGACCGGCGGGCCGTTCTTGCGCAGGGCCTCCTTGACCATGTCGATCGCGCGCTCGACGCCGGCACAGAACCCGCGCGGGCCGGCGAGCAGGATGGTGAGCGGCGGATGGGCGAGATGAGGCAAGGCAGCGGCTTTCGCACGGTGACGACGACGGGTGGGTAGCACATAGGCTTGGTGCAGGCGAGCATGCGATCTGGGCGCCGACCGGCCAGAAGGCCGTGCACTGCCATCTGCTCCCGGCGCCTTGGGGCATGGCCCGATGGTCGATGTGCCGAGCAACGACGCGCCTTGCATGCGGATACATGCCGCGAAAGACTACCCCGTCGAGCGTATCGATGACGAGCTTGAGCGGGGAGCTACCGGTTCAGCGCGCGTGCCGGGAAATATCGGCGTGCAAGGTCAGTTCACCGCCCGCTTCACCCCCGGGGCATCGAGCGAGAACGCCGGGATGGTGACGTCGAACCGCTCACCGTCGCCGGTGATCATCTGGTAGCTGCCGTCCATGATACCGGTCGGCGTCGGCAGCGGTGTGCCGCTGGTGTACTGGAACGATTCACCCGGCTCGAGCAGCGGCTGCTCGCCGACCACGCCCTCGCCCCGAACCTCGACCACATGGCCGCGGCCGTCGGTGATCCGCCAGTGGCGGGTCAGCAGTTGCACGGTCTCGCCGCCCACGTTCTCGATCCTGACCCTATAGCCGAACACCCATCGCTCCTTGTTGGGCTCGGACTGGTCGGCCACGTAGAACGGCTCGACGGCGATGCGGATCGAACGGGTCGTCTCGGTATACATGCCGGAGTTCTAGCGCGAACTGGGCGACATGTGAACGACCCCGCACCGTCTCAGCTGGCGATGGTCTCGCCCGGCTCAGGCGATTGTTCCGACTGAGCCAGCACCTTCGCCATGTGGCACAGTGCGGCCTGCAGCGTAGGGTTGGACATACGAATGAAGTTGCGGCCCAGATCGAGCATCAAACGCTCCTGCTGCGGCAGAACATCACTCTGACCATCGCCCAGCCCCTGAAAGAAATAGGCGACACTCACCCCGAGCGCCTCGGCTATCTGATAGAGACGGCCCGCAGAGATGCGGTTCATGCCGGTTTCATATTTGTGCGCTTGCTGGAACGTGACTCCGATCAGCTCCGCCATCTCCTGCTGAGTGAGCCCGAGCATGAGCCGGCGACGCCGCAACCTTGCCGCCACGTGGCGATCTGTCGCCATCGGCGGCTTGCGGCCCACTGCGATTGCACCATCCCATTCCTGCGCCAGCATTTTCCCCCTCGCTCCAGCCGCGTTCGCCGGCATGCAGAGATTTGCGCACGCCGATTGATCGGCGGCAACCGAACCCTCGCCCCAGATTCGGCCAATCTGAAGTAGAAATCGGCCAAAGAACCAATCCAGAATGATCCTATGCCGACGATGCGTGCTCAGTGATCCGGAGCTGACGGATAGCCGGACCAACGCGAACGATATGAAGCAGGCGTTACGCCCTGGCGGCGCACGAAGGCCCGGCGCAATGCATCCGCACTGCCGAAGCCACACTCCACGGCAATCGACTTGAGCGGGAGCCCAGTGTCTCTGAGCAAGCGTCGTGCCGTGTCCACGCGTGTGGATTCCACGAACTCGGCCGGCGTCATGCCGGTCTCTTGCCGGAACACTCGCGCAAAGTTGCGCTCGCTCATGGCGGCCCGACGACGGAGCTCGGCAATCGACAGATCCCGGCTGGGATCTGCGCGGATCCACGCCACCACCTCCTGAATCGATGGCCGCGTGGCGAGCTGGCTCGCCAACTGCACGCTGAGTTGCGCCTGGCCACCATCCCGCCGCACCGCCATGGTCAGTTGCCTGGCTACCGTCGTGGCGGCAGCGGCGCCCAGATCGTCCTCCACCAGCGCCAGGGCGAGATCCATACCCGCAGCCGCACCGGCGGCAGTGAACAGGCGTCCGTCCCGGACGAAGATGCGGCCCGGCTGGACAATGACGGCAGGGAATCGGGAGGCCAGCTGATCGGCATGACGCCAATGCGTCGTCACCCGACGACCGTCCAGTAGGCCCGAGGCGGCGAGAAGAAATACCCCCGTCCGCACCGCACCAAAACGTCGGGCGGCGGCAGCCTGACACCGGAACCATGCTTGAAGAGCTGAACCAGGCGGCTCCGGTACCGCCAAAGGGCCCGTGACGAACAGAGTGTCGGCCGGCTCATCCGGATCGCGCGTGAGCCGATCCGGCAAGAGGCGCAGCCCTGATGCGGTGACCAGAGGAGTGCAGGCTTCGCTGATCACCTGTAGCCGATAGACGGCCACACCCGCGACGCGGTTGGCCTCGGCGAAAACATCACTCAGCGCGGTGACATCCAGCAGCATCACCGAAGGCGGGGCGAAGATGCTGATCAGCACCAGCGTGCCCAACGATTGTCGGAACGGTAGCCATGTCCAACATCGGTCTGGCTGGCCCGGTCATGTTCCGACATGCTGCAGCAGTCACCGACCCAGACCCGTTGCAGCGAAGGGCAGACTTGATGCTGACCGCAGACCAGGGGGCGCCGAACGACCTCGAGGCGTTCTGGATGCCATTCACATCCAACCGGCACTTCAAGGCTCAGCCGCGGCTGATCGCTCGCGCCGCCGGCATGCACTACACCATGACCGATGGTCGGCAGGTGCTGGATGCGACGGCGGGCCTCTGGTGCTGCAATGCCGGCCATGCCAGCCCGCGCATCGTCGAGGCGATCAGGCAGCAGGCCGCCGAGCTGGATTTCGCTCCCAGCTTCCAGTGGGGCCACCCCAAGGCGTTCGAGCTCGCATCGCGACTGGCGCATCTGTTTCCCGGCGACCTCGACCACGCGTTCTTCACCAACTCGGGCTCGGAATCGGTCGATACGGCCCTGAAGATCGCGCTCGCCTACCAGCGTGCCATCGGCCAGGGGACGCGAACCCGGCTGATCGGGCGCGAGCGCGGCTACCATGGTGTCGGGTTCGGCGGCATCTCGGTCGGCGGCATGGTCAAGAACCGCATGTTCTTTGGCTCGCTTCTGACCGGCGTCGATCATCTGCCGCACACACTGGATCTGGAGAAAAATGCCTTCAGCCGCGGACTGCCGCCACACGGCGCTGAGCTGGCGGATGCGCTCGAGCGGCTGATCGCGCTGCACGACGCATCGACCATCGCCGCGGTGATCGTCGAGCCGGTGGCGGGTTCGATCGGCGTCTATCCGCCGCCCGCCGGCTACCTGGAGCGGCTGCGGGCGATCACCGAGAAGCATGGCATCCTGCTGATCTTCGACGAGGTGATCACGGCCTATGGCCGCCTCGGCACCGGCTCGGCCGCCGAGTATTTCGGCGTTCTTCCCGACTTGGTGACGACGGCCAAGGGGCTGACCTCCGGAACCGTGCCGATGGGTGCCGTGATGGCGCGCAAGCATATCCACGATGCCATCGTACATGGACCAGCTGCGGGCAGTGAGAAAGCCATCGAACTGTTCCACGGCTACACCTACTCCGCACATCCGCTCGCCTGCGCGGCGGCGCTGGCTACATTAGAAACATATAAAGCAGATGGATTGTTCCAGAGAGCACAAGAGCTCACGCCCTATTGGGAAGAGCGACTGCACGGCCTGCGCGGCAGCCCGAACGTGATCGATATCCGCAACATTGGGCTGATGGGGGCGGTGGAACTCAGCTCCCGACCCGGCAAGCCGGGCGAGCGCGCCTATGACGCCATGATCGCGGCCTGCGACAAGGGCGTCATGCTGCGTATCACCGCAGACACGCTGGCCATGTCGCCGCCGCTGATTGTCACCAAGCCCCAGATCGACGAGATCATGACGAAGGTAGGCGAGGTGCTGGACGGGCTCGACTGAGTCCGATCACCCTTTGGGAGCGGCTGTAGCCGGCCGGCTCGATATCTGCGCCGGCTCCTGCAGCACCGCTGGGTCCAAGGTGGAGGGATCGATACGCTCGGCCCATGAGACGATCGGGATTACCTCCTGGCCATCTTTTTGCCGCTGGGCACGAACGGGATTGACGTAGTTCCATACCGTCTTGCCGGACCGGGTGACCTCGAAGAGGCGCCCGCCGTCGGATTCCGTGATCAAGGTGTTGCCGTTGGCGAGCCGGACCTCCGACGAGCGCACTTCGCTCTCGAACGGTTCCTCGGGCGTGCCGGCATAGGTCCAGACGATCTCCTGTGTACGGGGATCGATCTCGATCACCCGCGTGATGCCGCCAGGTCCGACATTGCCCTGATTGTCGAACAGCAGGATGTTGCCGTTGGCCAGCAGATCGGGATCGTGCTGACGCAGCCAGGGACCACGCGTCGCCCAGACGATCTCCTCGCTCATCGGATCGAGGATGGCGATGGTGCCGATCTCGCGGAACGACAGCAGCAGCCGACCAGCGGTCGCCATCGGGAGCTTGCTCGTATTATTGCCATCGAGCACCTCGATGGAATTGGTGTGCAGGTAGTCGCCAGCACCCTTTTGAATGTACCAGGGGACGGTATCGAGTAGCCGCGCGTAAGGCGAGCGCATGAGCACGTCCAGCACGCGAATCTTCTTCAGTTCCTGACCTTCGGGCGACAGGACCGCAATATAGTCGTCGATACGAGGTGCGCGGAGATGGGGATAATCGGGGATGTCGTCCTGACCGATTTCCTGGGTCAAGATGAAGATCCTGCCATCCGGCGCCACGCTCAGGTCATGGTGCACGTGCGCCAGGTACTTCCAGATGATGTTGGAGTCCTTATCGTATTTGACCAGACCATAGCCCCAGGGCGTGTCGCCAACGGCCACGTACAGCGCCAGGAGATCGCCATTGGGATAGAGATAGGTCCTCTCGATATAGACATGCGAATCGGGCTGCGGTGATTTCACGGCCGCCGTCTTGTCCCAGATCTGGCTGAACGGCACTCCCCATTCCCGCACCACTCGGCCGCCCATGTCGATCAGACGAGCCTTCTGGTCATGACCCGACGTGTAGAGCGTCAGTCCGTCCTGTGTCTGCCCCGGCTCGTAGAGTGTGACCCCACGCTGCTCGGTTCGGGCTGGCCGCCACAGGTCGAACTGCAGCGGATCGCTGTACTGGGTGACTTTGCTGTAGAGTGCTGTTCCCGCCCGGTAAGCATTCTCCACCACCCGGGCCGGACCGACATCGTTCAGGGTCGTTATGCTCCCGGCGACGAAGCCCAGTACTGCCACGGCAACGAAACACGCGGCCATATAGGCCAGGCGGCCCCCTGCCCCAGACGATCCGTGCATCGGAATTTCCATCCCTTTGAAGCAGCCAAACAAGTGACCACTGTGGCTCTCGTAACGCACAGACGTACAAACCGTTCCACATCGTCCCGCAGGGGATCCATGCGGCAAAGACAGGTCGGCAGCAGCGGACGCTGGAAATGATATCGTTCTGCCGGCGACAACATCATGAACCGACTGGAAAAATCGTCGGCTGGTTCAGCGGCGTCATTCTATGCATATATCATCATATACGGCCGGCAGGCTTAACTTCGACCTTGAGATTCCTCAACCAGCAAGAGTTTTCATCATTTCAAATAAACTTGATAGTAGAAAAAGGAGATGTGTAGCGCCCTAGCTTTTGGTAACCTGTACAAGGTCAGTGCGGCGGCGGAACGAGGATGAGCCAGATGCGCAACCTGATTGCAATGGTGGTACTGGTGGTAGCGGCGGTCGGCGGGACAAGGGCCTCGCCCGCAGTAGCGGAGCCGGCGTCCGTGCTGCGCCCGAGCATCGTCTTCATCCTTAGCGACGATGCGGACGTTGCCTCACATTGGGTGATGGAGAAAACCAAGGCGCTGATCGAGGACCAGGGCACCACGTTCGCCAACTATTTCGTCAGCTACTCCTTCTGCTGTCCGTCGCGGGCCACAACCTTACGCGGCCAGTACCCGCACAACCATCGCATCGAAGGCAATGAATGGCCGTCGGGCGGCTACGAGAAGTTCAAGGCCTTGGGTCTGGGCGACTCGACCATCGCCACCTGGCTGCAGGAAGCCGGCTACCGGACCGCCTTAGTGGGCAAACTCATGAACGGGTACGAGCCCGAGCAACACCCGCCGGCACCGGGCTGGGACGAATGGTACGGCGTCGGCGGCAAATTCCGGAACTTCGACTATACGCTCAATGAAAACGGGAAGGTGGTGGCGTATGGCCATCGGCCGGAAGACCATCTGACGGACGTGCTCGCGGCCAAGGCCGCCGACGTCATCCGCCGAACCGACGCCAGCCAGCCGCTGTTGCTGTATATCGCGCCCCTCGATCCGCACAGCCCGTCGACTCCCACGTCACGCCACGCCAATCTCTACGCCGATGCGGTCCTGCCCACGTCGCCTTCCTTCGACGAGCCGGACGTCAGCGACAAGCCGTCTTATGTCGGCGACATGCCGCCGCTGGCACCCTGGCAGAAGGAGGCGCTGACCCGGCACAATCGGGAACGGCTGCGGGCGTTGCGGGCTGTCGATGATCTGGTGGCGACCGTGGTGGGCGCTCTCGAGGAGACCGGAAGACTCGCCAACACCTATGTCTTCTATACCTCCGACAATGGCTTCCACATGGGCCAGCATCGACTCTTCGTCGGCAAGACGACCGCCTATGAGGAGGACATCCGCGTCCCGATGGTGGTCCGCGGACCGGGTGTGCCCATCGGACAGCGGCTGGAGCCCATGGTGCTGAACAACGATCTGGCGCCAACCTTCGCCGCGATCGCCGGCGTCGAGCCGCCCAGCTTCATCGACGGTCGGTCCCTGCTGCCGCTGCTGACCAAGCCCCAGTCTGCGTGGCGCCGCAGTTTCCTGATCGAGCGCAGGCAGATGGAGACGCACGAGCTGACCGGCAACGCGATCATCGATGCCATCCGCACCTCCGCCCATACTTATGTCGAGTATGGCACCGGCGAACGCGAGTTGTACGATCTGCAAACGGATCCGTATCAGCTCGACAATAGCATCCGCAGCGCGGCTCCGTCGTTGGTGGCGGCACTGGCTGAGCGGCTGGCTGAACTCAAGAACTGCGCGGCGTCGAACTGCCGCGTCCTTGAGGACCTGCCGGTGGAGCCGGAGGCCACGCCGGTCGCCGAATCCATCACCGGCAGCAAGGGCTGAGAGTAGCCTTCAGGCTCGCGTGCAGCACTTGCATCGCCTATAGCTGGCCGCATGAAACCGATCGTTACGCTGACTGTGAACCCGGCCATCGACGCCGCCTGCGTAACCGACGAAGTCGTCCCGATGCGCAAGGTACGCACGCGCGACGAACGCTACGATCCCGGCGGAGGCGGTCTCAATGTTGCGCGGGCTATTCGGGAGCTGGGCGGCGAAGCAGTTGCGTTCTACCTCGCGGGAGGCATCACCGGCCAGGCCCTGGAGGGGCTCATCGAGCATAGCGGGATCGCCGCGGTACGTGTTCCGATCGCCGGCCTGACCCGCGTCAGCCATACGGTCTTCGAGCGCAGCACCGGGCACGAGTTCCGCTTCACCCCCGAAGGGCCAGAGATCAGCGAGGCGGAGTGGCGCAATTGCCTCGAGGTGCTCTCGATCATTGACGGCGATTGGTTTGTCGCCAGCGGCAGCCTCGCCCGGGGCCTGCCCGCCGACTTCTACGCGCGCGTGGCGCGGCAGGTGAAGGAACGTGGCGGCAAGGTCGTGCTGGACAGTTCTGGGGCAGCACTGCACCAGGCCCTGCTCGTGGGCGTCCATCTGGTCAAGCCCAGTCGGCGCGAACTGGAGCATCTGCTCGGCCGCAAGGCCACGTCGCCCGCAGATGAGGAGGCGCTGGCCCGCGAGGTAGTCGATAGCGGCAGGGCCGAGATCGTGGCGCTGACGTTGGGGGCCGAAGGGGCGGTGCTGGCGACGCGTGATCTGACCTTGCGGCTCAACAGTCCGTCCGTCGACACCAAGAGTGCGGTGGGTGCCGGCGACAGCTTCATCGGGGCGATGGTTTGGGCGCTGGCCACGGGCATGCCTGTGGAAGAAGCGTTCGCCTTCGGTATTGCCGGCGGTGCAGCCGCCGCCATGACGCCCGGCACCGAGCTGTTCCGGAGGAGCGACGTGCTACGGTTGTTCGAACAGACGAAAGCACAGCTGCCTGGGGCCGCTACACGCCGCTGACATTGATCAGGGCGAGAACGGGTTTTGGCGGAGATCGCTCCAGCCCTGCGTGAATGGCCGGCGGAAATAGGTCGCCCAGAGGAAATTGAGCGCATACCGGGCCCCGGTACGGAACAAACCTTCTACCTGAAGTCGGCGACCGGACGAACCGGCTCCCAGGGCGAAGGTCCAGCGGACTTCACCTGCCGCGTTCAACCGCCGAGCAAGATCCGTGTCTTCGCCGTAGAAGCTGAAGTCGGCGCTATAGCCACCAATCGCCTCCAGCGCGGAACGCCGCACCACGAAATTGCCGCCCTGCAGCATCGAATCGACACCGAGTAGCAGCCGATTTACCAGATTGACCCCATAACCAGCGATATAGAACAACCGCACCATCAGGTTCACGTGCCGAGGTACATCATAATAGTTGTACGGGCCGCTAAGCGCGACCAGTTTGGGATTGTCCGCGAATGCGGCAATGACCTGCGGCAACCATGCGTCCGGGAGGATGGTATCGGCGTCGATGTTCGCAATCAGGTCGCCTTCAGCCGCAAGAAAACCTGCTTGCCGGGCGCGCACGAGGCCTTTGACCGGCTCGTCCACGACCCTTACCCCCGGAAACTGTCGGGCAACGCCGCCTGTCCCGTCGGTGCTGGCATTGTTGACGACGATAATCTCGGCCGAACATCCTGTGCGACTGATCGCACGCTGTATGGCAGCAAGAGTCCGTGGCAGTAGCGCCTCTTCATTGAAGGCCGGCACCACAAAACTTACGCGAGCGCTCACACCGTCGCCTCGTGCTGGCTCAGCTTCCAATACAAACTCTCCCACCGATCGGCGACCGCACCGGTCGCAAACTGGCTGGCGTGAACGGCAGCAGCTTGACCCAAATTCCGGCGCTGCTCGCCGTTCGCCAACAGTGTGACAATGCCCTCTGCAAGAGCGACGTGGTCGTCAGGCGGGACGGTCAATCCACTCGTGGCATCGATGAACTCGGGCAAAGCACGACTATGCGCCCCGATCACCGGCTGGCCACAAGCCATGGCCTGCAGCATCGCCATACCTTGCGTCTCTGAAGTGCTCATCGTGACAAATAGTTCCGAAGCCTGAAACACCTTGGCGAGATCGCTCTTGTCGAGGGTACCGAGGAATCGGACATGACGGTCGACGCCCAGTTCTGCTGCGAGCTTGCGAAGCTGGTCCAGGTGCGATCCGTGGCCCGCCACCACAAGCTCGACGGACCCGAAGTGACGACGCACTAGGGGCAGTGCACGAATGATGGCATCGATATTCTTCTCGATGCCCAGACGGCCCGCATAACAGAGCGTCGTATCGCCAAAGCCAAGCTCAGCCTTCAAACTACATCGACGATCTGATGTTATGACGGAAAAGGTTTTTATGTCAATAGGATTTGATATTACCGCATGGCGCGGCGACTGAGGCAACAAATCAAGATCGTTGAACACCGACACTGACGGCGCTGTCACAAAATCGCAACGATTATAGTACCAGACAACATAGCGCACGGCCCACTTCATCTTTACCGGAAGGTAGGCATCGAATGCCTTGATCGCCATATGATTGGTACCGACAACTGGTATGTTCAGCAGCTTTCCTACGATCATTGCCTCAAGGCCGACGCCGAAGAAGGTCTGGGTATGAATGACATCGGGCCGCGACGCCCCAAGAAGCCGCATCCACGCCCATGGGCGCGGCACCACCAGCCGGGACTGGGCGGTCGAACTGGGGACGGGCAACGATGGCAATCGAAAGATGCGCACATTGGGGCCGAGGTCGGGATCGTTCCGTGGCACCCCGCCGCGCCGATAATCCGCCGCGGAATAGCGCGGCGCGTAGAAATCCACCCGATGGCCTCGGTCCGCCAGAGCGGCGGCCAGTGCTTCGATCGAATCCTGGATGCCCCCAAGCTCAGGATGGAAATGGTCGGAGAAGACGGCGATCCTCACGGCATCGGCGACCGGGTTTCGCGCCTTGCGAAGATGACGATGATCAGCACGGCGCCGACCAGCAGCATGATCAGCGGCAAATAGGCGAAGCTGCCCGTCAGGTGCTGCAGCCCCTGCCCCAGATAATAGCCGACCAGCAGAAGGATCGCGGATTTAGGGATCGTCGTGACGAGGTTGATCAGCAGGAATTCAAGATAGTTCATCCGTGCCGCGCCGGCTGCGACCAACACCAGTGCACCGATGGAGTGCGTGAGCTTGCCGACGACCAGCGTGCTGCGGCCCCTGGCGGCAAAGCGCGACCGGAGTTGCGCCAACTTGGCCGGAGTCAATCCGACCCATCCGCTACTATAACGCATGAGAAAGGAAGTGCCCCACCGGCCCAGCGAATAGAACACCGTGTCGCCGATCAGATCTCCCAGCACCACGATGCCCAAGACCGTCCAGGAATTGAGAAAACCTCCAGCCGTGATACTGCCGGCGAGAACGGTGACGATCGGGCCTTCGAGGATGGACAGCGGCAGAAGGAGCAGATAGCCGTCGGCAATCAGCCAGGCCTGAAGCTGGGCGACCGACGATGCATCCATAGCCTGGCTAGACCGTCACGACGCTGCCAGCCTGACCTGTTTGTCGCCGGGTGAAGAGGCCATCAAAAATGACTCCACCCCCCGTGCTCGACGACAATCTGGTTGCCTGTGCCATCGTGCACCTTCACGCCCGAGCCCGCACTGATGGTACCGATTCGCGTCAGCGCATGATCGAGATGCGCGACCAGGGCCGCGATCTCGAGGCGCCGATCCGCAGATGCGGTGAACAGCAGCTCATAGTCGTCGCCACCGGCCAAGGCGGCCTCGCGCGCCCCCGGCACCCCACGCGCCACGGGCGAGAGCGGCAGGGCCGTAGCGTCAAGGGTCGCCGCGACGACCGACGTCGTGCAGATGTGGCCCAGGTCGGCCACCAGCCCGTCGGAGACGTCGATGGCAGCAGTGGCGAGGCCCCGCAGCGCCCTGCCGAGCGCCAGGCGCGGTCGCGGGGTCCGGTAACGATCCACCAGCGCCAGCGCTTCATCCTCGGCAACCGCGAGCCCGCGGAGAACACGTAGGCCGATCGCCGCATCGCCAAGCGTACCCGAGACCCAGATGTCGTCGCCCGGCCTCGCACCCGACCGCAGCAGCGCCTGCCCCTTGGGAACCGTGCCCAGGATGGTGAGGGTCAAGGTCAGCGGCCCGGGCGTCGAGACGGTGTCACCGCCGAGCAGATGGCAGCCGAAGCGACGCTGATCGGCCAGCAATCCGGCGGCGAAGCGGCTCAGCCATGCATCGTCGATGGCGGGCGACCGTGCCAGAACCATCAGATAGCCCAGTGGGTCGGCACCCATGGCCGCCAGGTCGGACAGGTTGACCCGCAGCAGTTTGCCCGCCACCTGCTCCGCCGGGTCGTCCGCCAGGAAGTGGACATCGGCCACCATAGCATCCTTGGCGATCACCAGTTGAAGACCGGCGGGCACATCGACCAGAGCAGCATCGTCGGTGAGCCCGAGGGCGCCAGGAAAGTCGCGTGCAAGGGGCTCCAGCAGGCGCTCGATCAGCTGGAACTCGCCCATGCGCGTCACGAGCTTGGTTCCACCGCCCTCAAGCGCGCCGCCAGGCGATCGAGCACGGCGTTGACGAAGGCCGGCTCGCTGGCGTCGAAGAACAGGTGGGCGAGCTCGACATACTCGTTGATCACGACCTTGACCGGGACGTCGGTGCGCTCGGCGAGCTCAAAGGCACCTGCCCGCAGGCAGGCCCGCAGGAGGTAACCACAGCGGGCCAGCGTCCAGCCTTCGGCAAGACTGCTCTCGAGCTCGGGATCGAGCCGAACATGGGCCGCCCAGGCGCCCTTGACCAGGATCTGGAACCACTCACGGTCGACGTCGGGCGACGGCCCATCCTCCTCTACATATTCGAACAGGCGGCTCAGGCGATGCTCGCCGAACTCCCGACAGACGACTTCAGGGCGCTCGCCCAGCAGATCGACCTGGTAGAGCGCCTGTACGGCCGCGAAACGCGCGGCCCGGCGGCGGTTCAGGATCGGCTTGATGCCGGGGCGGCTCATGCAACGTTCTCCGCCATCCGGCGCCGCCAGGCCACCAGTGCCAGAGCGGCCGCTGCGGCGCCTCCACCCTTGTCCTGCCGGGACGGATCTGCGCGCTCCAATGCCTGCGACTCGTTCTCGACGGTCAGGATGCCGTTGCCGATGGCCAGACGCTCGCGGACACCAAGGTCCATGAGGCCACGGCAGCTCTCGCCGGAAACGAGCTCGTAGTGCGTAGTCTCGCCGCGGATGACGCACCCGAGCGCCACGAAGCCGTCGAACTGCCCCGAGGCGTGCGCCATGGCGACGGCGGCCGGGATTTCCAGCGCGCCCGGGACCACCACATGATCGACCTCGGCACCAGCCGTATTGAGTACGGCCCTGGCGCCGCTCACCAGCAGATCGTTGATCTGGGCATAGAACCGCGCTTCGACGACCAAGATACGCGCACCCGGCAAACGGGGCACGTCGGCATCAGCCCCGACTCCGGCCATCGAACGAACTCCTCAGCGTGCAGCGGACCGCTCCAGAGGTAGGCGATCCCCGCCGCCGCTCAAGCCTTCGGCGCGAAAGCGAGCTGCCGTGCGACGTAGCGAGCCAGCATGTCGGCCTCGAGGTTCACCGGATCACCCACCCGGCGGTCACCCAGGGTGGTGTGGGTCCAGGTATGCGGGATGATGGTGACAGCAAAGCGATCGGATCCAGCCTCGTTGACCGTCAACGAGATCCCGTCAACGGCGATCGAGCCCTTGACCGCAAACAGCGGCGCCAGCGCGCCCGGCGCTGCAATCTCGAGCCGATAATATTCGCCGTCCGGGGTGATCCCGGCGATCTCGCCCACGGCATCGACATGGCCGAACACCAGATGCCCGCCCAGCTCGTCACCCAGCCGAAGCGACCGCTCCAGATTGAGCCGATGACCCGGGCGCCACGTGCCGAGGCTGGTCCGGGCCAGTGTCTCGTGTGATGCCTGGACCATGTGCGTCGGCCCGTCCTTGGCCACCACCGTCAGGCAGATGCCGGCATGGGCGACCGAGGCCCCAAGGTCGATGTCGGCCAGCGGCATGGTGCTCGAGACGACCAGCTCGCGTCCGCCGGCGATTTCCCGCACGGCCGCGACCTCGCCGACATGGCTGATGATTCCCGTGAACATCCGCTCTCACCCCGTGTTCGGCAACGGCTCCAGCACGCCCAGCCGGTCGGGACCGAGCAAGCGCTCCTCGACCCGACGCCACCGTGCCGCGTCCTGCAGCCGGACTACGTCCAATGCGTGGGTCGCGGGCACGCCGTCGGCGCCGATCAGCATCGGAGCCTCGAACTGATAGAGCCTGTCGACACGACATTCACGCAGGAAGGCGGTCGCCAGGGTGGCACCACCCTCGACCAGAAGGCGCGTGACACCCTGCTCCGCCAACGTCGCCAACATCTCGCGCAGCACGGGGCCAGAGCCGGTTTCGCGTAGCTGGACCACCATCACCCCTGCTGCCCGCAGCTCCGCGGCGCGGGCGCCGTCCGCCGCATTGGTAAACAGCCAGACCGGCAGGTCACGGGCCGACCGGACCAGACGACTATCGGCACCGAGGCGCAGCCGGCGGTCGAGCACGACGCGCACGGGCGAGCAGCCGGCGAGTCCAGGTAGTCGGCAGGTGAGCATCGGATCGTCGGCCAGGGCCGTGCCGCTGCCGACCAGGATCGCGTCGTGGCGCAGGCGCAGCCGGTGCCCCTCGGCACGGGCCGCAGCACCGGTGATCCACTGACTGTCGCCCGAGACCGTGGCTATTCGACCATCGGCACTGGTCGCCAGCTTGAGTGCCACCAACGGCCGTCGATGCTGCATCCGCAGGAAGAAGCCGGTGTTCAACCGGCACGCCTCGCTCTCGCGGCAGCCGACGACTACCGACATGCCTGCCGCGCGCAGTCGCGAGATGCCCATGCCGTTCACGCGCGGGTCGGGGTCGACGGCGGCGATGACGGTGCGCGCGATGCCGGCTTCCAGCATGGCGTCGACGCAAGGCGGCGTGCGGCCATGGTGGTTGCATGGCTCCAAGGTGACGTAGGCCGTGCTGCCGCGCGCATCGGCGCCGGCGCGGGCGATGGCCTCGGTCTCGGCGTGCGGCCGCCCGCCGGGTTGCGTCCAACCCCGTCCAACCACCCGCCCATCCTTGACCAGGACGCAACCCACGGCCGGATTCGGCCATACATTGCCGAGGCCGCGCTCCGCCAGAGCCAGAGCCATGGCCATGAACCTCCGGTCCGACTCCTGGGTCACGATGGTCTCGGGTCGCGGAAGCGGCTAGGCGTCATGATCTTCCGGCAGCTGGCGGATGAACTCCTCGAAGTCGCGCAAGGTCGCGAAATCGCGGTAGACCGATGCGAACCGGACATAGGCCACCTCGTCGAGCTTGGCCAAGCTCTCCATGGCCAACTCGCCGATCCGCGTCGTCGGGACCTCGGTCTCGCCGCTGGTCTCGATCCGGCGCACGATCCCGTTGATGATCCGCTCGATCTGCTCCTCGCCGATGCCGCGCTTGCGCGTGGCGATGCGAATGGAGCGCGCGAGCTTGTCCCGGTCGAACGGCGCCCGTCTTCCATCCTTCTTGACCACCAGCAGGTCGCGCAACTGCACCCGCTCAAAGGTCGTGAAGCGGGCGCCACAGCCCGGGCACTGCCGCCGCCGACGGATGGACGAGGCATCGTCGACCGGTCGGGAATCCTTTACCTGGGTATCTTCCGACCCGCAAAATGGGCAGCGCATAAAGGACTCCGGCGACCGTCACCTCCCCGCACGGGGAGGCGGACTATAGCAGCGGCCACGAATTGCGACAGGGGCCGGTCAGCCCAGCTTATCTACCCGCCGCTGGTGCCGGCCACCTTCGAAGCCCGTCTCCAGAAAGGCGGCGATGCAATCGACCGCGACCTCCGTGCCGATCGTGCGGGCGCCGAGGACCAGGACGTTGGCGTCGTTGTGCTGCCGCGCCAGCCGGGCCGTCGTGACATCATGACACAATGCCGCCCGAATATGACGGTGACGGTTGGCCGCGATACTGATTCCTATCCCGGTGCCACAGACCAGAACCCCACGACCGGCTCGACCCTCGTCCAGCACTGCAGCCAACGCGCCCGCCATGTCCGGATAGTCGACGGATGCCCCATCATGGGTGCCCAGATCGAGCACATCGATCGCGCGCTGCTCCAGTACCAGCTTCAGCGCGTTCTTCAGTTCGTAGCCGGCATGGTCGGCGGCAAGGGCCAGGGTATTTTTGGGCATGCGGGGGCTCTTTTCGGCAGCTTGGTGGTTGATTAGCGTAGAGCATTCACCGGCGCGCGAAAACGAGTACATCACCGTGCGCCAAGAGGCCGCTTGCCACGGATGGCTAAGCGTCTTAGCCGTGTGCTCGCAGAATGCCGGCCGCAGGCCAGCCATAAAGGGAGGTTCAGTGATGCCCAAAGTCACCATGTCCACGCCGGTGGCCATGAATGCCGACAAGCTCTGGCAGGCAATGGGATCCTTCGCCGCGATCGGCAAATGGCATCCGATGATGGAAAAGGTGGAGTCGGAGGGCGAGAACAAGGGCTCGATCCGGACGTTGCAGCTGATCGGCGGCGCCAAGCTGGTCGAGCGGCTTGAGGAGATCAGCCCGACCGAGCGGCTCTACCGCTATTCCATTCTCGAGAGCCCCCTGCCCATCAGCGACTATTTCTCGGAGATCAGGGTCAAGGACAATGGCGACGGGACCAGCACCGTCGAATGGTCGAGTGACTTCAACGTCAAGACCGGCAACGAGAAAGACGTCGTGAAGACCGTGCAGGAAGTCTATCAGGCAGGTCTCGACAACATCACCAAGCTCTACGGCTTCAAGGCCTAGTCTCGGGTCCATTGTGGTGGCCTCGCGCGGTCTTGCTAGAGCGCGGGAGGCCACACCTCGTACGGAGGGGGTGCCGCCATGTCGTTTGGGCGGCTAGACTCCAGCCATGAGCAAGCCGCGCGTGACCATCCTTTACTGCCGCCAGTGCAACTGGCTGCTCCGCGCCGCCTGGATGGCGCAGGAGCTGTTGTCGACGTTTGCCGAGGATCTGGGGGAGGTGGCGCTGGTGCCCGGCACAGGCGGCGCCTTCGAGATCCACTACGATGACGTCTCCATCTGGGAACGCCGGCGCGATGGAGGGTTTCCCGACGCCAAGGCGTTGAAGCAGCGTATCCGGGACCGGCTCGATCCGGACCGCGACCTCGGGCATGTCGACCGGTAGGTTGGTGCCGCCGGCACCGAAATGGAATTGAAACAGTCCGCGGCTGCGGTGACATCGGCGCGAAACCGAATGCGGCCATGCTTCTGGCATCGCGAGGCCAATCAGGGCCTCGCCGTGATGCCAGGAGACTAAAATGTCCACCTTGATTATGGCCGCCGGCTCCGGACGTCGGGCAACCGCCGGCTTGGCTCGGTTTGTCCGGGCCGTCGGCACGGCCGTCGTACGCGAGTATCGGACCAGACGTGAGATCAGCTTCCTGATGGAACAGGATGATCGCACGCTTCACGATCTCGGGATCAGCCGCAGCGAAGTCGAGCGTGCCGTACGCGGCTGGTTCCGCTGAATGGGTGCGGACGGCCGCGACCTCGGATCCCCTGCCCGTCCGAACGAGCACCAGCTTGCTCGGACGGGCCAGGACGCCGGCGCCCCGTGACTAGACCTCCACCGGCGTCCGCGAGGACATCATCCGCCGCAGCACGCCGTCCTTCCGGACAAGATGATGCTGCAGCGCGCCCGCGACATGCAGCACCACAATGGCGTACAGCAGCCACTGCAGCGTCAGGTGCGCCACCTTGAACAATTCCCCCAGGGGCTTGTTCACCGGAACGTACTGAGACAGTTCCCAAACCATCAGAAACGGCACCGGATAGCCGCTCAGTGTCGTGTAGAAAAAGCCGGTCAGCGGCATCAGGAACAGCAGCAGATAGAGCAGGAAGTGGGTGGCTCGCGCGGCGCCAGACTGCCAGGCGGGGAGGTCTGCCGGTAGGTAGGGCACAGGATGCCGCAGGCGCCAGACAAGGCGAATGCAGGCCAGGATGAAGACGATCACGCCCACATTCTTGTGAACGGCATACAGGAAGTCCTGCGTGGGTCCCGGTGCCGCGAACACCATGCCCCATCCGGCCGGAACCTGGATCAGGATCAGTGCCGCCACCATCCAGTGCAGCCCTATCTGCAGGCTACCCCAACGCTCTGTCGTGTTTCCCAGCATGCTCCCTCCACCACCGCCGTGGCCATGCTCCGGCCCTATGCTTGGTCATAGCTTGCCGGACTGCCATATCAAGGCGCACCACCCTCCGACGGCCCGCAGAAAGGCCGTCTCGCCGGTGAAGCGCTTGGCCGTCAGCCGGGCCTTTGCTACATCCGGGCGCGCCGTAGCGTGACGGCATGGGGTGATCGATCATGGCGACCGTATTGAAAGTCGAGCTCGAGCGCGAAATGCAGGCTCTGGGCGATGCTGCCCGGGCCGCATCGCAGATCCTGGCTCAGGCGCCACGGGCAGCAAAGGACAAGGCGCTTCTCGCGGCGGCCGCAGCATTACGTGACGGTGCACCCGTGATCCTGGCCGCCAACGCCCGCGACATGGCCGCCGCCCGCGCCAAGAACTTGGCCAGCGCCATGCTCGATCGGCTGCAGCTCGATCCCAAGCGCGTCGAGGCCATGGCGGTGGGCCTGGAGACGATCGCCGCGCTGGACGATCCGATCGGCGCCGAACTCGCCCGGTGGGGCCGGCCGAATGGCCTGGATATCGCCAGGGTGCGCGTTCCCCTGGGCGTTGTCGGTATCATCTACGAGAGCCGCCCCAACGTCACCGCCGACGCCGGCGCCCTGTGCCTGAAAGCCGGCAACGCGGCCGTGCTGCGCGGCGGCTCGGAGAGCTTCCACTCCTCCCAGGCGATCGGCGCCGCGCTGGCGCATGGTCTCGCGGTGGCTGGCCTCCCTGCGGCGGCGATCCAGCTCGTTCCCACCACGGACCGGGCGGCAGTCGGGATGCTGTTGAGGATGAGCGAGCATATCGATGTCATCGTGCCGCGCGGCGGCCGCTCGCTGATCGAACGAGTGCTGGCCGAGAGCCGGGTCCCGGTGTTGGCGCATCTCGAAGGCAACTGCCATGTCTACGTCCATGGTTCGGCCGATCCCGCGATGGCCGTCGATCTGGCCGTCAACGGCAAGATGCGTCGGACGGGAGTGTGCGGGTCCACCGAGACGTTGCTGGTCGACCTGGACGCAGCGCCGCGCTTGCTGCCGCCCATCTTGGATGCCCTGATCGCGGCAGGCTGTGCCATCCGGGGCGACGCTGTGGTGCAGCGGCTGGAGCCGCGGGCCACGGCCGCCAGCGAGCGCGACTGGTACACGGAGTATCTGGACGCGATCCTGGCGGTGAAGACGGTGGCAGGGCTCGACGAGGCTGTCGCCCATGTCAACCACTACGGCTCGCACCATACAGACTGCATCGTCGCCACCGACGCCGATGCGGCGGGCCGATTCCTGCGCGAGGTCGACAGCGCCATCGTCATCCACAATGCCAGCACCCAGTTCGCCGACGGCGGCGAGTTCGGCATGGGGGCGGAGATCGGCATCGCAACCGGCCGACTTCACGCACGCGGACCGGTCGGCGTCGAGCAGCTCACCAGCTACAAGTACCTGGTGCGCGGCACCGGCCAGACCCGACCCGGTTGATGGCCGAGCCCTGGCCGGCGTGCCGATGACGTGCGGGCTGGCAGCTCCCGCCAAACCTGTACAGCGGCCGAGTACTGCCATCCCAACCCGCTGGCGGTCAGGGTGTGATCTTCAGGATGAAGCAACCGTACGAGTTGCCGGCGCCGGAGATCGTGACCTTGCCGTTGACCAGTGCGGTGAAGTTCTTGATGACCTTGTAACGCTCGGTGCCGCCGCCGTAATAGCCATCGACCCGTCGATGGAGACCCGGGAAGTCGAGCGACATCACCACGTCGAACTGGCGCGACGGTGTGGTCGCGAACGTGAAGACACCCTTGCCTTTGAGGCTGATCGGAAATTTCACCTTGGTGAAGGGTAGGATGCAGGCGCTTCGGGTGACGGCCATGGGCGTGACACCGCCAGCGGCCTCCGTCGACGCACTGTTGGCGAGCTCGTCGAAGCTGTCGGGGCCAGGTGACTTGGCCGGCAGCTTGACGGTGGAGGTGCTCCCCTCGCCCTGCAGGAGCTGCGTCTCGTTGACGGCCGCTCCGGCCGACGACGGTGTTGCCGCGATGGTCACGGCGGCCAGCACCGCAAGCGCGGCCCAACGAACATGGGCACGCACGGTTGGGCGCAGGGCGAAGATCGTGCTCCGCATGACTGACTTTCCTTTGAATTTCATGGACTTGGCGCCGGTCCTCGGCGACCGCCCGAACATGTCGTCAGCGTGTTTCGTTCCTGTGTCGTCAGCCGCTGCGAGTGTTGCATCTGTCCCGTGCGTCACCCTGAGGGTGCGCACGCAGGTGCACCTATGACGGCGCTGTGCGAGCCCAAGGTTTTGCGCCGTCCGGTAGCGCGTCTCGCCCTGTCCGATTATTCAGGACCAACGACTACGGGGTTCAAGTCGTTGCGGGTCGGCCTGCTGGGCGGCTCGTTCAATCCGGCCCATGAGGGCCATCGCTACATTAGCCTGGAGGCATTGAAGCGGCTGGGCCTGGATCAGGTCTGGTGGCTCGTGTCGCCGCAAAACCCACTCAAGACCACCGCGGGCATGGCTCCCATGGCGACGCGGGTTGCGCTGGCCGCCGGCGTAGGCCGCCATCCGCGCATCCGCGTGCTACAGCTGGAGACCCGCCTCGGCACCCGCTACACGGCGGACACGCTGCGCCGGCTCGCGGCCTGGCCAAACCATCAGTTCATCTGGTTGATGGGGGCCGACAACCTCGCCCAATTGCCACGTTGGCGACACTGGCGGCAGATCATGGCCGCCTGCCCGGTTGCGGTTTTCGAGCGGGAACCCTATTCTTATGCTGCGCTGGCAGGACCAGTGGCGCAGGGATTTGGTGCGGCGAGAGTGCCGGAGCTGAAGGCCGGGGCGCTGGCTGGTTCTCCGGCACCAGCTTGGGCTTTCATTCGGCTGCGGCCGCACCCGGCCTCTGCGACCGCTATCCGGGCCCGCACCGAGACCGGCGGTGGCTGAGCCCGGCACAGGAGACTGGACCATTACCGAACCCGAACCGACCGGTACCGTGCCGGAGCCGGCCACCCCACCGAGCCCGCTGCTGCAACTCGTGCTCGCCTCGCTCGACGACGACAAGGCGCTCGATCCCGCGGTCATCGATCTTGCCGGCAAGACGACGCTCGCCGAGTTCATGGTCGTAGCCACCGGCACGTCGCAGCGCCATATCGCCTCCATGGCCCAAAAGCTGATCGAGCGCGTCAAGGCCTCGGGCCACGCGTATGTGCAGGCCGAGGGGCTCGAGGACGCCGCCAGCACCTGGATCCTGATCGACGCCGGGGACATTCTGGTCCATCTGTTCCGGGCCGAGACGCGCTCCTTCTACGATATCGAGAAGCTCTGGTCGGTAGCTCCACCGCGCCGGGCCGTCGCACCGAGCTGAGCTGTTTTGGAGCTGCTGGTCGTCGCGGTGGGCCGCAGCCGCGATGCCCCCATCGACAGCCTGTTCGCCGAGTATGTCCGCCGCTGTCCGTGGCCGATCCGGCTGCTCGAGGTGCAGCCGCGTGGCAGCGTACCCCCCGAGCGCCGTAAGGAGGCGGAAGCCGACCTTCTACGTGGTGCGGTACCGCCGGGCGCCGCTCTCGTCGCCCTGGACGAGCGTGGCCAGGACCATTCGAGCGAGGAGTTCGCAAGCCGGCTCGGCAGCTGGCGGGATGGTGGCCGTCGTGCGGCGGCGTTCCTGATCGGCGGGCCGGATGGGCTCGCCCCGAGCGTGCTGGCGGCCGCCGACGCGAGCCTCGCCTTCGGCCGGTTGACTTGGCCGCACCGCTTGGTGCGCGTGATGCTGGCGGAGCAGCTCTATCGTGCCACCACGATCCTGGCCGGCCACCCGTACCATCGGGGGTGACCGGCCAGTCGTTCGTCCGGGCCGAAGACCGAGCGAGGCCCCCGAGATCTACGGGGTGATCTTCAGCCCGAAGCAGCCATTGGAGCCTTTCACGCCCGAGATGGTCACCTTGCCATTGCCCTGGCGGCGAACCTCTTCCTGACGTTGAGCGCCTCCGCCTTGCCCGGCCCGTATTTGTTGACCTTATGGCGAGTGCCAACACCCCCGTGCGAAGGGCACCGATGGTCGACTTTCGGATCGAGCGCGCTGCGGCTGAAGTAGGATCTAATGAAATCTTGGCATGCACAGCTTGTTTTCCCTGATTTAGTGAATTGCTGTCTGGGCCGCAGCACTTGAATTGTCTGCCGATCCATCGACCTCAAGCATTGCCGCACCGTATTTGCACGGCTGCAACACGATCCTCTTTGCTGGCCCGAGGAAAACGCCCGAGGCCGAGCCGCCGGCGTCGGCACGTCAACAGATAGACCTCCTTCAAGTGAAGGCTGCGAACCGACCGCAATCATTGGTTGCTCTTTGTGGTTGTCAATTCAACACGAACAGCCACCAATCCGCTGGCGACACGCCTGTCGCTGTCGAAGTCTTATGCGCTCGCGTGCCGGCCCGGTCTTCCGCTAGGGTCGCGCCGTTCAGCACGCGGCTGCAGGAGTTCCCAATGCGTGACTTCGAGCTTCCGGGCCGGTCGACGGCCTATGGCCAGGACGGCATGGCGGCAACCTCACATCCCCTGGCGACGTTGGCTGCGTTGGATGTGCTGCGGGACGGCGGCAATGCCGTCGACGCCGCCATCGCAGCCGCCGCCGTCCAGGCCGTGGTCGAGCCTGGCATGACGGGAATCGGCGGCGACTGCTTCGTGCTGCTCGCACCCGCATCGGGCGGCGTGGTGGCATTGAACGGCTCGGGACGATGCCCCCTGGCGCTGACCCCGGAGGCGTTGGTCGGCCGCGGTATCACGACGTTGGATGCCGGCAGCCCCCATGCGGTCACCGTGCCCGGGGCGGTGGCTGGTTGGGCGGCCCTCCTGGAGGCACACGGCACCCGTGATCTGGGCCAGCTGCTGCAGCCGGCCATCGGCTACGCCGAGGGTGGCTTCCCGGTGACGCCACGGGTGGCATTCGACTGGAGCCGCCAGCTCGATGTGCTCGAGCGCAGCGACGGCGGGCGTAACTACTACCTGCCTGGGGGTCGGGCGCCGGAGGAAGGGCGCTTGATGCGCTTCCCGGCCCTGGCGCGGACGCTGCGCCGGATCGCGGAAGGTGGCGCACGCACCTTTTACGAAGGCGAGCTGGCCCAGCGCATGGTCGCCTCGCTGCGCGGTTTCGGCGGGCTACACACCGAAGCCGACTTCGCCGCCGCCACGGCCGAGTTCGTCCCGGCGATCCATTCCCTCTACCGGGATACGACGGTCTATGAATGCCCGCCCAATGGGCAGGGTATCGTCGTCCTGCTCCTGCTCAACATCCTCGAGCGGTTCGACCTCCGCCAGCTCGGGCGGGATACGGCGTCCCGCCTGCATGTCCTGGCAGAAGCCACGCGGCTGGCGTTTCGTGATCGCGACGCCGTCCTGGCGGACCCGGCGCACGTGGATGTCCCGATCGCACGGCTGCTCGATAAGGCCTACGCCAAGGCGCTGGCCGAGCGGATCGACCCCGATCGTGCCATGACCGATCTGCCACCGCCCTTGCTGGAGCCTCACCCCGACACGGTCTACCTGACCGTGGTGGATCGCGACCTCAACGCGGTATCGCTGATCAACTCGATCTATGACGGCTTCGGGTCGGGTCTGGTCTGCCCCGACACGGGTGTGCTGTTCCACAGCCGAGGCCGGTCGTTCCGGCTCGACCCGACACACCCGAACGTCGTCGCTCCGGGCAAGCGACCGATGCACACGATCATCCCGGGCCTGGCCTTCAGGGACGGTGAGGTGTGGTGCAGCTTCGGGGTCATGGGTGGCGACTACCAACCGGTCGGCCAGGCACATCTGCTGACCCGGCTCATCGATGATGGGCTCGACCCGCAGCAGGCGCTGGATGCGCCACGGATCATGTCCTACCCGAGCGACCTGCAGGCCGAGACCGGGATCGGTCGGGCAGCACGGCTGGGCCTGATTCAGCGCGGCCATCGTGTCGTCGACGCGCCCTCGCCCCTGGGCGGCGGCCAAGCCATCGTCATCGACCGGCGGCGCGGCGTGCTGATCGGTGGCTCCGACCCCCGCAAGGACGGCCTGGCGCTTGGCATCTGACGACCCGACGGGAAGCGATAAGGTTTGACCTCAGGGCGAAGCAGCTTATCAGAATTGCGGAACGGGGGCGGACCAACGTGCCGGCCTGGACGCTGCGAACACAGAAAACAGCGGAAACTGGATGCGCCTCGCCCTGATTGTCCTCCTGCCGTTCCTCGGTGCGGTCCTGCCGTCACTGATGATCCGAGCCGGTCGCAATGCCTGCGCCGTAGTCACGGGAGCAGTCTCCGCCGCCTCGCTGGCGCTGTTGCTGACCAATGCGCCGGCGGTATTCCGCGGTGAGACGGTGGTGGCGCGTATCGACTGGGTGCCGCAGCTGGGCCTGGGCCTGGACCTGTTCGTCGACGGCTACGGGTTCTTCTTCGCCTGCCTGATCCTGGTCATCGGGCTGCTGATCATCACCTACGCGCGGTGGTATCTCAATCGCGACGATCCGGTCGGGCGATTCTACAGCTACCTGCTGCTGTTCCAAGGGGCGATGCTGGGCATCGTCCTCTCGGACAACGTGCTGGTACTGATCGTGTTCTGGGAGCTGACCAGCCTCACCTCGTTCCTGCTCATCGGCTACTGGCGCCACCTGGCCGCCGGCCGCGAGGGCGCGCGGATGGCCCTGGTCGTCACCGGGGCCGGCGGCCTCGCCTTGATCGCCGGCATGCTGCTGCTGGGTCACGCTGCGGGCTCCTATGAGCTCAGCGAAATCCTGACCCGCGGCGAGCAGATCAAAGCCTCACCGCTCTATGTGCCGATCCTGTTGCTGGTGTTGGGTGCCGCGTTCACCAAATCGGCTCAGTTCCCGTTCCACTTCTGGCTGCCGCACGCGATGGCAGCACCCACGCCGGTGTCGGCCTATCTGCACTCGGCCACGATGGTGAAGGCCGGAATCTTTCTGCTGGGTCGGCTTTGGCCGGTGCTTTCGGGCACCGAGCCATGGTTCCTGATCGTTACCGGAACCGGGCTCGTCACCCTGGTGATTGCCGCCTGGATCGCGCTGTTCAAGGACGACCTTAAGGCCCTGCTCGCGTTCTCGACGGTAAGCCATCTGGGCCTGATCACCATGCTTTTCGGCATGAGCACGCCCATCGCCGCGGTGGCGGCGGTCTTCCACATCCTGAATCACGCCACCTTCAAGGCATCGCTGTTCATGTCCGCCGGCATCGTTGACCACGAGGCCGGCACGCGCGACGCCCGCCAACTGGGTGGATTGCTGTGGCTGATGCCGATCACCGGCACGCTGGCGATGCTGGCCGCGGCGTCGATGGCCGGCCTGCCGCTGCTCAATGGATTCCTGTCCAAGGAGATGATGCTGGAGGCTGCGGCCCATACCGAGTTTCTGGGCCAGCCCTGGCTCGTGCCGATACTGGCCACGGTGGGCTCGCTGTTCTCGGTCGCCTACGCCTTCCGGTTCGTCATCGGCGTGTTTCTCGGCCGCGTCCGCGACGATTACCCCCATCATCCGCACGATCCCCCGGTCGGAATGTGGCTGCCTGTTGCGGTGCTGGTGGTCCCTGTGATCCTGATCGGCATCGCGCCGGGCTTGGCCAAGCCACTGGTCGACGTTGCCGCCAACGCCGTCACCGGCGGCCAGCTGCCGGAGTATCACCTGGCACTCTGGCATGGCTTGACGCCCGCATTGTTCATGACCGTCGTCGCGGTGGCGGGCGGCGTGCTGCTGCTGCTGGCTTATCATCCGGTGTGTGCTTTCCGGCTGCGTCGGCGCCGGCCCGAGGCCAAGGATATGTTCGAGGCCGTCGTCGCAGCCACCGTGCGAGCCGCGCGCAGCTTCACCGACGCTGTCCACAATGGATCGCTGCAGCGCGGCTTGATGCTGGCGATCCTGGTCATGCTCGGTGTCGGCGTGACCGCCTTCCTGGGCGGCAGTCACGCCGGCGGCGACCGGAGCATGATCCTCCCGAACGTGCCGGCTGTCGTACTCTGGCTGCTGGCGGTGGGTGCCGCCGGGGGTGTGTGCGTGTGGCATCGGCACCGCTTGCTGGCGCTGGTGCTCACCGGCATCGTCGGTCTCGTGGTGTCGCTGACCTTCGTCTATTTCTCCGCCCCCGATCTGGCGCTGACCCAGCTCTCCGTCGAGGTCGTGACCACGATCCTGATGCTGCTGGCTCTCAACTACCTGCCACAGAAGTCGCCACGCGAACCGTCGCGGTTCCGGCACTGGCGGGATCTGGGTATCGCCGCGGCGGGCGGCTTGGGCATCGCCGCTGCTCTCTACGCGGTCCTCACGCGCAATCTCGCTGAGACCATCGCGGCCTACCACCTGACACAGTCCAAGCCGGGTGGCGGAGGCACCAACGTTGTCAACGTCATCCTGGTCGACTTCCGTGGCTACGACACGTTCGGCGAGATCATCGTTTTGGGAGTCGCGGCACTGACCATCTTCGCCCTGCTCGACAGCGCCCTGGGCGGTGCCTCCGGCCGGCGGCTGGGGTCGATGCCGCGCCGCCGGGAGGCCGGCGACCGACATCCGCTGATGCTGGTCGTGGCAACCCGGGTGCTGCTGCCGCTGGCGCTGACAGTGGGTATCTTCATCATGCTGCGCGGCCACAACATGCCGGGCGGCGGCTTCATCGCTGGCCTCGTCGTCGGCATCGCACTGATCATGCAGTACATGGCCAGCGGCTTCGCCTGGGCCGAACGCCAGCTGCGCTTCGACTACCACGCGCTGATCGGCTGGGGTGTGCTGGTGGCGGGGCTTACCGGCATCGGCGCCTGGTTTGGCGATGTGCCATTCCTCACCAGCAATTACGGCTATGTGCATATCCCGCTGATCGGCGAGGTCGAGATCGCCTCGGCGATGGCGTTCGACCTTGGCGTCTTCCTTACCGTCGTGGGGGTGGTGATGCTGACCCTGGCCAACCTGTCCCGGGTCGGCCGCAAGGC
>JBATRI010000431.1:0-2625 GCA_049292515.1 Geminicoccaceae bacterium
GCGCCTGCGGGGCGCGCAGGGAGGATGCGCGCCTGCCGGCGATCTGCTGCCACTGGCCGACTCGTTTTCCGATGACGCGATCTGTGGGGAACTGAACGAGGCGCGGGCCGTCCTCGCCTTGAGCGGGGCCTGAAGGTCCGGGCCGCGTGCGCGTAGCCGGCCCATTGCGCCGCACGCCGGCGCTGATCCTGGCGACAAGCGTTCTCGCCGGTGCGACGGTGGGCCCGGCCATGGCGACCAACGGGCTCAACTCGCTCGGATTCGGGCTCGAAGCCCTGGCGATGGCGGGGGCCGACGTGGCGGTGGCGCGGGATCCGCTGGCCCTCAACACCAACCCGGCCGGGCTCGCCCAGGTGCGGGGCACGCAGGTCGAGGCACAGGGTGCGCTGGTGCATGAGCTGGGCATCGAGCACTCGGACCGGTTCAATCCGCCGACGGACATCCAGAACGACTACTTCCCGGTCGGCAATCTTGCCCTGTCGCAACGTCTCGACGGACTCCCGCTGACCCTCGGAGCATCGCTCGTGGCCAGCGGCGGCGCCGGGTTCGACTATGGCCGGATCGACACCGCCTTCGGCACCAAGGACCGGCTGTCGTCGATGTTCGGCATCGTCAGAGCATCGGTCGGCGGCGGGATGCAGGTGACCGATCGGCTGGCCCTGGGCGCCAGCATCGGCCTGTCCTATTCCAGGCTCGACCAGGAGTTCTTTCCCGATACCTCGGTGATCGGGCCGAGCGGTCCGTTCTTCGGCACCAGGATCGAGAATGCCTGGGCTTACGGCGCCGGCTTCCGCCTCGGCGTGCACTGGCGACCGCTGGATCGCTTGGCCTTCGGCCTGACCTACAGCAGCAAGGTCGATCTGCCGGTCGAGGACGGCAGGATGGATGTCGACATGACGGCGGCCGGGCTGGGCAAGGTGCGGTACCGGGACCTCAAGCTCGACGGCCTGGCGCAGGCGCAGGAGGTCGGCTTCGGCGTCGCCGTGCAGCTTGCTCCCGACTGGCTGGTCGCTGCCGACCTGGGGTGGATCGACTGGTCGGGTGCGCTGGGCACCACGACCATCCGGGCGAGGGATCCCGATCACGCGCAGGCGCCGGCCGTGCTGCGGATCAGCGCAACCCAGGACTGGCGGGACCAGTATGTCCTGGCGCTCGGCACGGCCTTTCGGCCCATGCCAGCGCTGACCTTGTGGGCGGGGTACAATTACGGGCGCAACCCGATCCCGAGCCGGCATCTGAGCCCGCTGCTGGCCAGCATCGGCGAGCATCACCTGACGGCCGGAGCCGGCTGGCAGGTGGGCCGTGACCTGCGACTGGGCCTGGCGGTCGAGTATCTGCTGCCGAACGAGGTCACTTATGACAATCCCGAGCTGCCGTTCGGGCCGGACGCGCGGGCGCGGGCATCGTACGTGGCGCTGCACGTCGGCCTCAGCTGGCGCCTGTAGCCCGTCTCCCGGTCGCCGCCCCGCCGTGCGACCGGCGGGGCGGCTCCGTCATGTGTTGGCTGTCGGATCAGTCGATCTTGCCGAGAGGGCCCTTGAGGTCGGCGAACCCGTTGGTGCTGAGCACCTGGATGCCCGCATTGTGCTCGCCGTTGAATGGGGTCAAGACGGTGGCGCAGCCATTCCTCGCGGCATCCGCGGGAGAGTTGAACCATGCGCCCAGATGGAGGGTGTGGATCGGCTTGAAGGTCGGGTTCGTGTTGGCGTCGCCGGGATGCTTGACCGGCGCCGCGGCCTGGCCGATGGCGACCGCGAAGGTCTCGACGCTGAAGCGGCTGATGAAGGTCTTGGTGACCTTGCCGTCGTAGCCGGCCTCCAGGTCGCCGACATACCAGCCGAGGCCGAACGGGAAGTTCGGCACCTGGATCGTGAACAGGTCGAGCGCCGTGTTCGGCCTGAGGCCGCTGACGGTCACCGTCATCTTCTCCGCGAAGCCCAGGGTCTGGATCTTGACCGTGGCCTTGGCGCCGGGCGCGCAGGTCGCCGGCAGGCCGGTCGACCGCTTCATGGCGAAGGTCGCCTCGCTCGCGGCGTGGGCCTCGACACTGAGCAGCGTCCAAATCCCGAGTGCCGCCGTACCAATAAGATAACGGCTGACGTTCGAGCCGTTTGCAATGGAAATAGCCATCGTCATTTCCTCTCAACGATCTGATCTTGAGGATATTGCCGTGTTCTGCGAGGACAGAACTAACGTCGATTTATAGCATAGAAATGTGACGGCGATTACAATGCGAAGGAAATTTCCACACGCCGCTCCGGCCTCGGTCGACTGGCCGCTTACGCCTCCAGGCCAGCGGCCCAGACAATTGGGGGCAGGGTAGGCGACGGCACTCAGCCGCCCAGGCGCTGCAGGACCTCTACCAGCATGTGGGGCTCGACATCGTCCCAGCCTATGTACGGATGCTCCGACAGGGCGACCAGGGACAGCGCCACCGCCGACACGAACATGTAGGCGGCCAGCGCCACGCCCGACGCCTTTGGCTTCTCCAGGTGGGCCATGGCAATGGTGACGGCCCCGGCCAGGTAAAGCGCCAGCAGTGCGCCCCACCGGATCAGATTGCCGTAGAGGCCACCCGCCACCAGCCGCGCGGTCCGCCCCTGCTGCAGGCCATCCAGCCGGTCC
>JBATRI010000432.1:0-24246 GCA_049292515.1 Geminicoccaceae bacterium
CGATGTCGGCTCCGGCGCGGATATGGTCCGCATGGATGCCGCGCAGCAGGTCGGGATGGCTGGCGGTGGCCACGGCGCACCAGGCGTCGTCGTCCATCGGCGCGCCCCGGCGCTGCAGCTCGGTGCCCGTGGCGCCGTCGAGGATGACTGTGTGGCCCGTCGCCAGCTTGCGCTGGATGTCACGCATGGCATCCGTCATCCGAGGATCACCTTTCTCCACCGGTCGCAGCAGACGCGGGCCGCAAGCCACGCCTGTAGGGCCGCCCGGCGACCAGGATGCCGGCTGCGGCAATCAGCGCCAGCCCGGCAACCGCCACGGTGTCCGGGCGCTCCGCGAACAACACATAGCCCCAGACCACGGCGAACAACACATAGCTGTAGTCGAACGTGCCGATCACGGCCGCGGGTGCGATCTGATAGGCCATGGCGACGCCGGTGCCGAACGCCACCATCAGCAGCGCCAGCAAGGCCATCAGCGCCCACTCGCGCCCACCCATGCCGGCCCATGGGCCGAACAGGAAGGGATGGTCCGTCACGCCCGCAGCAGCAGGCTGGATCAGCCACAACCCAAGAGTAGCGAGCAGGCCAGCGGCGAGCAGGCCGATATTGAGCCCGAGTGCCAGGACCAGCGGCCGCTCGTCGGCGCAGCGTGCGCGGGTGATGATGGCGGCCAGCGCATAGAGCACCGCCGCCAGTACCGGCAGCAGGGCCGCGACCGAGAACGTGTCACCACCCGGGCGCAACACGATCAGGACACCCAGGAAGCCGAGCGCGATGCCCAGCCATCTCGCCAAGCCCACCGGCTCACCGGTTAGCGGGCGTGAGAGGAGCGCCATGAACAGGGGTGCGGTGTAGAAGGCGACCGCGGCGGCGGAGAGCGAGATCAGCGGCAGAGCGGCATAATAGGCGATCCACATCAGGACCAGGAGGGCGCTGCGCAGGCCGACCCAGCCCGGTGATTTCGGAAACAAGGATTCGCCGGGTGCAAGGGTCATCATCAGGGTGGCCAGGATCGGCAACACCATTACCGAGCGCAGTGTGAATATTTGCCAGGCCGTGAAGCTCGCGCTGTTGTACTTGATGAGTGCGTCGCCGAACGACATCAGGAACACGGAGCCGACGATCAGGGTCACGCCCAAAACGGGCTGCGCCGGTCGCATGTTCGTTTCCTTCCGTCAGCCATCATCTGCCGGGCGCGTTGCTATCAGGTGGCATCGCGACCCTGCAAGCGTGACGCGGACAATAATAACTTGTAATTCATGTGATTTATGCCTTCACTTGACTTTCGAGTGTAGAAATACGATCATCCAGCTCTAGGCGGTGGTATCATCGTTTTCACGCCTTTGAGCTGTGTTGGACGACGGATGCGCTTCTTTCCGGTATTCCTGGATCTGGATCATCAGCCCGTGCTGATCGTCGGTGGTGGCGAGCAGGCGGCGCAGAAGATCCGTCTGCTGCGCAAGACCAAGGCGCGGCTCCGTGTCCTTGCGCTCGACGTCTGCGCCGAGCTCCTGGAGCTGGTCGCCGCTGGTGAGTTGGCCTTGGAGCGCCGGCATCTGGCCGCCCGCGACCTTGCCGGCGTGCGTCTGGCCTACGTGGCGCTCGACGATGACGCCGATGCGGCGCGAGCGGTGGCGATGTGCCGGGCCGCCGGCGTGCCAGTAAACGCCGTCGATCGCCAGGAGCTATGCGATTTCATCACCCCGGCCATCGTCGATCGCGATCCGGTGGTCGTGGCCATCGGCACCGAAGGTGCGGCACCGGTGATGGCGCGGCAGCTCAAGGCCACGCTCGAGGCCATGCTACCGGCGCAGCTGGGCGGGCTGGCGCGGTGGGCCGCCAGCTTGCGCAAGCGAGTCGGCCACGCCGTCCTGGGCGGCAGCGCCCGGCGCCGGTTCTGGGACGGCTTCTTCGACGGCCCGGTGGCACGAGCCTACCTCGCCGGTGCGCGTGACGAGGCGGCGGATCTCCTGGAGCAAACGCTGGCCAACGCCGATGCAATCCCCGTGGGACGCGTGACCCTGGTCGGCGCCGGACCCGGCGATCCGGATCTGCTCACGTTCAAGGCCATGCGCGCCTTGCAGGAGGCGGACGTGATCGTGGCCGACCGGCTGGTGTCGGGCGCCATTCTCGACCGTGCCCGCCGCGATGCCCAGCGTATCATGGTCGGCAAGACGCCCGGCCGACCCTCCCCCACCCAGGCCGAGATCAACGCTGTCCTTCTGCGCGAGGCTCAGGCGGGCAAGCATGTCGTCCGGCTCAAGGGCGGCGATCCGTTCGTGTTCGGTCGCGGTGGCGAGGAGCTGGCAGCATTGCACGCGGCCGGCGTGCCGGTGAGCGTGGTGCCGGGCATCAGTGCCGCGATGGGCTGTGCCGCTGCCGTCGGCCTCAGCCTGACCGAGCGCGATCAGCGGCGCAGCCTGACCCTGCTGACCGGCCATGCCAGCGACGGTGCTGCCGAGCACGACTGGGCGCGCCTGGCGCGGCCGGGCCAGATGCTGGCGATCTACATGGGCGTCGGCGCCGCCGGCCACATCCAGGAGCGCCTGCTGGCCGCTGGGATCGACCGCGACACGCCGGTGACCGTGGTCGAGAACGGCACCCTGCCCCAGCAGAAGCTGGCGGCGACCACCATTGGCTGTCTGGCCGAGGGGCTCATCGACGCCTCGATCAAAGGTCCTGCCATGATCTTCGTCGGCGCGCACCCCCAGGCCATGCGCCCGGTCGACGCCATGGCCAGCCTTCAGATGCATTCAATGGAGCGGGGCGCCACGCGGTGTGCGCCTGAACGCTGGGAGTTAGCAGCATGACCGCCCAGGTGATGACCGCCAATCGGCTGCTGGATGGTGAGGTCGTGTTCCTCGGCACGCGCGGCTGGGTCGAGGACATCGCGGCTGCCAACATCGCCGTCACCGCCGAGGAGGCCAAGGCGCTGGACGCCCTGGGCAACCAGGCGATGGCGGTCAACGAGGTGGTCGACGCCTATCTGATCGGCGTCGCCGTCGAGGACGGGCGGGTCCGCCCGCTGAAGCTGCGCGAGTACCTCCGCACGGTGGGCCCTTCCGTGCGCACCGACCTCGGCAAGCAGGCGCGCCGCGCCGGAGATTCCCATGTATCGCTATGACGAATTCGATCGGCAGTTCGTGCTGCAGCGGACGGCCCAGTTCCGCGACCAGGTGCAGCGCCGGCTGGCGGGCGAGCTGAGCGAGGACGAGTTCAAGCCGCTGCGGCTGAAGAACGGCCTCTATCTCCAGCTGCACGCCTACATGCTGCGGATCGCCATCCCCTACGGCACGCTGAGCTCACGCCAGCTCAGGAAGCTCGCCGACATCGCCGACAAATACGATCGCGGCTACGGCCACTTCACGACGCGGCAGAACCTGCAGCTCAACTGGCCCGAGCTGAAGGATGTGCCCGACATCCTGGCCGAGCTCGCCGAGGTCGAGATGCACTGCATCCAGACCTCCGGCAACTGCATCCGCAACGTGACCAGCGATCATTATGCCGGTGTCGCGGCCGACGAGGTGGTCGACCCCCGGCCCTGGGCCGAGCTGTTGCGGCAGTGGTCGACCCTGCACCCCGAGTTCTCCTACCTGCCGCGCAAGTTCAAGATCGCGATCAGTGCTGCCACGGTCGATCGGGCCGTCGTGCGCGGGCACGATATCGGTCTGGTGGTGAAGAAGAACGAGGCCGGCGAGATCGGCTTCGAGGTCATCGTCGGCGGCGGCCTCGGCCGGACGCCGATGATCGGCAAGACGGTGCGCGAGTTCCTGCCCGAGAACGAGCTGCTCGCCTACTGCACCGCGATCATGCGGGTCTACAACCGCTTCGGCCGACGGGACAACAAGTACAAGGCGCGGGTGAAGATCCTCGTCCACGAGCTGGGCCTTGCCGAGTTCAAGCGCGAGGTCGAGGTGGAATATGCCGCGGGCGATCACGCCGAGGGCATCGCGATCGCCGCCGACGAGCTGGAGCGCATCCAGGCCTACTTCGCGCCGCCGGCCTACGAGACCCTGCCGGACCGCGATTCGCTGCACGACCAGCGGATGTTCGCCGTCCCCGACTTCGCCCGCTGGGTGCGCAACAACACCGTGCGCCACAAGGTGGCGGGCTACGCCATCGCCAACGTCTCGCTGAAGCCGGTGGGCGGCATCCCGGGCGATGCGACCTCGCTGCAGATGCGCACCGTGGCGGCCCTGGCGGACGAGTTCAGCCAGGGCGAGATCCGCGTCACGCACGAGCAGAACCTGGTCCTGCCCAACGTCAAGAAGCAGGATCTGTTCGCCTTGTGGAACGTGCTGGAGGATGCGGAACTCGCCACCCCCAACAGCAACCTGATCTCGGACATCATCGCCTGCCCGGGGATGGACTACTGCGCCCTGGCGACGGCACGCTCGATCCCGATCGCCCAGGCGATCAGCAACCGCTTCGCCGAGCTGGACCGGCAGGAGAAGATCGGCGAGCTGAAGATCAAGATCTCCGGCTGCATCAATGCCTGCGGTCATCACCACATGGGCCATATCGGCATCCTGGGCCTCGACAAGCAGGGGCAGGAATTCTACCAGATCACGCTGGGTGGCAGTGCCGACAACAACGCCGCCATCGGCAAGATCATCGGCCCGGGCTTCTCGGCCGAGCAGGTCCCGGGTGCGATCGAGCGCATCGTCGAGGCTTATCTCGAGCTGCGCACCAACGACGACGAACCGTTCATCGAGGTCTATCGGCGTGCCGGCGAGGCGCCGTTCAAGGAGAAGCTCTATGCCGCTGCTTAAGGCCGGTCGGTTCGTCGAGGACAGCTGGCGCGCGCTGGCCGAGGGCGAGGCCGTGCCCGCGGCGGGCCGGATCATCGTTCCGTTGCCGCGGCTACTGGCCGAGCCCGAGGCGTTCGAGAGCTTCGCCGGCGAGCTGGGCGTGCGCCTGGAGCCGGGCCAGCGGGTGGAGCAGCTGGAGCCCTGGCTGCCGCGGCTGGCCCTGGTCGCCTTGAGCTTCCCGGTCTTCAGCGACGGGCGGGCGTTCAGCACCGCCCGCATCCTGCGCGAGCGCTACGGCTTCGCGGGCGAGGTCCGGGCGGTGGGCGAGGTGCTGGTCGACCGCTACCAGTTCATGCGCCAGTGCGGCTTCGACAGCTTCGAGATCACCCAGGAGCGGACCCTGGAGAGCTGGGCCAAGGCTGCGGTCGAGATGACGCTGTCCTACCAGCCGGACTACGCCGAGCCGCGCGGTGCCGAGGCGGTGTGGCGCGCACGTCGGGCGCGGCCGACACGGGCGGCGGCATAAGCATCATCGCCCGCCCTCCCTCGGCGCTCGCAGCCGGGCTCGCCTGCCGATGCCCGGTCTGCGGCCGGGGGCGGCTGTTCAGGGGCTATCTGGCGCTGCGCTCGCCCTGCGAGGCCTGCGGCGCCGATCTTTCGCTCTACGACAACGATGACGGGCCGGCGGCCTTCCTCATTCTCATCGTCGGCTTCGTCAACGTGTTCGGCGCGCTGATCGTCGAGGCCCGCTACGCGCCGCCGGCCTGGGTCCATTTCGCGATCTGGGTGCCGCTCACCATCGTCTCCGTGCTGGCGCTCCTGCGCTCTTTCAAGGGCGTGCGGGTGGCCCTGCAGTACAGGAACCGGGCGGTCGATTCAGCCGCACCCGACAATAAGGATCACGTCGGCCAGCCGTGAGCCACCATCGCGGGTCGATCGGCTCTACGGCAGGCTGACGAGCCGCCATTCCTGATTGGCGGCAGCGTCCTCGCAAGCATACTGGATGATACGAGCACCGTTCTCCTTGCTGCTGCCCTCAACATCGAGGCACTTGCCGGTGGCGGTCGACACGACTTGGTAGATGGTGCCGGGCGCCGCCTGGGCGCCCGACGTTGCCACTGGGCGCAGGTGCCAGGCTTGGCTGCTTCGTGAGCTGTCCCCGGCGCAGCTCTGCTGGACGACGGCATCGGGATCGCTTGATCTGGCACCTTCAGTGCCGAGGCACTTGCCGCTGTAGCGCGCCACGAAGCTGACCCCGTCATCGGGCAAGGCGGCGATCGCCCATGCCTGATTGGGTTGCCCAGTGCACTCCCATTGCAGCACATGCGCGCCGTCATCGCGGCTCGACCCCTCCACGTCGAGACATTGACCGCTATGCGCGGCGACGATCTGGTAGGTCGCGGCCGAGGTGGTCGGGGCAGGATGTCGCGTGCACGCGCTCATCGCGAACGCGATCATCAGCAGCACTGGACCTAGCCTCAACGCCTGCCGCACCACCCCGGCCAGCAAGTTCCCCAAGTCGGCTGCAGCGTTCTTGTGAATGATACTCATACCGGACACCTCCAGATAGTTACAATGATCAACACGAGAAACTTCTGAGCCGTCACAACATTGACTCATCAAATCTAATCTTTTCTATTCTGCCAGTCTATGCTAGCGTCGACCTGAAGATTTAATTTAAGTATAAAATACAATATCATTTAATGATCTCAATAGTGATCTTTGTATCCAAGAATATTTCCTACGTTGCGGGGGCAATGAAAGGCAATCAACAACGGGGGGAAGATCCTTGGATGCAAAATCTTCGTCAGCAATCGTCCTGACAGTGGGACCGCCAACGGCTTCCCAACTGACGGTTATCGTTCCCGCCTACAACGAGGCCGCCAGCGTCGCTGAGACGATCTTGAGCCTGCAGCAGCAATCCTGCCCGCCCCACACCATCATCGTGGTCGACGACTGCTCGACCGACGATACCGGTGGCGTAGCCCGGGCCCTGGGCGTGACGGTGATTCGCCCCGCCGCCAACACGGGCTCCAAAGCCGGGGCGCAAACCGTGGCCCTCGCTCATGTCGAGACAGACCTGGTGATGGCGGTGGACGCCGACACCGTACTTGCCCCCGACGGGATCGAGGCGATCCTGCGCGCCCTCCACGATCCCCATATTGCTGCGGCCTGCGGTACGGTCGTCCCACGCCGGGTGAGCACGCTGTGGGAGCGTGGTCGCTACATCGAGTATCTGTTCGCCTTCACCTTCTATAAGCAGGTTCAGGACTATTACGCCCGGCCGGCAATCTCTTCCGGCTGCTTCTCGATCTATCGCACGCGGGTGCTGCGCCAGCATGGCGGCTGGTCGCAGCGGACCATGGCAGAGGACATGGACCTCACCTGGACCCTGTACGCGGCCGGCGAGGGCGTACGTTTCGTACCGGAGGCCGTCTGCTACCCGATCGAGCCGCACGACTACCGCTTCATGAGCAAGCAGCTCCGTCGCTGGTCGCATGGCTTCATCCAGAATGTGGTGCTGCACTGGCAGGGCCTGCTCGATCAGCGCTATCTGCGCGAGATCGTCGCCGTAGGCCTTCTGGACGGCATCGTCGCCTCACTGAGTTTCGTCCTAATCCTGCCATTGCTTGCGATCTTCGTGCATCCACTGATGCTGCTCGGCTACATCATCGACCTCCCGGCCGTGGCGGTGCCCGTGCTCGTCAAAGGCTTCGAGCGCAACGAGGTCCGGCGAGTGCTGGCCAGCCTGCCGGCGTTCTTCGTGCTGCGCCTCGTCACCGGAGTGTTCCTGCTGCGCGCGATCTGGGCCGAGTTCGTCTTGGGTCAAAGGCTGCTCGTCTACGAGAAGGGGCACTGAGGTGCAGGTGGGTGTCCCGGGCTCGGGTCTCGGCTACGCGTTCTACGCGCTGTCGGTGGCCTGGATGCCAATCCACGAGCTCTGGCGACTGGCGCAGGGGAAGAGCAGCGCCGACCGCTGGCGCAGGGTCGCGCGACAGGTGGGGCTGCTGGCCGGCATCGTGGCCGGACTTGCCGGCGAATGGTGGATACTGGCGCGCCTTCCGTCGGTCATCGCCGTGATTCCCCGAGGCATCTACGGTGATGTCGCCGATGCCGACGCTGGGGCCGTTTCGGCTGCCCAGCATGGTATGGTCGCAGACTATCTCGGCCCGATCATCGTCGTGGCCCCCTTCGTGGTCATCGCCGTGCTCTGCGTCACCCTGCAGCTGCTCCGGCTGGGCCTGCGGGCAGACCGGGCGGCCATCCTGCGGCGGTGGTCTCCCCGGCTGCGCGCCCAGCCGCGGCCAGCCCGATGAAGCGCTACCTGGTCACCGGCGGCTGTGGGTTCATCGGCTCGCATCTGGTCGATCATCTGGTCGCCGGCGGCAACCAGGTTCGGGTCCTGGACGATTTGTCGGCCGGCACGCCCGCCTTTCTGCCGGCCACGGTCGAGCTGCTGACGGGCAGCGCCACAGAGCCTGGCACCGTCCGGGCCGCAACCCGCAACGTCGACGGCTGCTTCCACCTGGCGGCGGTGGCATCGGTAGCACGCTGCAACAAGGCATGGCTGGACAGCCATCACACCAACCTGTCGGCCACCATCAGGCTCTTCGAGCTGGCGTCGGCCACGAGCGAGCGGCACTTTCCCGTGGTCTACGCGTCGTCGGCGGCCGTCTATGGCGAGCAGCCGGTGGTGCCCTTGTGCGAGAACATGCCGGTCCAACCATGCTCGCCCTACGGTGCCGACAAGGCCAGCTGCGAGCTGCACGCCCGCGCTGGGGCCGTGGCACGCGGCCTCACCGCGGCGGGGCTGCGGTTCTTCAATGTCTATGGCCCCCGCCAGCGGCCGGACAGTCCGTACTCGGGCGTCATCTCGATCTTTGCCGAGCGCATCCGCCACGGCCGGCCGCTGACCATCTACGGAGACGGCGACCAGACCCGCGATTTCGTCTTCGTCGACGACGTCGTCCGCGCCCTGGTCCGTACGATGCGCCGCCTGGAAGGCGCCGACGAGCGCCCGATGGCGGAAGTCTACAATGTCTGCTCCGGCCAACCGACCGGTGTGCGCGAGCTAGCGACGCGGCTGATGGCTCTAGGCCGCAGCGAGGTACCGATCGACTACGCCGCCCCACGCGCCGGCGACATCCGCCATTCGGTCGGCTCACCGGACCGCCTGCTGCATGCCATCGGCATCCGTCCCTCGATGGCGCTCGACGAGGGCCTCTACCGGACGCTCAATGGATTGGGCGCCGGTGCCGCCGTGTCCCGCAGCAGGCGACCGAGACGGGCGATGCCGTCCTCGATCTCGGCCGGCGAGTTCAGCGAGTAGCTGAGCCGCAGCGTGTTGCGGTCAGAGCGGTCCGGGAAGAACGCGGCGCCGGGGACGAAGGCGACGCCGCAGGTCTCGATCGAGCGCTCGAGCAGGCGGCCGGTGTCGACCTTCTCGGGCAGGGTCAGCCAGATGAACATGCCACCGGCGGGGCGGGTCCAGGTGACGCCTGCCGGCATCGAGGCCTCGAGCGCCGCCAGCATCGCATCGCGGCGCTGGCGATAGGCGGCGCGGATGACCTCCGTGTGCCCGGGCACGATGGCACTGGCGACGTCCAGCATCGCCATCTGGTTGAGGGCACTGGTGTGCAGGTCGCTCGCCTGCTTGATCAGCACCAGCTTCTCGATGACCGGCCGTGGCGCCACGATCCAGCCGATCCGCAAGCCCGGCACGACGGTCTTGGAGAAGGTGCCGCAATAGATCACCCGGCCGCGGTCGACGCCGCCCCCGGCACTGTCCAGCGCCAGCAGCGACGGCAGGGGCTCGGCGTCGAAATAGAGCTGCTCGTAGGCCGCGTCCTCGATTACCGGCAGATCGGCTGCCGCCGCCGTCGCCAGGACCGCCTCGCGCTCCGCCAGGCTCAAGGTCCGGCCGCTAGGGTTGGCGAAATCCGGCATCACATAGGCGAGCTTGCCATGCGCGGTCGCCTCTGGCCCGCCGCCGAGGCCGGGATAGGCCCCAAATTCGGCCTCGTAGGCGGAGAAGGCCTGGAGCGCGCCCAGGTAGGTCGGCCTTGCCGCCAGGACCCTGTCGCCCGGGGCCACGAACAGCTTCGCCAGGAAATCCAGGGCCTGCTGCGAGCCATTCGTGATCAGAATCTGTCCCGGGCTGCAGACCACGCCCAGCCGGCCCATGTGACCGACCAGCCATTCGCGCAGCGGCAGATAGCCTTCGCTGATGGCATATTGCAGCGCCACGCCGGCGGTCGCCGGTGTTTCCAGGATGCGGCGGAACGAGGCTGCCACCGCCTCCACCGGGAACAGCGACGCATCCGGAATGCCGCCCGCGAAGGAGATGATGCCCGGCCGGTCGAGCAGCTTGAGCAGCTCGCGGATCTCCGAAGCGGTGATCCGGCCGGCCCGCGCCGCGTAGTGCCGATCCCAGTTGTACATGGTGCACAGAGCCCGTTCTCAACACGAACCACGAAAAAGGGGCGCTCGCGCGCCCCTCTTCCCGCGACTGCCGCAGCGATGGTCGTCAGGCGGCGATACGCTCCGCCTCGACCTCGTCGTCGACCTGTACCGGGCCGCTGTCCTGGCCCTTGGCGCTCACGTCGCGGTCCACCAGCTCGATCACGGCCATGGGCGCATTGTCGCCGTAGCGGAAGCCCGCCTTCATGATCCGGATATAGCCACCCGACCGCTCCTTGTAGCGGACGGCCAGGATGTCGATCAGCTTGGCCGCTGTACCCTCGTCGCGGGTACGCGCGATCAGCAGCCGGCGCGCATGCAGGTCGCCGCGCTTGCCCAGGGTGATCAGCTTCTCGACCACCGGCCGGAGATCCTTGGCCTTCGGCAGGGTGGTCACGATCTGCTCGTGCTTGACCAGGGCCTGGGCCATGTTGGCGAACATGGCCTTACGGTGGGATGCGGTGCGGTTGAACTTCCGGCCGCGTTTGGCGTGACGCATGGTGCTACTCCCAAGGTCGGCCGCCGCACGTCGACATGGCGGCCGGCCCGATTATCATTGCCTCAGTAAGGCTCTTCGACCTTACGGGCGAGCTCCTCGATGTTCTCAGGCGGCCAGCCCGGCACTTCCATGCCGAGATGGAGCCCCATCTGCGTCAGCACCTCCTTGATTTCGTTCAAGGACTTGCGGCCGAAATTCGGCGTCCGCAGCATCTCGGCCTCGCTCTTCTGCACCAGATCGCCAATATACACGATATTGTCGTTCTTCAGGCAGTTGGCGGAGCGAACCGACAGCTCGAGCTCGTCGACCTTGCGCAGCAGATTCGGGTTGAACGGCAGTTCCGGCCGGCGCTCCTGAGGCACCGCATGGTGCGGCTCCTCGAAGTTGACGAACATCTGCAGCTGGTCCTGCAGGATGCGCGCGGCCAGGCCCACCGCATCGTCCGGGACCACCGAGCCGTCCGTCTCGACCTGCATGGTCAGACGGTCGTAGTCGGTCTGCTGGCCGACGCGGGAATTGTCGATCTTGTAGGCGACCTTGCGCACCGGGCTGTAGATCGCATCGATCGCGATCAGGCCGATCGGCGCGTCCTCCGCCTTGTTCAGCGATGCCGGCACGTAGCCCTTGCCCGACTGCACGGTCATCTCGATCGCGAGCTTGCCACCCTTGTCGACGTGGCAGATGACGTGATCGGGGTCCATGATCTCGATGTCGTGCGGGACATCGATCATGCCGGCCGTGACGATGCTCGGCCCCTCGACCTTGAGGTGCATCCGCTTCAACGTATCGCTGTGCATCCGCAGCCCGAGGGCCTTGAGATTCAGCACGATGTCGGTCACGTCCTCGCGGACGCCGGCGATCGAGGAGAACTCGTGCAGCACGCCGTCGATCTGGATCTGGGTGATGGCCGCACCCTGCAGCGACGACAGCAGCACCCGGCGCAGGGCGTTGCCCAGGGTGATGCCGAAGCCCCGCTCGAGCGGCTCGACGATGATGGTGGCCTCACGATCGGGCCGGCGCCCGGGCTGCACGTCCAGGCGCTGCGGCTTGATCAGATCTTGCCAATTCTTCTGGATCACGGAACTACCTCGCTATCGCCAGCGACTGCAAAATCAAGCTCGGCGGCGTTAAACGGAAAGAGGCCCGCGAGTGCTGGCGCACCCGAGGCCTCGTCCCCGAACCGACAGAAGCGCCGGGGTAACCCGGCGCTAGACGCGGCGCCGCTTGCGCGGACGGCAACCATTGTGCGGAATGGGTGTGACATCCCGGATCGACGTGATGGTGAAGCCCACCGACTGCAGCGCACGCAGCGCCGACTCGCGACCCGAGCCGGGCCCACGAACCTGCACCTCGAGCGACTTCATGCCGTGCTCAGCGGCCTTCTTGCCGGCCTGCTCGCCAGCGATCTGGGCGGCGAACGGGGTGCTCTTGCGCGAGCCCTTGAAGCCCTGCGAGCCGGAACTCGACCACGCGATCACGTTGCCCTGCGCGTCGGCAATGGTGATCATCGTGTTGTTGAACGTTGCGTTGACGTGCGCCACGCCCGACGTGATGTTCTTCCGCTCACGCCGCTTCAAGCGCTGCGATGTATCGGTAGCCATTACTTCTTGGTCGCCTTCTTCTTACCGGCGATAGCGCGGGCCGGGCCCTTGCGCGTCCGCGCGTTGGTATGCGTGCGCTGACCACGGACCGGCAGGCCCTTGCGGTGCCGCAGACCGCGGTAGCAGCCCAGATCCATCAGCCGCTTGATGTTCATCGCGACTTCGCGACGCAGATCGCCCTCGACCTTGTGCTCACGGTCGATACGATCGCGGATCCGTGCGATCTCTGCATCCGACAGCTCGCTGACCCGACGCTCGAGCGGAATGCCGATCTCGGCCAGCAGCTTCCGCGAGCTATGGGGTCCGATACCGTAGATGTAGGTGAGCGCCACCCACACCTGCTTTTGGCTCGGGATATTCACACCCGCAATACGCGCCACGTCGTTCTCCTAAAGATCCGCCCATTACACGGCGCGCCCAGCCGGCGCAGGCAGCCAGCCGGGTTACGGAGCGCCGGAAATATAAGCGGGAAACCTCGCCTGTCAACTACGCTCGGTCGTCCAACGCCTGCCGAATGGCCACCGTCACCTCGTCGATCGGGGCCATGCCGTCGACCGTCCGCACCAGGCCCTTGGCCTCATAGAAGGGGAGCAGCGGTGCCGTCTGCGCCTTATAGCTGATCAACCGCGCCTTCACGGTCTCGGCATTGTCGTCCTTGCGGCGCACGAACTCCGTGGAGCCGCACTCGTCGCACACGCCCGCGACCCGCGTGGGCTTGAAGCTGTCATGGTAGCCGGCGCCGCACTTCGCACAGGAGAACCGCCCGGCAATGCGCGCCACGAGCGCGTCGTTGTCGACCCGGATCTCCACGACGGCATCCAGGGCCAGACCACGCTCGGCCAGCATCGCATCCAAGGCCTCAGCCTGCGGTATCGTGCGCGGGAAGCCGTCAAGGATGAAGCCGTTGGCGCAATCGGGCTGGTCGATGCGCTCGGCCACGATCCGGTTGATGATGTCGTCGGAGACGAGCTTGCCCGCCTCCATGATCGACTTGGCCTCACGACCGACCTCGGTCCCCTTGGCCACCGCCTCGCGCAGCATCTCGCCCGTGGATAGCTGCGGTATCTTATAGGTGTCCTTCAGCCATGCAGCCTGCGTGCCTTTGCCTGCCCCTGGCGGCCCAAGCAGAATCAGCCTCATCCACGTCTCCCCCTCAGGCGGGCCTTCTTGATCAGGCCTTCATACTGATGTGCGATCAGATGCGACTGGATCTGCGCCACGGTATCCATCGTCACCGACACGACAATCAGCAGGCTGGTCCCGCCAAAATAGAAGGGGACTGAGTACTGCGAGATCAGGATCTCCGGAAGGACGCAAACCGCCGCAAGGTAGATCGCACCGACGCAGGTCAGGCGGGTGAGGACGTAGTCGAAATACTCGGCCGTGCGCTGGCCGGGCCGGTAGCCCGGGACGAAACCGCCGTTCTTTCGCAGATTGTCGGCCGTCTCCTGAGGGTTGAACACGATCGACGTGTAAAAGAAACAGAAGAACACGATCATCGCCACATAGAAGGCGATGTGCAGCGGTCGGCCGTAGCCCAGCGCTGCACTGATGGCCACGAACCAGTCGGGTCCGCCCGTGCCGGCGAAACCGCCGATCGTAGCCGGCAGGAGCAGCAGCGAGCTGGCGAAGATCGCCGGGATCACACCAGCCGTGTTCAGCTTGAGGGGCAGATGCGAGCTCTCACCACCGAAAACACGATTGCCCTGCTGCCGCTTTGGATACTGGACCAGAATTCGCCGCTGCGCGCGCTCGACGAACACGATGAACGCGATGACGACAATCGCCAGCAGCAAGAAGAAGATGATGAACACCGGCGAGATGGCGCCCGTCCGACCAAGCTCGAGCAGGCTGGCCAGGGCGTGCGGCAGCTGGGCGATGATGCCGATGAAGATGATCAGCGAGATGCCGTTACCGATGCCGCGGGCGGTGATCTGCTCACCCAGCCACATCAGGAACAAGGTACCGCCGACGATCGTCACCACCGCGGTGAAGCGGAAGAACATGCCCGGATCGATCACCGCCGAACCGCTGGGCCCGCTCATCGCCTCAAGCCCGATCGCCAGTCCCCAGGCCTGGAACGCGCCAAGAGCCACGGTCAGGTAGCGGGTATACTGGTTGATCTTCTTGCGGCCACTCTCGCCCTCCTTCTTGAGGGCTTCGAGCGTCGGCGAGATCGCCGTCATCAGCTGCATGATGATCGAGGCGGAGATGTAAGGCAGAATCCCCAGCGCAAAGATCGACATGCGCGCCAGTGCGCCACCCGAGAACATGTTGAACATGCCCAGGATGCCGCCGCTCTGCTGCTGGAAAATCTGCTCCATCACCGCCGGATCGATGCCCGGCAGCGGAACATAGGTGCCGATGCGGTAGACGATCAGGCAGCCGAGCGTGAACCACAGCCGCTTCTTGAGCTCCGTGGCCTTGCCGAAAGCGCCGAAATTGATGTTGGCCGCGAGCTGCTCGGCTACCGACGCCATTCGTCTCTCCCTTGCCGTGCAGACGCGATCAAGCTTCGACCGCGCCGCCCAACACGACGACCTTGCCGCCGGCCTGCTCGACCGCGGCAATAGCCCCCTTGGAAGCACCGACGACCTCGATCGTGACCGAGCTCTTGAGCTCGCCCTGACCGAGCAGCCGGATGCCCGCCATGGAGCGGCGGACCAAGCCCGCCGCCATCAGCGCCTCGGCATCGATCGACTTGCCCGCATCGAGGCGGCCAGCGTCGATCGCCGCCTGCAGACGGCCGATATTGACCTCGGCATAGTCGACGCGGTTCGGGTTCTTGAATCCGCGCTTCGGCAGCCGCCGATAAATCGGCATCTGGCCGCCTTCGAACGTCGGCGGCTTGATGTTGCTGGTACGCGCGCGGGCACCCTTGTGGCCCTTGCCCGACGTCTTGCCCAGGCCGGAACCGATGCCCCGCCCGAGGCGCTTGCGGCTCTGCCGGGCGCCGGGGTTGTCGCGGAGTTCGTTCAGCTTCATCGGCGTCTACTCATTCACTCTCGACCGGCTCGATGACGAGCAGGTGCTTGACCTTGTCGATACGTCCACGCATCGCCGGGGTGTCCACCACGATGCGCGAACGATGCAGCTTGTTCAGGCCGATGGCGATCAGCGTCGCTTCCTGATCGGGCGGCCGAGCAATCGGGCTCTTGACCTGCGTGACCTTGACCTTGCCCACCATCGTCCTACTCCGCCTTCGCCACGGCATCGCTGGTGCCGGCGCCGGCGCCGGTTTCACGGCGACCCAGGATCTCGGCGACCTTGCGGCCGCGCTTGGCGGCGATCAGGCGCGGGCTCACGACATGCACCAAGGCATCGAAGGTGGCCTTGACCATGTTGTGCGGGTTGGTCGAGCCCAGCGACTTGCCGACGACATCGTGGATGCCCAGAGCCTCGCACACCGCGCGCATCGGACCGCCGGCGATGATGCCGGTGCCCGGAGGTGCCGTGCGCAACAGGACCCGACCGGCACCGAAATGCCCGACGATGTCGTGATGCAGCGTGCGGCCCTGCCGCAGCGGGACGCGGATCATGCCACGCTTGGCCTGCTCGGTGGCCTTGCGCACGGCTTCCGGCACTTCACGTGCCTTGCCGCTGCCGTAGCCGACCCGGCCCTTGCCGTCACCCACCACCACCAGCGCCGAGAAGCCAAAGCGCCGGCCGCCCTTCACCACCTTGGCGACGCGGTTGACGCTGACCAAGCGATCGACCAGCTCGCCGTCCTGACGATCTTCGGGGGCCCTGTCGCGACCGCCTTGCCGTGCCATGGGAACTCCTCGTCCTAAAACTGCAGGCCGCCCTCGCGGGCGCCCTCGGCCAGGGCCTTGACCCGGCCATGATAACGGTAGCCGCCACGGTCAAACATGACCGCCTCGATACCGGCCGCCTTGGCACGCTCCGCCAGCAGCAGGCCAACCTGGCGTGCGGCTTCGCGGTCGGCGCCCGTCTTCAGCTCGGTACGCAGCGTCTTGTCCAGGCTCGATGCCGTGGCCAGGGTCGCCCCCTGCCCGTCATCGATCACCTGGCCATAGATGTGGCGTCCCGACCGAAACACGGACAACCGCACCCGGCCCTTGCCATTTTCCTTGAGGGCGTAGCGCACCCGGCGCCGACGCCGCTCGAACCGATCAGCAGCCTTCACCATGGCCTACTTCTTCTTGCCTTCCTTGCGGAGGATACGTTCCTCGGCATATTTCACGCCCTTGCCCTTGTAGGGCTCGGGCGGGCGGAAACCGCGGATCTCGGCGGCAATCTGACCGACGCGCTGCTTGTCGGCACCGCTGATCACGACCGCAGTCGGGGTCTCGCAGACGATCTTGATGTCGTCGGGGACCGCGAACTTGATGTCGTGGCTGTAACCGAGCTGCAGGTTCAAGACCTTGCCGTCGCTGGCTGCACGATAGCCGACGCCGGAGATCTCGAGCCGCCGTGTATAGCCCTCGGCCACGCCCTTGACGAGGTTCTGCAGCAGCGAGCGGGACATGCCCCACATCGCCCGTGCCCGCTTCTCGTCGTCGCGCGGCGCAACCGTCACCTTGCCGTCCTCGAAGGTGATGTTCACCTCGGGCGGCAGGGTCACGGCGAGCGCACCGAGCTTGCCCGTAGCCGACACCGTCTGACCATCGATGGCCAAGGTGACGCCACCCGGCACCACAACTGGATGTTTTCCGATTCTCGACATGTCAGAACACCGTGCAGAGGACTTCGCCACCGACCCGCGCATCGCGGGCCTCGGCGTCGGACAGAACGCCCCGCGGTGTCGAGACAATGGCGATGCCCAGGCCGTTGTAGACCCGCGGCAGCTCCTCGACGCCCTTGTAGATGCGTCGGCCGGGCTTGGAGATCCGCCGCAGCTCGCGGATCACCGGCTCGCCGTTGTGGTACTTCAGCTCGATGCTCAGCTCGGTCTTGCCGCCGCCGAGATCAACCGTCTCGTAACCGCGGATGTAGCCTTCACGCCGCAACACCTCGAGCACGTTCGACCGCAGCTTGGAAGCCGGAGCCTTGATCGCGCTCTTGTTGGCCATCTGGCCGTTGCGAATGCGGGTCAGCATGTCCCCGAGCGGGTCACTCATCGCCATTTGGCTATCCCCGCCTTACCAGCTCGACTTCACCACGCCCGGAACCTGACCCTGCGAGGCCAGATCCCTGAGCGCGATGCGCGAGAGACCGAATTTCCGATAATAGGCACGCGGCCGGCCCGTCAGCGAGCAGCGGTTGCGCACCCGGATCTTGGAGCTGTTGCGCGGCAGCTCGGCCAGCTTGATGGTGGCCTCGAACCGCTCGCCCGGATCGCCCTCGCGGTTCATCACGACGGCCTTCAGCGCCTCCCGGCGGGCCGCAAAGCGGTCCACCATCTTGCGACGGCGGTTGTTCTTCTCGACGGCGCTCTTTTTCGCCATGATCTAACCTCGCCCCGTCACTTCCTGAACGGCATGTTGAAGCCCGCGAGAAGCGCCTTGGCCTCCTCGTCGGTCTTGGCCGTCGTGCAGATGATGATATCCATGCCGCGGGTCTCCTCGACCTCGTCGAAGCTGATCTCGGGGAAGATGATCTGCTCCTTGACGCCGAAAGCGTAGTTGCCGCGCCCGTCGAAGCTCTTCGGCGAGACGCCGCGGAAGTCACGCACGCGCGGCAGCGCTATGTTGACCAGCCGGTCGAGGAACTCGTACATCCGCTGGCGGCGCAAGGTGACCTTGCAGCCGATCGGCATGCCCTCGCGCAACTTGAAGTTGGCCACCGAACGGCGTGCCCGGCAGATAGCGGCCTTCTGGCCGCTGAGCTTGCCGAGTTCGACCGTCGCGTTGGTCAGCTTCTTCGAGTCCGCTACCGCCTTCCCGACCGCCATGTTGATGACGATCTTCTCGATCCGCGGCACCTGCATCGGGTTCTTGTAGTTGAACTCCTCCTGCAGCTTGGGTGCCACGACCTCGCGGTAATGCTCCAACAACCGTGTCATTCTACGTCACTCAGCGATCAATAATCTCGCCGGAGCGCTTGGCGTAGCGCACCTTCCGGCCGTCCTCGAGGAACTTGAACCCGACCCGGGTCGGCTTGCCGTCCTTGGGGTCGAGATGGGCCACGTTGGAGACCGCCACCGGCGCCTCCTTCGAGACGATCCCGCCTTCTGGGTTGCGCGGGCCGGCCTTGGTGTGCCGCTTGGCCACCATGACGCCCTGGACCACGACGCGGTTCTCGTCCGGCAGGACCTTGAGGACCTCGCCTGCCTTACCCTTGTCGCGGCCGGCGAGCATCACCACCCGGTCGCCCTTCTTGACCTTGGCGGCCATCACAACACCTCCGGGGCGAGCGAGATGATCTTCATGAACCGCTTGGCCCGCAGCTCACGCGTCACCGGTCCGAAGATGCGGGTGCCAATCGGCTCACCCTGCTTGTTGATCAGCACCGCGGCGTTCTTGTCGAAGCGGATGGCGCTGCCGTCGGCACGGTGGATCTCCTTGGCGGTCCGAACGATGACGGCCATGTGGACGTCACCCTTCTTGACCTTGCCGCGCGGGATCGCCTCCTTGACCGCCACCACGATGACGTCGCCGACGCCACCGTAGCGCCGGTGCGAACCGCCCAGGACGCGGATGCACTGCACCCGGCGTGCGCCGGAATTGTCCGCCACCTCGAGATTGGACTCGGGCTGGATCATGATTCGGCTCCCGCGGCCATCGCCAACGGAGCGCCCGTCTGCGCCGCTTCCAGCAGGACCTCATAGCGCTTGGTGCGCGAGATCGGCCGGCATTCGGCGATACGGACGACGTCACCGACCTTGAACCGGTTGTCGGCATCGTGTGCCGCATACCGCTTCGAGCGCCGGATGAACTTCTTGTAGATCGGGTGCATGACGCGACGCTCGACCGAGACGATGACCGTCTTGTCGCCCTTGTCGCTGACCACGGTGCCCTGCAGGATACGCTTCGGCATCGCCGCTCTCTCCTCAACCCTGCGCCGCGGCAGCGGCTTGGCTGCCGAGCACACCCATGATGCGGGCAATGTCGCGACGCACCTGCCGTACCCGCGCCGTGCTTTCCAGCTGGCCCGTGGCCTTCTGGAAGCGCAGATTGAACTGTTCCTTCTTCAGCTGCACGAGCTGGTCGCGCAGCTGATCCGCGGTCTGAGCGCGGAGATCCGACGCCTTCATCACGCCGCCTCCTCGACAGGTTCGTGCACGCGCCGGACCACACGCGTGTCCAGCGGCAGCTTGGCGGCGCCGAGGCGGATGGCCTCGACCGCCAATTCCTCGGACACGCCGTCGATCTCGAACATGATCCGACCCGGCTTGACGCGGCAGACCCAGAGCTCGACCGAGCCCTTGCCCTTGCCCATCCGAACCTCGGCCGGCTTCTTCGATACCGGCAGATCCGGGAAGATGCGGATCCAGACGCGGCCGACGCGCTTGAGATGACGGGTGATCGCACGCCTTGCGGCCTCGATCTGCCTGGCCGTGATCCGGCCCGGCTCCACCACCTTCATGCCGTAGGCACCGAAATTGAGATCGGTGCCGCCCTTGGCAAGCCCATGGATCCGGCCCTTGAAGGCCTTCCTGAACTTCGTCCGCTTCGGTTGCATCATGACCGGTCACCCCGACCATGACCGTGGCCGTGCGACGGGCCGGTCTCGGCCTGCCGCTTGTCGTAGGCCATCGGATCGTGCTCCATGATCTCGCCCCGGAACACCCACACCTTGACACCGCAGGTGCCGTAAGGGGTGTGCGCCGTGGCGCGCGCGAAATCGACATTGGCGCGCAGCGTGTGCAAAGGCACGCGGCCCTCGCGGTACCACTCGCTGCGGGCGATCTCGGCACCGCCGAGGCGACCGCCGCAGGCCACCTTGATGCCCTGGGCGCCGAGGCGCATCGCCGACTGCACCGCACGCTTCATCGCCCGCCGGAAGGTGACGCGACGGGTCAGCTGCTGCGCAATGTTCTCCGCGATCAGCTTGGCGTCGAGCTCGGGCTTGCGGACCTCGTTGATGTTGAGGTGCACGTCGCCCGAGGTCAGGGCCGCCAGCTCCTTGCGGAGGACCTCGATCTCCTGGCCCTTCTTACCGATCACCACGCCCGGGCGGGCGGTGTGAATGGTAATCCGGGCGCGCTTCGCCGGACGCTCGATGATCACCCGGCTGATGCCGGCCTGCGACAGGCGCTTCTCGATGAAGCTGCGCAGACGAAGGTCCTCGGCCAGCAACTTGGCGTAGTTGCGGTCGTCGTACCAACGCGAGTCCCAGGTCCGGTTGATGCCGAGCCGCAGCCCGATCGGATTGACTTTCTGGCCCATCAGGCGGCCTCCATCTCGGTCGCGGCAACGTCCACCCGCTCACGCACGATGATCCGCAACTGGCTCACATGCTTCTCGATCTTGCCCGAGCGGCCACGCGCACGGGCATGCATACGCTTCATGACCATGTGCTTGCCGACGCTGGCTTCGGCCACGAACAGCCGATCGACGTCGAGATTGTGGTTGTTCTCGGCATTGGCGATCGCCGACTGGAGCGTCTTGCGGACGTCCTGGGCGATTCGCTTGCGCGAGAACTCCAACGCGATCACCGCCCGGCCCGCATCCAGGCCGCGGATCAATCCCGCCACCAGATCGAGCTTGCGCGGGCTGGTCCGCAACAGGGTGGCCACCGCCAACGCCTCGTTGTCGGCAAGCGACCGTTCACGCTTCGGCTTGCCCATGGTCTACTTCCTCTTCGCCTTCTTATCGGCGCCGTGACCGTGATAGGTCCGGGTCGGCGAGAACTCGCCGAGCTTGTGGCCGACCATGTTCTCCGTGACGTAGACCGGCACGAACTTCTTGCCGTTGTAGACGGCGAACGTCAGGCCGATGAAGTCCGGCATGATCGTCGACCGACGCGACCAGGTCTTGATGATCTCGTTACGGGACGACGCACGGGCAGCCTCGATCTTGTCGAAGATGTAACCGTCGACGAACGGGCCCTTCCAAACCGAGCGGGGCATCTTACGCTCCCCTCGTCTTGGCCAAGTGGCGGCTGCGGATGATCATGCTCGTGGACTTCTTGTTGCGGCGGGTCTTGTGACCCTTGGTCGGCTGGCCCCACGGGCTCACCGGATGCCGGCCGCCCGAGGTGCGGCCTTCGCCGCCGCCGTGCGGATGGTCGACAGGGTTCATCGTGACACCGCGATTATGCGGCTTGCGGCCCTTCCAGCGCATCCGGCCGGCCTTGCCGTAATTGATGTTCTGGTGGTCCGGGTTGGACACCGCCCCGATCGAGGCGATGCACTCCGAACGGACCCGGCGGATCTCGCCCGAGGCCAGACGGATCTGGCTCCAGTCGCCGTCGCGGCCGATCAACTGGGCGAACGAGCCCGCTGAGCGCGCCATCTGGCCGCCGGCGCCGGGCTTCAGCTCGACATTGTGGATGATCGTGCCGACCGGAATGGACTTCAGCGGTGCCGCATTGCCCGGCTTCACGTCGACGCGGTCGGCGGCCACGACCTTGTCGCCAACCTGCAGCCGCTGCGGCGCCAGGATGTAGGCGAGCTCGCCGTCCTCGAACTTGACCAGGGCGATGAACGCCGTCCGGTTCGGGTCGTACTCGAGCCGCTCGACGGTCGCCGCCACGCCCCACTGGGTGCGCCGCTTGAAATCGACCAGACGGTACGTGCGCTTGTGGCCACCGCCACGAAAGCGCGTCGTGATCCGACCGTGATTGTTGCGTCCACCCGAAGCCGACAGGCCCTCGGTCAGCGTCTTGACCGGCTTGCCCTTGTGCAGCTCGCTCCGGTCGACGGTCACCAACTGACGCATCGACGGGCTGGTGGGGTTGTAGGTCTTCAGTGCCATCGGCTCAGATCCCCGTCGTCACGTCGATGGCCTGCCCGGCGGCCAACGTCACGATCGCCTTCTTGACATCCGAACGGAAGCCGACGCGACCCTTGAACCGCTTCATCTTACCCTTTTGAATCAGGGTGTTGACGGCAGTCACGGTAACGCCGAACAGGCCTTCCACGGCAGCCTTGATCTCAGGCTTGGTGGCTTCCTTCCTGACCTTGAACACGACCTGGTTGTACTCGGACACCCGGGTCGACTTCTCGGTCACCACCGGCGCCACGATCACGTCGTACATCGCCAGCTTGTTCATGCCAGGCGCTCCTCGATCTGCCGTACGGCATCCTGGGTCAGCACCAGCGTGTCACGGCGCAGGATGTCGTACACGTTCAGGCCCTGCGCCGGGAGGACGTCGATCTGGGGCAGGTTGCGCGACGCCAGCTCGAAGTTCCGCTCGACCTCGAGGCCGGTGATGACCAGCGTCGAACCGAGACCCAGCTTGTCCAGCGCACCCAGCAGCGTCTTGGTCTTGGGCTCGGCCAGCCGGGCCTCGTCCAGCACCAGGAGCTTGCCCTCGGCAGCCTTGCTCGACAGCGCGCAGCGCAGGCCCAGAGCCCGGACCTTCTTCGGCAGGTCGACCGCATGGTCGCGCACCACCGGACCGAAGGTCACGCCGCCGCCGCGGAACAGGTTGACCCGACGCGAGCCGTGCCGCGCGCGGCCGGTGCCCTTCTGCTTGTACAGCTTGGCGCCGGTGCGGGCGATCTCGGCCCTGGTCTTGACCTTGTGCGTGCCGGCACGGCGCTTGGCCAGCTGCCACAGCACCACACGGTGGAGAATGTCGGACCGCACCTCGACGCCGAAGATGGCGTCGGCGAGCTCCAGGGAGCCCACCTCGTCGGCGGCCAGATTCTTGATCTGAACCTGCATCGCTTACGCCCCGCCCTCTTCCACGACGATGGCCTCGAGAGCCTCGCCCTTGTGCACGACCGCGGCCGGGAACGGTGCCTGCTGCGGCAGCGCGCTCTTCACCGCGTCGGTGACCCGCAGATAGCCGCCGGCCGGACCGGGCACGCCGCCCTTGAGCAGGATCAGCCCACGATCGGGGTCGACGCCGAACACCTCGAGGTTCTGCACCGTCACCTGGCGGTGGCCCATATGGCCCGCCATCTTCTTGCCCTTGAACACGCGGCCCGGGTCCTGGCGATTGCCGGTGGAACCGTGGCTGCGGTGCGAGACCGACACGCCGTGTGTCGCCCGCAGGCCGCCGAAATTGTGGCGCTTCATCGCACCGGCAAAGCCTTTGCCGATCGAGACGCCGCTGACGTCGACAAACTGACCGGCGACGAAATGGCCGACGTGGATCTCGGCCCCGACCTCGATCAGCGCGTCCGCGGAATCGACGCGGAATTCGCCGACCACCGCCTTCGGCTCGACCTTGGCCTTGGCGAAGTGGCCTCGCATCGGCTTGCTGACATTCTTCGTCTTGGCGTGACCGATGCCGATCTGGACCGCCGTATAGCCATCCTTCTCAGCCGTCCGCACCGCGACGACCTCGCATTTGTCGACCTTCAGCACCGTGACGGGAACATGGCTTCCATCGTCACCGAACAGTCGAGTCATGCCCATTTTCTGGGCGATCAGCCCGGTCCGCAGCATGGCCTTACCCTTAGAGCTTGATCTCGACGTCGACGCCGGCAGCCAGGTCGAGCTTCATCAGCGCGTCCACGGTCTGCGGCGTCGGGTCGACGATGTCGAGGAGTCGCTTGTGGGTCCGGATCTCGAACTGCTCGCGGCTCTTCTTGTCGATGTGGGGCGAACGATTCACGGTGAATCGCTCGATCCGGTTCGGGAGCGGGATCGGTCCGCGGACCCGGGCGCCGGTACGCTTGGCCGTGCCAACGATTTCGCGCACCGACTGATCGAGGACGCGATGGTCGAAGGCCTTGAGGCGGATACGGATATTCTGCGTGTCCATGGGATCAGCCGGTTCGCGGACGAACCGTTCCTTCCTGTTCAGGCGATGATGTCGGCGACGACGCCGGCACCGACGGTGCGGCCGCCTTCGCGGATGGCGAAGCGGAGGCCCTTTTCCATGGCGATGGGGGCGATCAGGTCGACCTCCATGG
>JBATRI010000433.1:0-5536 GCA_049292515.1 Geminicoccaceae bacterium
CTGCCCAGGAGCGTGCCGCCGAAGCCGCTGCCCGAGGCGGCCTCCGCTGCCGTCTCCGAGGAGCGGCCGGCCTGGAGGACGTTGGCCTGAAGGACGAACTGCGCCGCGCGCGGATCGTCGACCACCCTGAAGCCGCGGGCGGCGATGGCGGCGCGGATCTGAGGGGCGAGATCCAGGTCGGGCTTGTCGGAAGTGTTCTTGACGTCGACGTAGACGGTGCGTTGGTCAGGCGACACCGGATCGAGGAAGATCGTGTCGCTCATCTTGGTCTGGACGTCGAGATTGCGCTTGGCAATCGCGGTGGAACCGGCAGCGCAGCCGGACAGGGCGAGCATCACCACAAGCAGCCCGGCGACTTTCGGCCGGGCGGGGGACGACGACATGCAAACCTCTGCAAGCAGGTGTGGGCCGGCCCGCTGCCGGCCCACCCGATATGGTCAGGCCAGCGCCTTGTGCAACTCGGCCTCGACCTCTTCCCAGTTGACCAGCTGGTTCAGGAACGCAGCCAGATATTCGGGGCGGCGATTCTCGTAATCGACGTAATAGGCGTGCTCCCAGACATCGACGCCCAGGATCGGGCGCATGCCGTGGACCAGCGGGTTCTCGCCGTTGGGCGTCTTGACCACCTTCAGCTGGTCGCCACCGAGCGCCAGCCAGGCCCAGCCGGAACCGAACTGGGTGACACCGGCGGTCTTGAACTGCTCCTTGAACGCCTCGAACGAGCCGAACGAATCGTCGATGCGCTTGGCCAGCTCGCCGCCGGGATTGCCGCCGCCGCCCTTCTTCATGATCCGCCAGAACAGGTTGTGGTTCCAGTGCTGGCCGGCATTGTTGAAGATGCCCTGCTTGGCGGCATCGCCGTAGGAGCCGGTGACGACCTCCTCGAGCGACTTGCCGGCGAATTCCGTACCCTCGATCAGGTTGTTCAGGTTGGTGACGTAGGCCTGATGATGCTTGTCGTGGTGCAGATGGAGGGTCTTCGCCGACATGTAGGGGGCCAGCGCTTCGTAGTCGTAGGGCAGATCGGGGAGCTCGAAAGCCATGTCAGCCTCGCCTTTCTAGGGGGTCGCACATGAGGGTCCTCGTCGGGCTAGATAGGCCGTTTGCCGGGGCATGGAAAGGCCCGAAGCCGCTGCTCCGGCCTGCATTCAAGCCGCGGGCGCGGGGCCGGCGGGCTTAGCGCTCGCCAATCGCGGCGTACCCGGCTAACCCGACGCGAAGGGCCCGGGCAACAGGGCCGGAAGCCGGACGACATGGGGAAGCAATGCTCATCGGCATCGACTGGGGCGGCACCAAGATCGAGGGGATCGCCCTCTCGCCGGACGGGCGGGAGCTCGTGCGGGTCCGCGAGAACACGCCCAGGCACGACTATCACGGCTGCATCCGGCTCATCGGCGAGCTCATCGCCCGCATCGAGCAGACAACCGGGCAGACCGGCACCGTCGGCATCGGCATCCCGGGCTCGCTCGAGCCGCGCTCACGGCTCGGCAAGGGGGCCAGCTCCACTTGGCTGCTGGGGCGCCCGGTCGAGCGCGATCTGCACGAGGCGCTCGGGCGCGAGCTGCGGGTCGAGAACGATGCCGACTGCCTGGCCGCGTCGGAAGCCGTCGACGGTGCGGGGGCGGGGTACAATGTCGTCTTCGCCGTCATCCTGGGCAGCGGTGTCGGGGCCGGCATCGCCGTCGGCGGACGGGCGCATCACGGCCCGAACAACAGTGCCGGCGAATGGGGCCACAACCCGCTGCCGTTCCCGAAGCTCAGCGAGCTGCCGGGGCTGCCCTGCTACTGCGGCAAGAACGGCTGCCTTGAGACCTGGGCGTCGGGGCGCGCCTTCGAGGCGGACTACGCCCGCCATACCCAGGAGGAGCTGAAGGCCAACGCCATCATGGCCAAGGTGCGGGCCGGCGACCGGCTGGCCGGCCTGGTCTGGGACCGCTATGTCGACCGCGTGGCCAGGGGGCTTTCCGTCGTGGTCAACACGCTGGATCCCGACGTGCTGGTCATGGGCGGCGGGGTCTCCAACATCGCCGAGCTCTACACGGCACTGCCCGGCCTGCTCGCCGGCTACACGTTCTCCACCGTGTTCGAGACACCGATCCGCAAGGCGGTGCACGGTGATTCGAGCGGGGTCCGCGGTGCCGCCTGGTTGTGGAAGGACGCCTGAGTTTGCAGCGACATCAACAGGAAGACAGCATGGGCAGCGATCCGCTCCAGGAACGATTCGATTTCGCCGCCGCGCTCATCGCCGAGGCGGGGGAGCTGGCGCTGGGCTATTTCCAGCGCCTGGAGTCCTTGAGCGTGCGCAGCAAGGGCCCGCAGGACATGGCCAGCGAGGCCGACCTCAACACCGAGATCCTGATCCGCGACCGGCTGAAGCAGCGCTTCCCGGAGGACGGGTTTCTGGGCGAGGAGACCGGGCAGGGCGAGATCGAGTCCGCCGCCGGCATCTGGGTGGTCGACCCGATCGACGGCACGCAGCCCTTCGTCAGCGGGCTGACCAGCTGGTGCGTGTCGATGGCCTATGTGCTGAACGGCACGCTGGAGATGGGCTTCGTGACGAGCCCGGCGCGGGGCGAGCGCTTCGCCGGGCGCCGCGGCGGTGCCGCCACCCTCAACGGCGAGCCGATCCAGGTGAGTGCGGCCACCGGCCTCACCAACGGCATGGTCGGTATCGGCTACTCGTCGCGCATCCGCCCGGAGCAGTTCCTGCCGCCGTTCGTCCGGCTGCTGCAGGCGGGTGGCACGTTCTACCGCGACGGCTCCGGGGCGCTGACCTTGTGCTACGTCGCCTGCGGCCGGCTCCTGGGCTATGTCGAGCCGCACATCAATTCCTGGGACTGCCTCGGCGCCCTGGCCGTGATCGAGGCAGCCGGCGGGATGTCCAACGAGTTCCTGGCGGGTGACGGGCTGCTGCGCGGCAACCGCCTGATCGCAGGGCCGGTAGTCCTCTACCCGGCGCTGGTGGGCCTGGTCGAGGAGGAAGCGCCATGAGTTTTCGCCGGCTGCACGAGGAGCCGGGCGCCTTCATCATCCCGAACCCTTGGGATATCGGCACGGCACGGATACTCGCGGCGATGGGCTTTCGCGCGCTCGCCACCACCAGCGCCGGGATGGCGTTCTCCCTCGGCGTGGCGGAGGGGCAGACCGCGCGCGAGGCTGTCCTGAATCACTGTCGGGCCATCGTCGCGGCGACGCCGCTGCCGGTGTCGGGCGACCTCGAAAAGGGCTTCGGGGACAGCCCGGAGAGCGCCGCCGAGACGGTCCGGGCTGCCGCCGGCATCGGCCTGGCCGGCTGCTCGCTCGAGGATCACACGGGCCGGCCGGATGATCCGATCTACGATTTCACGCTGGCGGTCGAGCGCATCGCGGCCGCGGCCGAGGCCGGCCGCGCGCTGCCGGACGACTTCGTCCTGACCGCGCGCTGCGAGAATTTCCTCTGGGGCCGCTCCGACCTCGACGACACGATCAGGCGGCTGCAGGCGTTCGAGCAGGCAGGTGCGGACGTGCTCTACGCGCCGGGGCTGCACGATCTGGGCACGATCCGAACCGTCTGCGCGGCCCTGACCAAGCCCGTCAACGTCGTCATGGGCATGCCGGGCGCCACGTTCGGCATGGCCGAGCTGGTGGAGGCCGGCGTCAAGCGCGTCAGCGTCGGGTCCGCCCTGGCGCGGCTCGCCTATGGTGCGTTCGTCAGCGCGGCGCGGGAAATGTGCTCGGCGGGCACGTTCCACTTCTCGGAAGGCGCCATGGGCTTCGCCGAGCTGGAGGGCTTCTTCACCGGTTCGACCAAGGCGTGAGGGAGCGGCTGTTGGCAAGGGACTGCGGTGGCAGGCGATGCCCGTGCTAGGATGAGGGCCAGCCAATCTCGGAGCCACGCCATGCGCGCCGCTGCCCCGACGCCGCCTTTGAACCTGGATGATTTTCTCGCCTGGGAGGAGCGCCAGCCCGAGCGGTTCGAGCTGGCCGGTGGCGTCGTGCGTATGATGGCCGGCGGCACCGAGGATCATGATCGGATCGGGGGCAACATCTTCGCGGCATTGCGCACCCGGCTGCGTGGCAAGCCATGCTCGGCGCACGGCTCGAACCTGAAGCTGCTCAGCCGTGCTGCGGGCGCCTCGATGTACCCCGACGTGTTCGTGCGCTGCGGCCCACGCGAAGGCGGGCGGACCCGGGTCGAGGATGCGGTGGTCGCCTTCGAGGTGCTTTCCGAGGGCACGGCGCAGTTCGACCTGACGCGCAAGCGGCTGGCCTACGAGGCGATCCCGTCGCTGCGCCGGCTGGTCTACGTGTCGACGGTGGAGGCCAGGCTGGATGTCCGAGTGCGGGGAGAGGACGGGAGCTGGCGCGACGAGACGGTCGAGGGGTTGGAGGGTGTGCTGGAGCTGCCGGAGGTGGAGCTGCGCCTGACGATGAGGGAGATATACGAGGACAGTGAGATCGAAGCGGCTGGTGCTGGTGCGAGCTAAAAGAGGTGCGTCCGCCTATATTCCGGGCACCGGAAACCATGCGTCGTCCAGCAGCTGGGCCAGCGAGTAGGGGCAGGTTTCGGGCAAGGTGTCGGCCGCATCCACCTCTCCGTACCGGGTCAGCGCCTGGGCGGCGCGGCGGCGGGCCAGGGCGTAGAGTTCCGGCAGGCGCGCGTCGATGTCACGGCGCAGGCTCGGCGAGAGCTTGAAGTACAGCTCGCGGCGCGCGTCGCCGATCGTATCGTACCAGCCCTCGCGGGGCTCTAGGGCCGGCGAGTGCTCCAGCTTCAGCAGGTGCTCCAGGAGCCGGGCGAGCTGGCTGCGAACAGCATCACGCTCGCTCTTGCCCAAGTCGCGGACCTCCTCGACGAGGTGGCGGAAATCGATCTCGTCGTTGGGGCGGGTCTCGGCGAGGCGACGCAGTGCCTTCGCCTGCTCGCGGGTCCAAGCGTGGAAGTCTTCGTCGTAGAGTCGCTCGAGTCGACTGGCCATGAGTTGCGTCCGCTCCACTCCCGCGGGACGCCAGCATAACCGATGGCGGCGTCCCGCGACAGGGTGGCGCTTGGCGTGGCGACTAGGCCGGCGTCATCCAGGTCGCACCCTGGCGCAGCAGGGCGTTGAGGTCGGCGGCGTGGGGCCGGGCGGTCTCGGCGGTTTCCAGGGCCTGGACCTCGGCCTCGTAGCTGGGGCCCGGGAGGTCGAGGATGACGCCGATGGCGACCGGCATCGGCGGCTCGAGGGCGGCCAGCAGACCGGCCAGCAACGGGTTGGTCTCGTCGTGGTCGAGGATGCCGTCCGTGCCGGCAGGGACGACCTCGAGGCCGAGGCCGCCGGGCGTGAGGCGCAGGCCGCGGTCGCGGTCCTTGCCGAACAGCAGCGGCTGGCCGTGGGTGAGGTGGATCTGGGCCTCGGCCTCGTTGGCCTTGGCGGTGATGTTGGCGAACGCGTCGTCGTTGTAGACGATGCAGTTCTGCAGGATCTCGACCAGGGCCGCGCCCTTGTGGCTGCGGGCGCGCTTGAGGATCTCAGGCAGCACCTTCTGCTGGGTGTCAATGCCGCGCGCGACGAAG
>JBATRI010000434.1:0-1884 GCA_049292515.1 Geminicoccaceae bacterium
GGGTGGCGCAGGCCGCGAGCGGTGCGACGAGCGCGGCGGCGAGCCAGCGGCGGCGGGGGAGCGGCATCCGGGTCTCCGGTGGGGGCCTGGGCAAGCGGCCATCCTGGCACCCTTCCGCCGGCCGCGCACCCTCACAGGTAGTGCTGCTCCACGTCGACCGTCGATTCCCGCCCGAGACGGTCGAAGCTGGCGTCGAGCCAGGTGCGCGCGAAGTCGCGGCCATCGTCGCGCAGGTGGGTCAGGAACTCCCAGTCGGCGTTGAGCTTGCTCGTCACCGAGAGCTTCCGCATCACCTCGTCGGCGGCGATGGCGTGGATGAACATGCGCTTGAGCGCCGGGTCCTTGACGCTGCCGTTCTCGATCAGCCGGGTGACGAAGGCGATGGCCCGCATCTCGCGCATCAGCGAGCTGTTGAACGAGATCTCGTTGATCCGGTTCATGATCTCGGTGGCGCTGTGGGGCACCTCGGCCCGATGCAGCGGGTTGATGTGGACGACGACCACGTCGGCGCTGTCGCAATGGTAGATCAGCGGGTAGATGGCGGGGTTGCCCATGTAGCCGCCGTCCCAATAGGCCTCGCCGTCGATCTCGACCGCCTGGAACATGAACGGCAGGCAGGCGGAGGCCATCACCGCGGCACTGGAGATCTCGCTGTTGGTGAAGATCTTGACCTTGCCGGTGCGGACGTTGGTGGCCGAGAGAAAGAGCTTCACCGGGGCCTTGCGGCGCAGCCGGTCGAAGTCGACCGACTGCTCCAGCACCTGCCGCAGCGGGTTGTAGTTGGCCGGATTGAACTGGTAGGGCGAGAGCAGCCTGGTCATCAGGTCCAGCAGCATGAAGGCCGGCGAGTAGTCGAGCGCATGGTTGTGCAGCATGCGGTCGACCGGCGAGGGCTGCAGCACCCCCGTCGCCGCCGCGTGGCTGACGCAGAGCCAGAAATTGTGCAGCGCCTTCTTCGCCCCGTCGCGCCCGCCCTCGGCCAGGCCGTAGGCCAGCACGACGGCGTTCATGGCGCCGGCGCTGGTGGCGGAGACACCCTCGAACGCGATCCGCTCGTCCTCGAGCAGCCGGTCGAGCACGCCCCAGGCGAAGGCGCCGTGGGCGCCGCCGCCCTGCAGAGCGAGGTTGATCGTCTTGGTGGCGACGGTGCCGGTCGTGGCGGCGGCCCTGGCGGGCCGCTCGATGGTGGGCGCGTTCATGGGCGAGGCTCCCTCCTTGGGCACGGGTCAGTGCGCGGTCCAGCCGCCGTCGACCGGCAGCGCCGCACCGGTGATCGAGGCCGCCGCCTCCGTGCACAGGAACACGGTGAGCGCGCCCAGCTCCTCGACGGTGGCGAAGCGCTTGTTGGGCTGGTTCGCCAACAACACGTCGCGGACGACCTGCTCGCGGGGGACGCCGTGCGACCTCGCCTGATCGTCGATCTGCTTCTCGACCAGCGGCGTCAAGACATAGCCCGGGCAGATGGTGTTGCAGGTGACGCCGGCCTCGGCGAGCTCGATGGCCGCGACCTTGGTCAGGCCGACCATGCCGTGCTTGGCGGCGACGTAGGCCGACTTGAAGGGCGACGCGACGAGGCCGTGCGCCGAGGCGATGTTGACGATCCGGCCCCAGCCGCGGGCCTTCATGCCGGGGATCGCCGCGCGCATGGCGTGGAAGGCCGAGGACAGGTTGATGGCCAGGATGGCGTCCCACCTGGCCGGCGGGAACGCCTCGATCGGCGCCACGTGCTGGATCCCGGCATTGTTGACCAGGATGTCGACCCAGCCGAGCCGGCCGATCGCCGCCGCCACCAGGTCCTCGACCTCCTCCGGCCGGCTCATGTTCGCCGGGCTGTGGGCGACGGTGACGTGGTGGCTGCCTTCGAGCTCGTCGCAGAGCCGGGCG
>JBATRI010000435.1:0-18792 GCA_049292515.1 Geminicoccaceae bacterium
GCTGCAGGCCCCACCGATCGAGCCGGCGCAGGTGGCCATGGTCCGCGAGCGGCTGGGCGGCCTACCGGCACCAGCGGCCGACGTGACCGAGGAGGTGCGCCGGCTGCCACCGCGACCGACCCTGACCCTGGCGAGCGAGCGGCTGTTGGGCTGGGGCGAGGATGGGCTGCGGGATCTGGCCCTGCTCCGCTTCGACTATGACGGCATGCTGGTGACGCCGGACGACGCGCGGCAGAGCCTGCGCCGAGCCGAAGGAAACCGGGTCGTGGTGCTGCCGCGCCAGGCCAAGGTCGAGCGTGCGGCCGAACGGCGGCTACGCGTGCTGGGGCTGGAGCATGTTCCCGCCCTCACCAGCCCGAGCGGGTCCGTCGCCGGCAAGCCGTTCGCCCTGCTCGGCGGCCAGGCGATCGATTGGTGGCGCATGGTTCACGAGTGCCTGCCGGCGCTGCGCGCCGAAGGCTGGTCGATCATCGTCGAGCCCGCCTTTCGCCACCGGGTGGTCGAGGCCGCGGACGACTGGGAAGCATCGCTCGGTGCTGCGGGGGCATGGTTCGCGCTCGATCTGGGCATCGTGGTCGAGGGCCGGCGCATCCCGCTGCTGCCGGTGCTGGCCGAGGCGCTGCGCCAGCTCGGCCCCGACTCCCGGGATCTGGCGGCGTTGGCTCCCGGCGGAGCACTCTATGCCAGGCTCGACGATGGCCGGGTCATCGCCCTGCCGGCGGACCGGGTCCGGCCAATGCTCGAGACGTTGGTCGAGCTGTTCGACGCCAGGGCCCTGTCCGCGGACGGGACACTGGACGTATCGCTGAGCCAGGCGCTGGCCCTGGCCGAGCACGAGGCGTCGCTGCGCCTGCGCTGGCTCGGGGCCGAGCGGCTTGCCGATCTGGCCCGGCGCCTGCGCGATCTGGGCGCCGTCGGCGAGGCCGAGCCGCCGGCGGGCCTGCAGGCGACGCTGCGCAGCTATCAGCGCCGTGGGCTGGCCTGGCTGCAGTTCGTGGCCGGGCTCGGTCTTGGTGGCATCCTCGCCGACGACATGGGCCTGGGCAAAACGATCCAGACCCTGGCCCACATCCTGACCGAGAAGGCGGCGGGCCGGCTCACCGCCCCAGCACTCGTGATCTGCCCGACCAGCCTGGTCGCGAACTGGCGGCACGAGGCCCAGCGGTTCACGCCCGACCTCAACGTGCTGACGCTGCACGGTGCCGACCGGGCGAAGCGCTTCGCCGCCATCGCGGGTGCCGATCTGGTGATCAGCACGTATGCGCTGCTGACGCGCGATGCGGAGACGCTGCTGCCCGAGCCGTGGCATCTGGTCGTGCTCGACGAGGCGCAGGCGATCAAGAACCCGAGCAGCAAGGCGGCCCAGCTCACCGCGAGCCTGAACGCCAACCATCGCCTGTGCCTGACCGGCACCCCGATCGAGAATCATCTGGGCGAGCTGTGGTCGCAGCTGAGCTTTCTGGTTCCGGGTCTGCTGGGCGATCAGCGCCGGTTCGGCCGGGTGTTCCGCACGCCGATCGAGAAGCAGGGCGACACCACGCGCCGCGACCTGCTGACCCGCCGCATCCGACCCTTTCTGCTGCGCCGGACCAAGGGCGAGGTCGAGGCCGACCTGCCGGCCAAGACCGAGATCCTGCGCCGGGTCGAGCTCACGGGCGAGCAGCGCGACCTCTATGAGACCGTGCGCCTCGCCATGCACGAGCGGGTGCGGCAGGCGGTTGCGGCCAAGGGCTTCGCGCGCAGCCGGATCGTGATCCTGGACGCGCTTTTGAAGCTGCGCCAGGTCTGCTGCGACCCGCGCCTGGTCAAGCTCGCCGCCGCCAGGCGGATCGCGGCCAGCGCCAAGCTCGCCCATCTGCTCGAGATGCTGCCCGATCTGATCGAGGATGGCCGGCGGGTGCTGCTGTTCTCGCAGTTCACCAGCATGCTCGACCTGATCCGGCCCGAGATCGAGCGCGCCGGCCTCGCCTATGTCGAACTGCGCGGCGACACCGCGGATCGTGCCACGCCGGTGGCCAGTTTCCAGGCCGGCCGGGTGCCGCTTTTCCTGATCAGCCTCAAGGCCGGTGGCGTCGGCCTCAACCTGACCGCCGCCGACACCGTGATCCTCTACGATCCATGGTGGAATCCGGCCGTCGAGGCGCAGGCCATGGACCGCGCGCATCGAATCGGCCAGGACAAGCCGGTCTTCGTCTACAAGCTCATCGCCGAAGGGACCATCGAGGAGCGGATGCTCGAGCTGCAGGAGCGCAAGCGGGCATTGGCGGCAGGGGTGCTGAGCCAAGCCGGGGGCGCGCTCGCGGCCTTCGGCGAGGACGACCTCCAGGCACTGTTCCAGCCGCTGGGCTGAAAGAAAGGCAAACCATTGACCAGACTGTCGTTCCCCAAGGAGAAGGTGCAGTTTCTCCTCCTCGAGGGGATCCACGAGAACGCGATCGCGGACCTCGCCGCCGACGGCTACAGCAACGTCGTCCGGCTGCCGGGCGCCCTCGACGAGGATGAGCTGATCCGCCGGCTCGAGGGTGTCCATCTACTGGGCATTCGCTCGCGGACCAAGGTGACACCGCGGGTGCTGGAGGCAGCCGACCGGCTGATCGCGGTCGGCTGCTTCTGCATCGGCACCGACCAGGTTGCGCTGGAGGAGGCGCGGCGCCGGGCGATCCCGGTGTTCAACGCCCCCTTCTCCAACACCCGCAGCGTGGCCGAGCTGGTCCTGGGCCAGATCATCATGCTGATGCGCGGGATCTTCCCGAAATCGGTGGCGGCGCATCGCGGCGAGTGGATCAAGTCGGCCGCCAACAGCTGGGAGGTGCGCGGCAAGACGCTGGGCATCGTCGGCTACGGCAATATCGGCGCGCAGCTCAGCGTGCTGGCCGAGTCGCTGGGAATGCACGTCATCTACTACGACCCGACCCCGAAACTGCCGCTCGGCCGCGCCGAGTCCTATCCGTCGCTCGCCGCCCTGCTCGGTGCGGCCGACGTCGTCTCGCTGCACGTGCCCGACACCAACACCACCCGCTGGATGATGGGTGCGGCACAGATCCGCGCCATGCGCCCGGGCTCGTTCCTGATCAACGCGTCGCGCGGCCGCGTGGTCGACGTCGAGGCGCTGGCCACCGCCATCCGGGACGGTCATCTGCTGGGCGCCGCCGCCGACGTCTTCCCCGACGAGCCGGCGAGCGCCCGCGAGGAGTTCCTCTCGCCGCTGCGCGGCCTGCCCAACGTCATCCTCACGCCCCACATCGGCGGCTCGACCGCCGAGGCGCAGGCGCGGATCGGCAACGAGGTGGCGCGCAAGCTGATCGACTATTCCGACATCGGCTCGACATTTGGTGCGGTGAACTTCCCCCAGGCCCAGCTGCCGTCCCGCCCGCAGGGCACGCGCTTCATCCACGTGCACCGCAACACGCCGGGACTGCTGGCCCGCGTCATCGACGTGTTCACGCGCCGCGGCCTCAATATCGGCGCCCAGTACCTGCAGACCGACGGCGAGCTCGGCTATGTCGTGATCGATATCGACGGCGGCGCGGACGAAGCGCTGGAGATCCAGGCTGACCTGCGCGCGATCGACGGCACGATCAGGGCTCGGTTCCTGTACGAGCGCGGCTGAGGCTGGAACGCTCCCACCGCACCGCACCATGCTATTCGTTGCGCCCCGGTCGATGCTGCGCTATCCGACGGGGGGCGTTGAAAATCGTCAACCGACCGAAAGATATCACCGAATTGTAACGTCTTAGGCAGTGCCCCGGGCCGCACGGTATTTGCATGGATCAACTGTGCCGGCTCGAGATGCGAACAGCCGGGCGTAGCCGAAACTGCAGCGATACATTCGTACGAGGTCCAGCCGCCATGGCAGTCGGAAAATTACCGAAGCACAAGACCCATCGTACGACGGAGCGGCCGCCCTTCGAGAGCATTGCCCTGCTGCTCCAGGGCGGAGGCGCCCTGGGTTCCTATCAGGGTGGCGTCTATGAGGCTCTGGCCGAAGCCAATCTGCATCCTGACTGGGTCGCCGGCATCTCCATCGGGGCCATCAACTCGGCCCTGATCGCCGGCAATCCGCCGGAGACCCGCGTCGATCGCCTGCGGACCTTCTGGGAGCAGATCACCACGCCGCCGTTTGGCGTGCCGGACGTCACCACGCTGGAGATCAAGGGTGATCTGGCGCATTCCCTGGTCAATCAGGTGCGCGCCTTCGCCGCCATCATGGGTGGTGCACCCACCTTCTTCACGCCGCGCCTGCCGCCTCCTTTCATGCAGGCGCGGGGCAGTTCCGAGGCGGTGAGCTTCTATGATACCGGACCGTTGCTGGCGACGCTCGAGCGGCTGCTCGACTTCGACCGGCTGAATGCGGGTGCGACGCGCTTCAGCGTCGGTGCGGTCAACGTGCGGACGGGCAATTTCACCTATTTCGACACGACCACCCATCACATCGGCCCCCAGCACATTCTGGCCAGCGGCTCCCTGCCGCCCGGCTTTCCAGCTACCGAGATCGACGGCGAGTTCTACTGGGACGGCGGCTTGGTCTCCAACACGCCGCTGCAGTGGGTGCTGGACGGCTCGCCGCGGAAGGACACCCTGGCGTTCCAGGTCGACCTGTGGCCGTCGGCTGGCGATTTTCCGCGGGACCTCGCCGAATCGGACGTGCGGCAGAAGGAAATCCGGTTCTCCAGCCGAACCCGCTATGCGACCGACCAGTTCCGCAAGGCGCAGAAGCTGCGCCGGGCTGTCGATCACCTGCTCAAGCATGTGTCGCACAACGCGCAGACCATGCCCGAGATCGAGCTGCTGACCGAAGAGGCCAGCGAGAAAGTCTACAATATCATCCAGCTGATCTATCATTCGAAGAATTACGAGGGCAGCTCCAAGGACTACGATTTTTCCCGTCGATCGATGGAGGAGCACTGGCGCGCCGGCTACAACGATGCTGTGCGCACCTTGCGCCATCCGGAGGTCCTGCAGCGCCCCAAGGACCTTGACGGGGTGTTCACTTTCGATCTCGCCACCCAGGGGCGAGAATAACCCCACGCGGCCTGGCCCCGCGCCATGACGCCCAAACGTGAGCAGCCATGAACGAAGCCGACGTCCGCAGCCGCGCGTTCGCGATGCCCCTGACCAGCCCGGCCTATCCGGTGGGGCCATATCGGTTCTATCACCGCGAATTCCTGATCATCACCTATCGCACCGATCCGGACAAGCTGCGCGCCCTGGTGCCGGAGCCGCTGCAGATCGACGAGCCGCTGGTCAAGTTCGAGTTCATCCGGATGCCGGACTCGACCGGCTTCGGCGATTACACCGAGAGCGGCCAGGTGATCCCGGTCTCGTTCCAGGGCCGCAAGGGCGGCTACAGCCACTGCATGTTCCTGGACGACCACCCGCCGATCGCCGGCGGCCGCGAGCTGTGGGGCTTCCCCAAGAAGCTGGCCAAGCCGACCCTGCGCGCCGAGATCGACACCCTGGTCGGCACGCTGGACTACGGCCCCATCCGCATCGCCACCGGCACCATGGGCTACAAGCACCAGGCCGTCGACGCCGCCGCGGTGAGCGCGGCCCTGCTGGCGCCCAACTGGCTCTTGAAGATCATCCCGCACGTCGACGGCACGGCGCGCATCTGTGAGCTGGTGGAGTACGCGCTCGAGGACATCGACCTCAAGGGTGCGTGGACCGGCCCCGCCCAGCTCGAGCTGACCTCGCATGCCCTGGCGCCGGTCGCCGAGCTGCCGGTGCTGGAAGTCGTCTCCGCCATGCACATCATCGCCGACCTGACCCTGCCGCTGGGCAAGGTCGTCCACGACTATCTGGGCTGAACGGGCCCAAGGGGAGAGAGCATATGCGTCTGAAGGACAAGGTTGCCGTCGTCACCGGTGCCGCCAGCGGTATCGGCAAGGAGATCGCCATCCTCTACGCCCAGGAGGGTGCGAAGGTGGTGATCGCCGACCTGAACCAGGAAGGTGCCGACGCCACGGCAGCCGAGCTCAAGGCGGCCGGCGGCGAGGCCATGGGTGTGGCCATGGACGTCACCGACGAGGCCCAGGTCGAGGCCGGCTTCGCCAAGGTGCAGGCGGCCTATGGCAGCTGTGATATCCTGGTCAGCAATGCCGGCATCCAGATCGTCGAGCCGGTCGACCAGTTCGACTTCGGCAAGTGGAAGAAGATGCTGGCCATCCACCTGGACGGCGCCTTCCTCACCACGCGCGCCGCGTTGCGCCTGATGTACGCGGGTGGCCGCGGCGGCAGCGTCATCTACATGGGCTCGGTCCACTCGAAGGAGGCCTCGGTCCTCAAGGCCCCCTACGTCACCGCCAAGCACGGCCTGATCGGCCTGGCCAAGGTGGTGGCCAAGGAGGGTGCCAAGCACGGGGTCCGTGCCAACGTCATCTGCCCGGGCTTCGTCCGCACGCCGCTGGTCGACAAGCAGATTCCGGAGCAGGCCAAGGAGTTGGGCATCTCCGAGGAGGACGTGGTCAAGAAGGTCATGCTGAAGGACACGGTGGACGGCGAGTTCACGACGGTGGACGATGTCGCCCAGACGGCGTTGTTCTTCGCGGCGTTCCCCAGCAACGCGCTCACCGGCCAGTCGCTGGTCGTCAGCCACGGCTGGTTCATGCAGTAGGCGGCACATCAGGTCCGCCGGGGTCAGAGCAGCGCCAATGTCTGACAAGCCATCAGGCCGTATAGTGGTGCCCAATCTGAAGTACGGCCAATATAATGATGGCACCCTGCTGGACGAGATCCACTATCTTGAGTGCAAACTGATTTTGAAGCCCGATCGCTTCACGTCGGCCAAGGCGTTCCAGGATTTTGGCGACTTGGTCCGACGTGCGGCGGACGCTCTCGAAATCGGCCACGACGTCAAATGCGTGGCCGGTATGCGGCCCAGCCTGCGCGAGGTCATGTTCCTCGATACCGCCGACTTCCGGCTCTACAATAATTCGTTCATCCTGCGCCAGCGGGTCACCTACGAGGACCACTTCCCGGTCGGCGACCCGGAGATGGTGTTCAAATTCCGCCATCCGGATATGCAGAAGACAGCCGAACTCGATGTCCGGCCAAAGTTCGCCGGCGACTATCGCATCAAGTTCAAGGCCGAGGCGCTGCCGCTGCGCGACCAGGTCGGCGGCTATCGCATGCTCTACTCGCACAATGCCCAGTTCGGCCTGAGCCAGATGCCGGAGGGCGACCGCGACCATATCGGCTTCCTTGGGCAGGTCTTCCCGGCATTGGCGGCATTGCGGACGTCCGCGGACGAGCGTGTCGATTACGTCAACCGGGAGGTGGTCGAGGAGGTGCTACAGGAGCTGGGCCTGCTCGAGTTCGGCAAGGGCATCTGCGCCAAGTGCAATGTTGCGTTGTGGCGCACCCGGGCAGAGCATCAGCCGCTGTGCGGCGAGTTCGCCTATCAGGCCAAATTCAAGCGGCGTGACGAGTTCGGCGAGAAGGCACTGGAGCGCTGCAAGAAGTTCTTCGTGTCGCTGCAGCAGCTCGCTCGCGACTGGCTGGCCTTGGGCACCACCAAGACTGGGTTGGTCTATCAGCTCAAGGGCAACGCGCCGCAGGCGCACGAATGACACCTGCCGACCCCGGCGTGACGACGAAATCGTCATCGCAACCCAGCGGAGGCTGGGGCGGAAGCGGCGTGGGCGGCCTGATCGGCTTGCCGGTCTCCTGGATGTACGCCAAGCTGTGGCCGCTGCACGAGTGGACCAAGCCGGTGCCGGCACAGCCTTGAGCCCTCGAGTTCGACTCTTCGCGGAAGGTGCCTGAGGATGGAACTCGATCCGGTCCTGCTGTCGCGCATCCAGTTTGCCTTCGTCATCAGCTTTCACATCATTTTCCCGGCCTTCACCATCGGGCTGGCGGCCTGGCTCGCCACGATCGAGGGTATGCGGCTGGCGACCGGCAACCAGATCTACCGGCGAGTCTTCGAGTTCTGGCTCAGGGTGTTCGCGCTGTCGTTCGGCATGGGCGTGGTCAGCGGGATCGTCATGGCCTTCCAGTTCGGCACCAACTGGAGCGTGCTGGCCGAGCGGACCGGGTCGATCCAGGGCCCGCTGCTGGGCTACGAGGGCTTCACCGCGTTCATGCTCGAGGCCACGTTCTTCGGCGTGATGCTGCTCGGGCGCGAGCGGGTGCCGCCGTGGTTCTACTTCATGTCCTGCTGCATGGTGGCCCTCGGCACCATGGCCTCCTCGTTCTGGATCATGGCCAACAACAGCTGGATGCAGGTGCCCGTCGGCCACGCCATCGTGGATGGCAAGATCGTGCCGGCCGATTGGTGGGCGATCACCACCGGCCCGGTCATGATGGTCCGCTGGCCGCACATGCTGCTGGGTGCTTTCCTCACCACCGGCATGTGCGTGATCGCCACCGGCGCCTGGTACCGGCTGCGCGGCGATTACCGTCAGGAACCAATGGTGATGCTGCATTGGGGCTTGGCTCTGGTGGCCGTGCTGATCCCGATCCAGCTCTATGTCGGGCATCTGACAGGCGACTATGTCCACCGTCACCAGCCGGCCAAGTTCGCGGCGATCGAGGCGCGCTGGACGACGGAGCAGCCGGCCGCCGAGGTGCTGATCGCCATTCCCGACGAGGCCGGTGAGCGCAACCTGCTGGCGCTGTCGGTGCCGAAGCTCGGCAGCTTCATCGCCTCGGGGACCTGGGATTCGCGCGAGGTCGGCCTCGACAGCTTCCCACCCGAGGACCGACCGCCGGTGGTCATCCCGTTCTTCGGCTTCCGCATCATGGTGGGCATGGGGCTCCTGATGATCGCCGTGTCGTGGTTCGGGCTCTGGTTGCGCTGGCGCGGTCGGCTGGAGACCACGCGCTGGTTCCTGTGGGCCGCCTTCCTTTCCTTCCCCAGCGGGTTTGTCGCCGTCCTGGCCGGCTGGTTCACGGCCGAGGTCGGCCGCCAGCCGTGGGTGGTCTACGGCCTGCTGCGCACGAAGGACGCGGTGACCCCGTCCCTTGCCACCATGGACGTCGTGATCTCGCTGACCATCTATGTCCTGGCCTATGCGGTGATCTACGCCTTCGGCATCGGCTACATCTATCGGCTGCTGCGCGACGGCCCGGCCAACGAGGAGGAGCCCGAGGCGGCGACCCCCGCAAGGCCCATGGCCGTGGCAGCGCAGGCCTCGGTCGGAGGCCCGTCATGACCGCCGTGGAGCCCACGACCCTGGCGCTGTTCTGGGCCGGCGTGATCGCCTTCGCGATCGTCGTCTACGTGATTCTGGACGGCTTCGACCTCGGCGTCGGCATCCTCTTCGGTACCACGGGCGACCCGTTGCTCCGCCGCCAGATGATGGCCACCATCGCACCCTTCTGGGACGGCAACGAAACCTGGCTGGTGGTGATCGGCGCCACGCTGTTCGCAGCCTTCCCGGTGGTCTACGCGGTGTTCCTGCCGGCCTTCTATCTGCCGGTGCTGCTGTTGCTGATCGGGCTGATCTTCCGCGGCGTCGCGTTCGAGTTCCGGATCCATGGCGGCGAGCGACCCCTATGGGACCGCGGCTTCTTCCTGGGCTCGGTGGTGGCGGCCTTCGTCCAGGGGGCGGCCGTCGGGGCCATGATCCGCGGCATCCCGGTAAGCGGCAACCAATATGCGGGCGGCTCGTTCGAGTGGGTCGCCCCGCTGCCCGTACTCTGCGGCCTCGGCCTGGTGCTGGGCTACGCGCTGCTCGGCGCCGGGTGGCTGGTGCTGAAGTCCGAGGGCGCCTTGCGCGACTGGGCACGGCAGCGAATCCCCAAGCTCGTCCTCGCCGTGCTGCTGGTGCTGGGGCTCGCCTTTGTTGCGGCCCTCCTCGACCGCCATCGGCTCGGCGGCAGTATTGGCGACCGGCTCTGGGGCCTCGTCTTTCCTGCGCTCGGGCTCATGGCCATGCTGGGCGTGCTGGCCACCACCCGCCGCCAGCGGGATATCTGGCCGTTCGCCCTGACCGTGGTCTTTTTCCTCGCCGCCTTTGCGACGCTGGCGGTGATGTTCTGGCCGTACATGATCCCCTACTCGATCACCGTCGGCAACGCGGCCGCACCGGAGGCCTCCCTCTCCTTCCTGTTCTGGGGCGCCGGCATCGTCGTGCTGCCGATCATCACCCTCTACACGCTGGTCGTTTATTGGGTGTTTCGCGGCAAGACGCACAAAGGATATGGATAGCCGCCGGGCGCGACCCCGAGATCCGCCCCGCGCGCCGCGTGGGCGGACCATCCGAGCATGGATCTGGCATGAAGCGCGGTGAAGAAGTCGTTGCGGCCACGGGCCCGGCAAGCAAGCGACCGCCGGCTGCGCCGGGCCAGATCGGGCTGTGGCCGATCTTCCTGGCCTTCCTGCTGATCGGTGCCACCAGCGTCGGCGGCGGCGTGGTCGCCTACCTGCGCAACGGCCTCGTCGACAAGCATGGCTGGATCGACGATCCGACCTTCGTGCGCATGCTGTCGATCAGCCAGAGCCTGCCCGGTCTGAACGCCACCAACATGTCGATCCTGATCGGCGATCGGCTGCGCGGCACCATGGGGTCCATCGTGGCGACGGTGGCCATCTGCCTTCCGGGCGGGCTGTTCATGTTCGCCGTCGGGATGGCCTACGGAATTCACGGCAATCTGCCCATCGCCACCGCGATCCTGCACAGCGTCGCCGCCGCGGCGGTCGGGCTGGTGCTCGCCGTCTCCTGGCAGTTGGGCCGGCGTTCCCTGGATCGCCTGGACGACCTGGTGTTCGTCGGGCTCGCCGTCGTGGGTGTCGCCGTGCTCCATCTGTCGGTACCTTACGTACTGCTCGGCGTCGGGGCGCTGGCCATCTTCTGGTATCGGCCTCGCGGCAACTCGGAGCGCTCCGGCCGATGAGCCAGCTGCCGGCGTTGATCGGGGTGTTCGCCTACCTGTCGCTGCTGACCGTGGGCGGCGGGCTGGCGGCGTTCCCCGAGCTCAAGACCCTCGTCGTCGACGTCCATCACTGGATGGACTTCGACGCGCTGATTCACCTCTACAGCGTCGGCCAGCTGGCGCCCGGGCCGAACATGATGGTGGTGGCCGCGATCGGCGAGCGCGTGTCCGGCCCGATCGGCGCCTTGACCGCGGTGGTGGCCTTCTTTGTGCCGACCGGGTTGCTGACGTTCGGTGTCGGGCGGCTCTGGGTCAGGCTCGAGGGTTGGCCCTGGCTCGAAGCGATCCAGCGCGGCTTGGCTCCGGTCTCGATCGGTCTGCTGTTCGCCGGCTGCATCGTCATCGCCCGCGGCGCGGTGACCGATTGGTCCGGCGTGGCCATCGCTAGCGGCATGTTCGCGCTGATGGTGCTGACGCGCATCAATCCGGCGCTGTTGATCCTCGCCAGCGCACTCGTCGGCGCAGCCATGTTCCTGGGCGGCTCCGGGCCACACCCCGCATGACCCTCGACCAGGCGCTGGCCTTCGCCATTGTCGCCGCGATGATGGGCCTCTTCGTCTGGGGCCGGCTGCGCTACGATCTGGTGGCCATGCTGGCGCTGCTGGCGTCGGTCGCGGTGGGCATCGTCCCGGCCGACAAGGCGTTCACCGGGTTCGGCGACGACATCGTCGTGATCGTCGCCAGTGCGCTCCTGGTGAGTGCGGCCGTAGCACGGTCGGGCATCGCCGAGCGCCTGATCTCGCCGCTGGTGCCCTACCTGGTCACCGAGCAACGGCAGATCCTGGTGCTCGTCGGCACGGTCACCGTGCTGTCCGCCTTCGTGAAGAACGTCGGGGCGCTGGCGATCGTGATGCCGATCGCGTTCCAGCTGGCCCGCCGCACCAAGACCTCGCCTTCCAGCCTGCTGATGCCGATGGCGTTCGGCTCGCTGCTCGGCGGCCTGATGACCCTGATCGGGACGTCGCCCAACGTCATCGTCTCGCGGATGCGGGCCGAGATGCTGGGGGAGCCGTTCCGGATGTTCGATTTCATGCCCGTGGGCGCGGCACTGGCCGCGCTCGGCCTCGCCTTCCTGGTGTTCGGCTGGCGCCTGCTGCCGCAAGGCCGCAAGGGCAACGCCCCGATCGACACCGCCTTTAACATCGAGGCCTATGCCACCGAGGCCGTGCTGCCCGAAACGTCGCCGCTCGCCGGCAAGGCCGTCTCCGAGCTCGAGGCCATGAGCGACGGCGACGTCATGGTGACGGCGGTGATCCGCGATCGCTTCCGCCATTACGCGCCGGCACCGTACTGGACGCTCATGGCCGGCGACGTGCTGATCCTGCAGGCGGAGCCTGCGGCCCTGGAGCGGCTGGTCGGGCGCGCCGCGCTCAAGCTCGCGGCCGGGGACGTGGCCCCCGACGCCGCGGCCGCGGACGAGATCGGCGTGATGGAAGCGGTGGTGACCGCGGAATCTCCCCTCGTCGATCGTTCGGCCGTGGCGATCGGCCTGCGCGCTCATCACCAGGTCAATCTCGTGGCCCTCAGCCGCAGCGGCGAACGGGTGACGCAGCGGCCCCGCTCGATGCGCATCCGCGCCGGCGACGTCGTGGCCCTGCAGGGCGATCTGAACACGCTGCCCGATACGCTGAGCGAGCTGCGCTGCCTGCCGCTGGCGGCGCGGGGAATATCCCTCGGGCGCGGGCGCAACGCCTACATCCCGCTGCTGGTGCTGGCCGTGGCCATGGCGTCCGTGGCGCTCCAGCTGGTGCCGGTGGCGATCGCCTTCTTCGGCGCTTCCGTCGTGCTCCTGCTGCTGCGCGTGCTCAGCCTGCGCGAGGCCTACGATGTCATCGAGTGGCCTATCCTGATCCTGCTCGGGGCACTCATCCCGGTGAGCGAGGCCGTGCGCAGCACCGGCGGCACCGACCTGATCGCCGGTTGGCTGTCGGTCGCCGCGGGCGCGCTGCCGCCATTGGGCTCGCTGGCGATGATCCTCGTCGTCGCCATGGCCGTGACGCCGTTTCTCAACAACGCCGCCACCGTCCTGATGATGGCGCCGATCGCCGCCGGCCTCGCCACCAACCTGAAGCTCGACCCCGACCCGTTTCTGATGGCGGTGGCCATCGGCGCCGCCTGCGATTTCCTCACCCCGATCGGCCATCAGTGCAACACGCTGGTGATGGGGCCGGGCGGCTACCGGTTCGGCGACTATTGGCGCCTGGGCCTGCCGCTGTCGCTGATCGTGCTGCTGGCCGGCACCCCCCTGATTGCCTGGATCTGGCCGCTGGTGGCCCGGTAGCGGACCCTCGACCGTCGGGTGAGGCCAAACTGGACCTGCCGGGACAATCGCGTAGTGTCTGGACAAGTTTTACCGAGATCATGCACCAGTCCAGGCAAGATCGCCTCCGGATCCGGTGCCAACGCGAGACTCGGCAACTGTAAGGCGGGGACGATGGAACTTCTGGTCACCCGGGAGGAGGCACCCATTCCACGCGCTTTATCTCGCCAATGGTCGGTCATGCTTGCATTCGTACTCTGGCTGGCGGTCTGCCCGCTGGCCTTGGCCGATGCGACGCCCGCCAATCCGAATCCATTGCAGCCGGTCGACACGTCCAGCCCGCGCGCGACGTTTCTTGCCTTTCGCGACTACACCGAGAAGGCCTACCGTGCGTGGCGCCTGCGGGAGGGGGTCACGGAGACGGTGGCGGAGGGGCGACATGCCTTGCGCACGCTCGACCTCAGCCATATCGGCAAGGCGCTTATCGAGGAGGTCGGCGTCGCCGACGCCCTTTACCTCTACGAGACGCTAAGTCGAATCGACCTGCCGCCGCCGGAGGCCATCCCGGATGCCGAAATGGTCCAGGCGCAGGGCCTGAAGCGATGGACCATCCCGAATACGGAGATCACCATCGCGCAGATCGCCGACGGCGATCGGGCCGGTGAGTTCCTGTTCACCTCGGACACCGTATCCCGTGCACCGCAGTTCTATGCCGCGGTGGCGGATCTGCCCGTGCTGAGGGGGCCCAAGCACGTGATCCAGACTTGGCGCGCGGCGCCCGGCCTCGCCATGCCGGATGCGCTGACGGCATGGATCTGGACCCTGCCGGCATGGACATTCTATGCCATCGGCGCACAGCCGCTATGGAAATGGCTCGCTGTCGGGGTTGCTCTGCTCGTTGGGGGTGGTGTCGCGTTGCTCGGCTGGCGGTTCGGGCGCAGGCTGGACAAGCACTGCCGGAATATGGGCTCGGACTGGCGCATCGGGCGACCCCTGGCGGTCCTCTCGGCTCTCGCGGTGCTGCTCTGCATCACTTTCTTCATCGAGCAGATGGTACAGTTTCGCGAGAGGCCGGGTATCGTCGCGACTGTTGCGGTCAATGCCGTCAGCTATCTGTTGCTCGCTTGGCTGGTGGCCCTCGTCATCGGCGGCCTCGGCAAGTTTGCCGCCAACCAATTCTCGTCCGGCAAGCGCAGCCTGGATGCGGCGCTCATCCGCCTCTGCTTTCGCATTCTGAGCATTGTCGGTGTCCTGATCATCATCCTGCAGGCCGCCAACACTTTCGGGCTCAGCATCACGCCGATCATCGCCGGTCTCGGCGTCGGCGGTCTGGCCGTGGCGCTGGCGATCCGGCCGACCCTCGAGAACATCGTCGGCGGCTTCGTCCTCTTCGCCGACAAGCCGGTACGTGTCGGCGAGTTTTGCGCCTTCGGCGACAAGATGGGCACGGTCGAGGCGATCGGGCTGCGCTCTACCCGCATCCGCAGTCTCGACCGGACCCTGATCACGGTGCCGAATGCCGAGTTCTCACAGCTGCAGATCGTCAACTTCACCCGCCGCGACATGAACCTGTTCCAGTGCAGCATCGGGCTGCGCTACGAGACGACGCCCGATCAGCTGCGCTTTGTCGCCGCCAAGATCAGAAAGCTCCTGATCCAGCACAGCAAGGTCCTGCCAGACCCGGCACGCGTCCGGCTGAGCGAGCTCGGGGCATCGGCCTACATCCTGGACGTGTTCGCCTTGGTGCAGTGCGCGGACTGGAACGAGTTCCTGGCCGTGAAGGAGGACCTCAACCTGCGCATCATCGACATCGTCGCCGAGTCCGGGACCGGGTTCGCGTTCCCGTCGCAAACCGTCTATCTCGGCCGTGATTCCGGTCTGGATCAGGACCGTGGCACGGCAGCGGCACATGAGGTGCAGAAGTGGCGGGACGAGAAGCGGCTGCCGTTCCCGGAGTTCGATTTCGCCGAGCGAGCCGAGATGGCGGGGACGATCGCCTTCCCCCCCGAGAGCTCTCCGGACTATCGGCCGGCTCCCCCCCGGCAGGCTGGGGGCCAGGCAGTGGCCAGGAAGCCGTCTGCCAGGAGCCGCTGGGCGGCCCTGCTCCGTCGGCGAGCCCCACCAACGCCCGCCGACGCGACGTCGGCCTAGCACCAAGTTTCTGTCCACGCCCCCAAGGATGGCAGATCACCGCAACTCGGATCTCGCGTCGCGGCGATCCCGGCGATAAGTTCCGCACCATCCGACCTGCGCCTCATCAGGGATATTGTGCTTATGGCCACGTCCACGACCGGCAGCGATTTCACCCATATTGCCCATCCGACCGATTTCACCGAGGCCGGCGAGCCGGCGTTCGCGCACGCGTTGCGTCTGGCGGTCGCCTCACGGGGGCATTTCTATCTGGTCCATGCCGAATATCTGGAGCCCGGCGAGGATGCCGACTGGGATGCGTTCCCGGGCGTCCGCAGCACACTCTGCCGCTGGGGGCTGCTGCCGGCCGACGCCGAGCCGGCCGCGGTCTACCAGACCCTGGGCGTGCGCGTGACCAAGGCCGACGTGCCGGAGCGCAACCCGGCTGACGGTGTGCTGCGCTTCGTCGAGGACAACCGGGCCGACCTGCTCGTCATGGCGACCCGCGCCGGCAGCGAAGGGGCGCTCCGCCACGGTTCGGTCGCCGAGACCGTGGCTCGCCGCGCCGGAATCCCAGCCCTCTTCCTCCCCTGGGGCATACCCGGCTTCGTCGATTCGCGGACCGGCCAAGCACGCCTGCGCAACATCCTGCAGCCGGTGGATGTCGCCACACCGCCTGGATCCGCGGCCTCCCTGGCGCTGCGCCTCGCCGACTCCCTGGGCTGCACCGACGCCGTCCTGCACGCGCTGCACGTGGGCGCGCCGGGGCGTGCCCCGGCCGTCGCCGTGGCGGCAGCCCACGAGGAGCGCGTGCGGCATGTGCAGGCCGAGGGGCCCCTCATCGAGACCATCGTCACGCAGGCCGACGCGGTGGATGCTGACCTGATCGTCTCGCTCACGCATGGTCGCGACGGCCTGCTCGATCACCTGCGGGGCAGCACCACCGAGCAGATTCTCCACCACGCCAAGCGGCCCTTGCTCATGGTGCCGGCCAGCTAAGGCCTAACGGGAAGGCCGGCGCTACGCGGCGACCACCGCCGCGTCGCTGCGGCGGGCGTGGGCGTAGAGTGCGGCCACCGCGCACGACGCCATGCGGGTGCGCAGATTGTCGGCGCGGCTGGTCAGGATGATCGGCACCCGGGCACCCAGCACGATGCCGGCGGCATCGGCATTGGCCATGAACGACAGGTTCTTGGCCAGCATGTTGCCGGCCTCGAGATCGGGCACGACCAGAATCTGTGCCTGCCCCGCCACCAGCGAGACGATCCCCTTGATCCGCGCCGCCTCGGGGCTGATCGCGTTGTCGAGCGCCAGCGGCCCGTCCAGGATGCCGCCGGTGATCTGACCGCGATCGGCCATCTTGCACAACGCCGCCGCGTCCAGCGTGCCCGGGATCTTGGGGTTGACCGTCTCGACCGCCGACAGGATGGCAACACGCGGCTCGCCCAGGCCCAGGCCTCGGTGCAGGTCGATCGCGTTCTGGACGATATCGATCTTGGTCTCGAGGTCGGGGAAGATGTTGATGGCGGCGTCGGTGATGAACAAAGCACTTGGGTAGGTCGGCACGTCCATGATGAACACGTGCGTGATGCGCCGGGCCGTGCGCAGCCCGGTATCCTTGGCCACCACCTCCGCCATCAGCTCGTCGGTGTGCAGGCTGCCCTTCATCAACAGCTCGGCCTTGCCCGCACGGACCAGCTCCACCGCCATGGCGGCCGCCGCATGGCTGTGCGGCGCATCCACGAGCTGCAGGCCGCCGATGTCGAGCCCGTACTGGCGGGCGAGACCGTTGATCCGCGCTGCCGGCCCGACCAGGATCGGGCACATCAGCCGCGCCTCGGCGGCCTCGACGGCGCCGCGCAACGAGGTCTCGTCGCACGGGTGCGCCACGGCGCAGGGGATGGGCGGGATACCGCCCGCGCGCTCCAGCAGCGCACGGTAGCTGTCGTGATGCTGGACCGAGGCCGTGCCCAGCGCGATCGCCGGCGCCCACAGCTTTTGCGTGGGGGGGCGTACGGTGGCGATGCCGCTCAGCACCGTCCGCCCGTCCTGGTTGACGCAGCGGCAGTCGAGCAGCACCATCGGCCCTTCGGCCCGCTTTTCCGTGACGGCGGCGGACACGGTCAGCCGGTCGCCGACATAGACCGGGTCGCCGAACTGCAGATCCTGATGCAGGTAGACCGTCCCCGCCCCCGGCAGGCGGTTGCCGAGCAGGCTCGAGATCAGCCCGGCGCCCAGCATCGAATGGGCGACGACACCTTTGAACCGGGCCAGCTTGGCGAAGGCCTCGTCCAGGTGGGTCGGATTGGCGTCGCCAGAGACGGCGGCGAACAGCCTGATGTCCTGCTGGGTGATGACGCGCTCGAAGCTGGCGCTCTCTCCGACCTCGATCTCCTCGAAGGTGCGGTTTTGAATGAGCGTCGGGTCGGTCATGGCGAATCGCTTTCCGGCAAAAGCCGCTGGCCGACACCAGCGTCGGCAAAGTGCGCAAGCGGAGGCCATACGGCTCGCGCTTGACAGGCAAAATACCCGGTGTTTCTTCGCAGACAAACATAAGAGGGGCTGAACGGGCGCGGTGGAGCCGATCCTGCGGGTCAGGGGCCTGGCGAAGCGTTTCGGACCGGTCGAGGTCCTGCGCGGGATCGATCTCGCGCTGGCGGCAGGCGAGGTCCTGGCGGTTCTGGGCGAGAACGGCGCCGGCAAGTCGACGCTGGTGCGAATTCTGTCCGGCGTTCACACCGACTATGACGGTGAGATCCTGCTCTCCGGCCGAGCGGTGCGGTTCGCCGGCACCCGCGACGCCGAACGCGCCGGCATCGCCATCATCCACCAGGAGCTCAACCTGGTGCCCGAGCTGACCGTGGCCGAGAACATCTTCCTCGGCCGCGAGCCTTTGCGGGCCGGCCTGTTCATCGACCGGGGCACCATGCGCCGCGAAGCGCGAATCCTGATGCGGCGGCTGGGCCTGACGGTCAACCCCGGCGCCAGGATCGCGTCCTTGCGGATCGGCGAGCAGCAGCTGGTCGAGATCGCCAAGGCGCTGTCGCTCGAGGCGCGCGTCCTGATCATGGACGAGCCGACCTCGGCGCTGTCGCCGGCCGAATGCGACCTGCTGTTCGGCGTCGTGCGCGAGTTGCGCCGCCAGGGCGTGGCCGTGGTCTACATCTCGCATCGTATGGACGAGATCTTCCAGCTGGCCGACCGCGTCATGGTGCTGCGCGACGGCCGGCACGTCCGCACCGCCCCGATCGGCGAGCTGAGCCGGAAGGAGCTGATCCAGCTCATGGTCGGGCGCGAGCTGGCCGAGCACGGCCTCGACCCGGCACCACCACGGGAGGGCGTCATCCTGTCGGTCCGGCAGCTGGGCCTGGCGGTGGCGCGGCGCGACGGTGGCTGGCGCCAGGCGGTCGAGCACGTCTCGTTCGACCTGCACCGCGGCGAAATCCTGGGCATCGCCGGGCTCCTGGGTGCCGGCCGCACCGAGATCCTGGAGACGCTGTTCGGCGCCGCGCGCGGCCGGCGCT
>JBATRI010000436.1:0-8430 GCA_049292515.1 Geminicoccaceae bacterium
GCGGCCGATCAGCAGGAAGAACAGCAGCGTGATGGCACTGTCGAAATAGGCGTGCTCGGCACCGCGGGCCGTCTCCGCGATGCTCATCGCCGGCGCCAGCAGCACGCCCAGCGAGATCGGCACGTCCATGTTGGTGTGCCCGGCGGCCAGGGCCCGCACGGCCGAGCGGAAGAACGGGCGCCCGGCGAACGCGATCGCCGGCAGCGCGATCAGCGCCTGGAACCAGTGCAGGAAGGTGCGGGTGCCGGTGCCCATGCCGTAATACTCACCAGCCCAGATCGCCACCGAGAGCAGCATGACGTTGCTCGCCGCGAACCCGGCCACGGCCAAGCAACGCAGCAGCTCGCGCTGGTTGCGGCCGTCCGCGGACCGCAGCCGGTCGGGGTCGAACGGCACGACGCCATAGCCCAGGCCCGCCACCACCTGCGCCAGACGATTGCCGCGCTCGGGCGTGCCGCGCCAGCGCACCGTCAGGCGACGCGTGGTGAGATTGACCCGTGCCGTATCGAGGTCGCCCTCGCGCTCGAGCGCACGCTCGATCTTGCGCACGCAGGCGCCGCAATGGACGCCCTCGACCATCAGATGCAGCACCTGGACGCCGCCCGCATCCTCCTCGCGCACGAACGGCACCACGTCGAGCGGAGGCGTCGCACCGGGCAATGGCGGGCTGGCCCCAACGGGTCGGGCTGGCTCCAGGTCCGCCATGCTCAGTGCAGCACGAACCGCTGCTGCAGCACGAACTGGTCGTCGCCGCGCCGGATGGTCACGTGGGCGTCCCAGACGCCGATCAGCGGCAGCGCGAAGCCGGCACGGTATCGGCCCGGCTGGTCCGGCGCGAGCGCCACGACGAAATCGACCCCTTCGCGCGTCGGGCGCTCGAACGAGATCTCAACGGTCGCGCCTGGCAGGGGCTGGCCGGCGGCATCGTTCACGACCAACGTCGCCTCGGCATGGCCGGGGCCGACCGACCTCGCCGTGAGCCGTGGCTGCCAGCCCAGCGCCGCCTGCTTCCGCGCGGCCTCCAGATTGTGGTTGTAGCGCAGGCCCCGGTCATAGGCCTGCCCGCTCGACAGCCCGGTCCAGCTGTCCATGGCGAACCAGATCATGACCCCGTTCACCGCGGTGACGACCACGAAGAACAGCACAAACGCCCACGGAATCCAGCTGCCGCGGGCAGGCACCCGGCGGGTTTCCGTGGCCATCACGGCTTGGGTCCCCGGAAGACGGACGAGAACTTTTCGACCCGCCCGCTGTCGGTGTCCTTGAGCTCGAAGGTGATGTCGCTCAGCTGGCCCTTCACCGCCTCGCGCGGCAGCTGCAGGAAGACATGATAGGTCGCCACGCCGTCCGCCGGTGCCAGCAGTGTCACGGTGTCACCGTAACCGTCCTGGCCCAGCACGCTTAGGCGGCCCTCGCTGCCCTCGACTGCGAGGCTGAAGGCCTTCTCGGCATGCTCCTTGTTCATCACGCGAATGCCGTAGCCGTTGCGGATGCTGCCGTCGGACATGGTCACGAACAGCGGATTCCGGTCCGGCAGGATGTTGACGTCGACGGTCGAGCGCATGAGCAGGACGGTCAGCATGACAGTGCCGACCACGCCCAGAATCGCGGCGTAGAGTAGCGTGCGTGGCCGCACGAGGCGGTAGGCCGGCGGCTCGTGGGCCGCCAGCAGCTCCTGGTTGCGCTCGCTGTCGTAGGCGATGAGCTTGAGCGGCCGGCCGATCTTGCCCATGACATCGTCGCAGGCGTCGATGCACAAGCCGCAGCCGATGCATTCGAGCTGGAATCCGTCGCGAATGTCGATGCCCATCGGGCACACGGCGACGCACTGCTTGCAGTCGATGCAGTCGCCCCGGGCCTCGAAGCTCTCGCCCTTGCGGTACTTTCCCCGCGGCTCACCACGCCAGTCGGCATAGGTGACGGCCATCGTGTCCCGGTCGACGAGCGCACCCTGGATGCGTGGCCACGGGCACATGTAGGTGCAGACCTGCTCGCGGGCCATGCCGGCGAGGACGTAGGTCGTGGCCGTGAACAGGGCGGTGAAGAAATAGACGGTGAGCCCGGCCTGGCCGGTGAAGAACTCGACGACCACCGTCGGCGCGTCCCGGAAGTACATCATCCAGGCACCGCCGGTCAGGAACGCGATCAGCAGCCAAGCCGCGTGCTTGGCGATGCGTTTGCGCCATTTGGCCGGCGTCCAGGGCGCCTTGTCGAAGCGCATGCGCTCGGCGCGGTCGCCCTCGATCCAGCGCTCGACCTGCATGAACAGATCCGTCCACACGGTCTGCGGGCATGCGAAACCACACCAGAGGCGGCCGAGCAGCGCCGTCGCCAGGAACAGGCCGAACGACGCCATGATCAGGATGCCGGTGAGATAGTAGACTTCCTGGGGCCAGATCTCGATGCCGAAGAAATAGAGCCGTCCGCCCTCGATGTCGGCCAGCACCGCCTGGGTCGGCGCGCCCGGGCCACGATACCAGCGGATCCACGGCGTCACGTAGTAGATCCCGAGCAGCAGCACGAGCCCGACCCATTTGATGGTCCGGAACTGTCCCTTGATGGCCTTGGCATACACCTCGACACGGCCGGCATAGAGCGGCGACGCCCTCTGCTCGGCGCGGGACAGTGCATCCTCGACCTGCATCAACTCGCTGCTCATCCAGCCCCACCCGCGAACTCGGATACCAAGCTGCCCGACGATGCCCGTTGTCGTGGCATCGAACCACCCTGGCGGACGCGATCGTCCATGCCGGTCGTCGACGCGACCGGCACGACATCAATTGTGGCATCTGCCGTCGCAATGTCTCGTCTGCCGGGCGCGCTGCGACATCGTGCGCCAGACCGCCGACGCCGGCAATCTCACCGCTCCGCCATCACTGGCTCGAGCTTGGCCAGCTCGACCGCCGCCCGAACCTCGATCTCGGCCAGCAATAGCTGCAGGGAGCGATCGTCGGCCTTGCCGGCATCGTCCGCCAGGTGCCGGCGCAGCCCGTCCAGCACCGAGGACGGTAAGGTTCCCTCCAACAGTGCCAGATGCAGCTGCTCCAGTCGCTCCAACAGGTCCCGCCCCCGCCGCATCGCGCGCCGACGACGTTCCGTCGCGTCGGGCAGGCTCTGCAGGGCCATTAGCATGCCCAGGGCTGCGGCTGCCGGCGCTGCGACGGCCGGCCCGCAAGCCGTCGCACTGACTGCGCCGCCCAGCATCGGGAACGCGGCAGACCCGCCGGGGCGCTCGATGCCGCGGCCCGGCGATGCGCGGCTCTGCGGGCTTGGGCCGGTCACACGCATTTCATACTCCAAGCTGTCGGCACCGTTCCCCTCGATAACGCCCGGCCTCTCAACAGACGATTAACTGTCGGCATGGATAATCCAGGTCGACAGTGGGCCGTCGTGGCCCGGGCACGCAAAGGAGTTGCCGTTGAGCTCACGGGAGCCAGCGCATTGGCGTCGCGTCCTGCTGGCCACCTGGTTCGTCGCTGGCATCGGCGGCGGGGCGGCCGAGGCGGCCTCGCGGGTCAAGGATATCGCCGACTTCGAAGGCGTGCGTGCCAACATGCTGGTGGGCTACGGCTTGGTGGTTGGCCTCAACGGCACCGGCGACACCCTGCGCAATTCCATGTTCACGCAGGAAAGCCTGGTGGCGATGCTGGAGCGGCTGGGCGTGGCGACGCGCGGCAACAATCTCAACACGAAGAACGTGGCGGCGGTGATGGTGACGGCGACCCTGCCTGCCTTCTCCCGCCAGGGCAGCCGCATCGATGTCGCGGTCAGCGCGCTGGGCGACTCCAAGTCCCTGCTCGGCGGCACGCTGCTGGTCACGCCGCTGCTCGGTGCGGACGGCGAGGCCTATGCGGTGGCGCAAGGGGCCTTGAGCGTCGGCGGCTTCCAGGCGCAGGGTGATGCCGAAACCGTCACCCGCGGCGTGCCGACCGCGGCGCGCATTCCGGCCGGCGCCATCATCGAGCGCGAGGTGCAATTCGAGCTCGATGATCTGCGCCAGGTGCGGCTCGCGCTGCGCAATCCGGATTTCACCACGGCCCAGCGCATCGCCGCCGCGATCAACGACCGGCTGGGCCCGACCACGGCCCGGGCACTCGATCCGACGACCGTCAGCCTGCCCGTCCCGGCGGCTTATGGTGGCCGGGTGGCGCAATTGCTCAGCGAGATCGAGCAGCTTCCCGTCGAGCCCGACACGATCGCCCGCATTCTCATCGACGAGCGGTCGGGAATCATCGTCATGGGCGATAATGTGCGGATCAGCCGCGTGGCGGTGGCCCAGGGCAATCTGACCGTACGGGTGAGCGAGACGCCGGAGGTGTCCCAGCCCAATCCATTTGCCGACGGCCGGACCGTCGAGGTGCCGCGCACCAACATCGAGGTCGATACCCAATCCGGCAACCGGATGATGGCCCTCGAGCCCGGGGTCACGCTGCGCGACCTGGTGGACGGCCTGAACGCGCTGGGGGTGGGGCCGCGCGACCTGATCGGCATTCTGCAGGCGATTAAGGCGGCGGGTGCGCTCCAGGCCGAGATCGAGGTGATGTGATGCCCATCCCGAACGCGTTGCCACCCGCCGGCACCGATGGCCGCCCCGATGCTCTGCATCGGCAGCCGAGCGCGGCCATGCGCCGTGCGGCCCAGGATTTCGAGAGCGTGTTCCTGGCCCAGATCCTGCGCGGCATGAGCCAGGGGCTCACGGGGTCGGGGCCGCTGGGCGGCGGCAAGGACGACCCGTTTGGATCGATGCTGCAGGACGAGTACGCGAAGGTGATCGCGCGCCGGGGCGGCATCGGCATCGCCGACGCCGTGCTGCGCGAGATGGTGCGGGCGCAGGCGTCGCCATGACGGCGGCCGAGGATCGGGTCGCCGTGCTGCTGATGTTAATGCACCAGCTGCAGGACGTGATGCGCACCGAGAACGGTCTGCTGCGCGAGATGCGGCTGCCGCGGCTGCAGGAGCTGCAGCAGGAGAAGTCCGCGCTCGCCGATGCCTACGAGCTGGCACTGCGGCGGCTGCGCCAGGCGCCGGAAACCATGGGGAGCCTGGACGAGGCGAGCCGCGGCATGCTGGAGGCGGCCATGCGGGAATTCCAGCTGGCCGTGCGCGGCAATGCCGAGCGCCTGCTCCAGTCCCGCGGCGTCATCGAGGACATCGTGCGGATCCTGGGCGAGAGCCTGAACCGGGGCACTGCGACGGGCGGCTATGGCGGCAGCGCCGCGAAGCCGGTGTCGGACGCCAGCACGGCCAGGGTGATCCCCATGACCCTCGACCGTCGCTGCTAGGAGGTCGGGATGTCGCTCACCGCCGTTCTGTCCAACGCCCTGAGCGGGATGGCCGTGGCGCAGCACGGGCTGGGCGTGACCTCGAGCAACGTCGCCAACGTCAACACGGAAGGCTACACGCGCAAGCTGGCGCAGCAGGCGGCCGTCGTCGTCGCCGGCCAGGGTGCCGGCGCTCGGGCGCTCGATACGACGCGCGCCATCGACGAGTATCTGGGCTCGCGGATTCGCGAGCAGCAGGCCATGCTCGGGCGCAGCGAGGTGCTCGCTCAGTTCCAGAGCCAGATCCAGGATCGCCTGTTCGGGGCGCCGGGCGATGCCGACCGCGGCTTGGCTACCGTGATCGGCCGGATCGCGACGGCGGCCGAGGCGCTGGCGGGCGGGCCCGGTCAGGCCGCCCTGGCGACCTCCTTCCTGGGCACCGTCGAGGATCTCGGCAGCCGCCTCGCCAGCGCCGGCAACGAGATCGACGACCTGCGCCGCAGCGCCGACCGGCAGATTGCGGGCACGCTCGGCGAGATCAATGCCGAGCTGCGCGCCCTGGCCGAGGTGAACAGCCAGATCGAAGCGGGCAGGTCCGGCGCCGACCTGCTCGATCGGCGCGACCAGCTGCTGGAGAGCCTCGCCAGCAAGATCGAGATCTCGGTTCATGTCCAGGACGACGGGATCACGGCGATCTACACGCGCGCCGGACAGCCGCTCCTCGACCGCGCCGCGCGGCAGCTGGTCTACGAGCCCGCCGCCACGGTCGGCCAGGACACCGTCTTCGGGCCCGTCCTGCTCTATCGCGCCGACCAGCTCGACAGCGCCACCGACAAGCCGCTGAGCGGTGCCGTCGGAACGATCGTCGTCACCGGCGGTGTCCGCGCCGAGCTGACGCCGGAGCTCGCCGCCGATGGCACGCCCGACGGCGCGCAGCGGATCGTCTCTCCATTCCAGGCCGGCAGCTTGCAGGGGCTGCTCGAGGCCCGCGACCGCGTGCTGCCGGGCCTCGCCGATCAGCTGGGCGAGCTGGCGGGGCTGACCCGGTTCGCTCTCAACGCCGCTCACAACGCGACGATGCCCTACCCGCCACCCGTTCAGCTGGTCAGCACACAGACGGATACCGCGGCCTTCGCGACCGCCGACCGGTCGGGGACCGCCTATCTCGCCGTCATCGACCGCACGTCCGGCGATACGGTGGCCACGTTCGCCGTCGATGTGGGGGGTGCCGCCGATGCGGCGAGCCTCGCCGCACAGATCGCCACCGACCTCGGCGGCATGGGCACGGCCAGCCTCAATACCGATGGCACCCTCGCCATCGCGGCCGCCAGCGGCTTCGCGCTGGCCCTCAATGAAGGGGACAGCTCGATCACCGGCGTCGACACCGCAGGGCGCGCCCGTGACTATGCCTTCGCGCATTATTTCGGCCTGAACGATCTCCTCGTCGGCGATGGCTCGACACCGACGCAGCTGGCTCTTCGCCCCGACCTCGCCGCCGACAGCGGTGGGCTCTCGCGCTCCCAGCTCGATGTCGACCCCGGTCCGCCGCCCAGCTCGAGGCTGGGTGGTGCCGGCGACCAGCGCGGCGCCCAGAAGCTCGCCGCGGCGCTCGAGACGGGCGTGGGCACCGTCGCGCGCGGCGGGCTTCCGGCCGGCAACTATCGAGCAGGGGACTACGCGGCCGAGATCGTCGCCATGAGTGCCGTGACGTCGGCCCAGGCGCAGCGCTCGGAAGCCAACGACCGCGCGCTTGCCGATGACCTGAGCGCCCGCCGGGCCGAAGTCTCAGGCGTCAATCTCGACGAGGAGATGTCCAAGCTCATCCTCTACCAGGAAGCCTACAGCGTCTCCGCCCGGCTGGTCGCGATCACCAACGGCCTGTTCGACGACCTGCTGGCCATGGTCGGCGGACGGTAGAGCCCATGGTCACCCGCATTGGCGACCTCGCCCAGAACCAGCGCCTGACCACCACCATGCTGGCCGCCCAGACTCGTCTCCGCCTGGCCCAGGCGGCGGCCTCGTCGGGCAAGGCCGCCACCCGGTTCGACCAGATCGCCGACCAAGCCGGCCAGCTTGTCCGGCTGAAGGATGCCCGCGACCTCAAGGCCACCTTCCTCGAGCGGAATGAAGGTCTGACCGGCCGCCTGCAGCTGATGGACCAAGCCTTGGGCAACGTCGTCGAGCTGGCGGATCGGGCGCGGGCCAGCCTCGTGCAGCGGCTGGACGGCAGCCTGGGCAGCGCCGTGCCGCTGGACGCGGAGATCGATGCTATGCTGGCGGAGATCGAGCGGGCGCTGAACACCAGGCTCGACGGCCGGTACCTGTTCGCCGGCAGCCGAACGGACACGGCACCGGTCGCACTGCCGGCGGCGCCGATCACGACGGCCGATCCGAGCCTCTATTACCGTGGCGATGCGGTCGAGCAGTCGGTTCGCGTCGATTCGGGTGCCGAGATCGCCTACGGCATCACGGCCGACGATCCCGCCTTTGCCGATCTGCTGGCGGCGCTGGGGCAGGCGCGGACGGCCCACCTGGCGGACGACCGGGCCGGTCTCCAGACCGCCATGGCCGGTCTCGGGACCGCACTCGACCGATTGACCGACGTGCGCGCCGAGATCGGCACGAAGGCTGCTCGACTGGAGTCGGTCGCCGACGCCCACCGGGCGGGTCTGGTCTATCTCGACGAGATGATCTCGGGCATCGAGGATGCCGACCTGGCCGAGGTGCTGACCCGGATCGCCAGCGACCAGGCCAGCCTCGAAGCCGCCTACACGGTGACCGGCCGCCTGGCCTCGCTCTCCCTCGTCAACTATCTGCGCTGAAGGGCGGACCGAGTTAACGCGCCGTCAACCATGGCGATGTAGACTGCCCGACACTGCCGTACCACCACGCTGTTCGGGGTCCTGGATGAGCGCATTGACTGGTGAAGCCGCTGCCGCGCTGGAGCCGCCGGAAGCCGACTCCAGCGCGGCAACGATCCTGTTCCCACAGGGCCTGCCCGGATTCCCCGGGACCACGCGCTTCGCGCTGCGACCGGCGCCCGCTGGCGACGGCGATTTCCTGCTGCTGCAGTGCGCCGAGGATTCGGCGCTGCGCCTGCTGGTCCTGCGCTACACGCCGCACCTTCTGCCCCTGCACCCGCAAGACGTCGAAGCGGCCTGTGCACGTC
>JBATRI010000437.1:0-33080 GCA_049292515.1 Geminicoccaceae bacterium
GCACGGCCCTGCTGCGCTGCGCGCACCTCGCCTTGATCCGCATGGTCCGCGGCGGGCCCGAGCCCGCCCGCTGGGACGTGGTGGTCGACAGCTGTTCGGTGCGGGCCAAGCGCGGCGGCGCGCTGACCGGCGCCAACCCCACCGACCGCGACAAGCCCGGGACCAAGTACCACCTCGTCGTCGCCACCGACGGCTTGCCGCTGGGCGCCGTCCCCTCGGCCGCCAATGTCCACGACACAGCACCTCTTTCGGCATTTGCTGCGCCTGGCCCAGGTCGCCGGTGCCGCCATCGGCAAGCTGTACGCCGACGCGGGCTACGACAGTGCCGAGAACCGCGACCTTTGCCGGCACGACGGCATTCAGCCCCAGATCCGCAAGATTGGTGCAGCACACGGCTTGGGGCTGGGCGGAATCCGCTGCGTCGTCGAGCACGATTGTGCCTGGCTTCTGGCCAACAAGCGGCTCGACCGGCGACACGACAGGCTTGGCCACATCATCGCCGCCCTGCTGGCCGCTGCCTGCATCTTCATCACCGCCAGCCGCTTGGATGCGTCCTGAAAACCGCACCTTAGACGCAGTACAACACTGGTGGCATCACGAGATGATCAGCGCAAGCTTGTTCGAAAAGCACCTTCAGCTGGGCGTCGATCCCCTGAATCCGGTTGGACATAGGCTCATCGACGTAGGCGCAGTCCACTGGGCCGCTTGCGAGCTCACCGTTGATCTGCTCGAGCCGATTTGGCGCCCGCTACAGCCATGAATCTCGGTTTGGCGCAAGGCGAATTGGAGGACCGACCTCAGCGTCGGCACCAAATGAATTACCGCGCTCAAGTGTCGGGGCTGACCGGCCGAATTGGTCTGCCAGACAGCCTTCGCCGCTGCATCCAGGTCAAACCTGGGGTCGCAATGGTGGCGAAGTTCGGCATCGTATTCTGGCCACTGTCGATAATTGCCTTGGTTCCGCCGATAGCATGCAGCGGGCCTCTGGACCTGCGTGATAAAGGCATGGAAATCAAACCGACCCTCGACGCAATCTGCACTTCTCACCGCACGGACTGTTGTCGAAGGAATAAAGGACGGCAGGCCCTGCATACAATATATTTCACACTAGATAGCGGCAAATAAGAATTTACGTTGTCCTTTCGCCGACGATCATTCCCCAAGTGCTTTTGGGAGAAGAAGCTCGTGTATCGGGGCGTAGATTAAAGTTTGCATTTTCGATTCGATCGCAGATTGCGCTGTCCTGGCTGTGTCATTAACCTTTGAAGATAATTCCGCTTTCGTCGGTCGGGAAGGAGACGACGCGACGGGGCGGGACCCGACACGTGCCAAATTTGACGGAGGTAAACGCATGCAGTCAACCAGGATGCGCCTGATGGCAGCAGTATCGCTGCTGGTTGGGTGGGGAGGCGTGAATGTCGCGCACGCCGTCGAGGCTCCGGCCGAGCCGGCCGGGCAGACCAAGGCCCGGGAGCGCCTGCTCAAGGCCGTGACGGTCGACGGCGTCATGAAGCACGAGAAAGCCCTGGCCAAGATCGCCAAGCAGAATGACGGCACGCGTGCCTCGGGCACGCCCGGTTACGGCGCCTCGGTCAACTACGTGTCGACCCAGTTGAAGAAGGCCGGGTACAAGGTGACGGTGCAACCGTTCACGTACCGGTTCTTCGAGGAGACCGCGCCGCCGACGATGGCGCGTACGGCCCCCAATCCTGCCACGTTTGTTGTCGGCACCGACTTCCTGTCCATGGAGTATTCCGGCGGCGGTTCGGTGGCTGGGCGGCTGGTACCGACCAACGATGTCATCATCCCGCCGCCGGCCGTGCCCGGTTCCACCAGCGGCTGCGAGGTGACCGATTTCCCGACCCCGCCTGCCGCGGACTCGGTGGCGCTGATCCAGCGCGGCACCTGCACGTTCGCGCAGAAGGCGCTGAATGCGGCCGCCGCCGGCTATGCCGCCGCCGTGATCTTCAACGAGGGCCAGCCGGGCCGCGAAGAGTTGCTCGGCGGCACGCTCGGTGCCGAGGAGCCGATCCCCATTCCGGTGCTGGGGACGACCTACGCGCTGGGCAAGACCCTGTACGATCAGGCCAAAACAGGGCCGGTCACGGTCAGTCTGTCGGTCACGGCCGAGACCGGTGAGCGGACGACCAGGAACGTCCTCGCCGACAGCCCCGGCGGCCGCAGCAACAACGTCGTCGTGGTCGGCGCGCATCTCGATTCGGTGCCGGAGGGAGCCGGCATCAACGACAATGGCAGCGGCACCTCGACCATCCTGGAGGTCGCCCGGCAGATCAGCCGGCTCGGCCTGTCGACGCGCAACAAGCTCCGCTTCGCCTTCTGGGGTGCGGAGGAATCCGGCCTTGTCGGCTCGACCTACTACGTCGCCAACCTCTCCGAGAAGCAGCTGGCGCAGATTGGGCTGAATCTGAACTTCGACATGGTTGGCTCGCCCAATTTCGTGCGCTTCGTCTATGACGGTGACGGCTCGGACACGCCCGATGATCCGGACGACGCTGGACCGCCCGGCTCGGATCTGATCGAGGAGGTGTTCGTCGACTTCTTTACCCGCCGCGGTCTGGCCACCGCACCCACCGCCTTTGACGGCCGCTCCGACTACGGACCGTTCATCGACCAGGGCATTCCGGCTGGCGGCCTGTTCACCGGAGCCGAAGGCATCAAGACCGAGGCGGAGGCAGCGATCTTCGGGGGCAAGGCCGGGCAGCCCTACGACCCCTGCTATCATCAGGCCTGCGACAATCTCGGTAATCTGTCGCACAAGGCATTGGATCAGATGAGCGACGCCATTGCCTACGGCGTGCTGTGGTTCGGCAATCGCGAGGCGCCGGTCGCGAAGCTGCAGGCAGCAACCGCGCAGGCCGCGTCGACCCAGCTGCTCTATCGTGGCAGTCGTTTGCAGCGATAAGCAGGCTACTATCGGGCGCGGTCCTTCGGGGCCGCGCCAATTCCTGGTACTCGGGCGGGATCAGGCAGCCAACTTGAGTCGCATGGCAAGGTAGAGGCAGGCAAGTCTGGCGAGCTCGGCGACGGAGCGGGCGACGGCAAAGCCGCCCAGGGTCGCGCCACCAGCGGCCAGGGCCAAGCCGGAGCCGAGAGCCAGCAACATCACGATGTTGGCCCATACGACAGCCCGCTCCAGGTGTGCCGCGGTGAGTGCCGCCTGCAGCAATGTCGTCGGGTGCTGCAGCACGAACCAGGGGAGCAGCCATAGCAGCGCTTGCGATGCTTCCGTATGCTCCGGGCCGAACAGTGTCGGCAGGAGCGCTGGGCCGAGCAGAGCCAAGCCCGCGGCGATACCGCAGGCGGCCCAGAGCAGGCGCCGTGCATCGGTGGCGAGGCAGTCCACGAAGCGCCCGGGCTTCCCGAGCAGCTCGGGAAGGCGGGCCAGGGCGAGCTGCCCAGAGGCGTTGGCGAACATCAGGCCTGCCACCAGGATCTGGCTGGCGAGAAAATAGTCGCCAGCGGGTGCGGCACCCAGCGACCAGCCGATCACCAGCAGGTCGGCGCTGAGCTGGGCCTGATTGGTCAGGGTCACGAACGCCAGCGCGGCCCCTCGCCGGAGCATGCCGCGCGCGGTTGGCAGCCGACCGTCATGCTCCTGGCCGGATCGACGAAGGGCGGCCCAGGAAACGACCGCGGTGACAGTCCACGACGCAAGGTAGCATAGTGCCAGAGTCGTCGGCGTCAGCGCCGTCAGGCACAACCCGATCAAGCCCAGGAACATCAAGGGCCGCAGAACGAGGACCAGTGCCGCCAAACCGGGGCGCTCATCGGCGAGGGCCAGCCAGTCCAGCTGCAGCGCCATGGGCAGTATCGACAAGGTCACGAGCGCGATCAGCCAGACCTGCTCGGGGCTAGCCAGCGCGGTTGCCAGCGTCACTGCGGCCAGTGCCAGCAAGGAGAGGGCGAGGCGCAGGCCGAGATAGCATCTCAGCAAGGCGGGCAGGAGCTTGCCCGCGCTGCGCGCCTCGGTGGTCACCACGCTGCGGAGGCCGAACTCCCCTGCATGCAGGGCATAGCCTTGTACGGCCAGGGCCAGCGACCAGCGACCTAGTTCGTCCGGCGTCAGGGCGTGGGCTACCAGCGTCACGCCCACGAATCCGAGCAAGGAGGCGCCACCACGCGCCGCGCCAAGAAGTGCCAGCCGGTGCATGGCCGTGGGCGGCCACCAGCCGGTCGACGGCCGGGCCGCCGTGGTCACCGGGTCGCGAGCTGGCGATAGAGGGTGAGCACCTCGCTCATCAGCCGGCCTTCATCGAGCTTTTCCAGGCGCGACGTGGGCCGATAGCGGCTTTCGCAGATGAGGCGGCTGGCGGCACGTACGCCGGCGGCCAGGGCTGCCGGATCGGCATCGCAAATGAAGCCCGTGCGATCCTTCTCGAGCCAATCGGCGACGTCGCCCACATCGGTGCTCACCACTGGGCGCAGGGCCCGCAACGCCTCCTTGACCACGGTCGGCGAGGCCTCATAGCGACTGGTGAGCAGCAGGATGCCGTGCTCGCTCAGCAGGCTCGGCACCTGGTCGTGCGGGACGGCACCGATCCAACGTATGTTCGTGGCGGCCGGGCTGCGGGCAATAAGCCGGATCAGCTCCTTGCTGCCCTCGCCGCGACCGGCGACGGTGAGGCTGTAGGGCTCGCCCGCACGGACGAGCTCCTCGAGCGCAGCGAGTGCCAGGGGCACATTCTTCTGGTGGCTGAGACGGCCGAGGATCAACAGTCGGTGCGCCAGCGTCGGATCGGGTGGGCTCGACTCGACAGCCTTGAACAATGCTTCGTCGTAGGCTGCGGCGACCACGTGCGCTCGCGAGAACGGTTCGGCCGCTACGACACGCGCAAGCTCGCGACGATCGCGGCCGCTGACGCAGACGATCGCATCCGCCATGGCCGCGACCCGGCGCTCGAATGCCAGCATGACCCGCCGGATTGGGGCCGCCAGACTGCCAAGCCAGCCTTCCAGCACGCGTCCGGTGACGTTGTGGTAGCTCACGATGACCCGCCCCAATCGAGGTGCCAGGAGCAGTTTTGGCCAAGCGGCATAGTTCCGGTGAAAATGAAACACATCCTCATGCCGGAATTCACCCCGATGGCGCCAGAACCAACGCCATAGTGCAATGTAGAAACGCAAGAAGTTGGAGCCGCGCGAAATGTAGATGATCTCGGGTGCGGCGTGCTCTTCCTGCAGACGTGCCGACACCAGCCGGAAGGGCAGCTCGGAGGCTGTCAGTGCGCGGTGCAGGCAGCGAAAATGCTCCGCCCCGCCGCCCAGGTCTTGGGCCAGCGGATCATTGTGATAAAAGATGTAGATCATGGAGTGGTGCCGGCGGCGAGCCGCTCCAGGTGGTCGAGCACCATGTCGACCGGCCCGTCATTCTCCAGCACCGGCAACCTGAACTCCTGCGCCAATCGTTGGTAGAGCGCTCGCCGGCGTGCGAAATTGCGGTCGAAAAGCACGTCCGGCCGGTGGACGCGCATGGCTGCGACCGGGCGGTTGAGTACGACCACCAGCCGTGGTGCCGGCAGCATGGCGACCAGGCGATGGCCCAGGGGTCCGAACACCACATCATCGAGCCCGGTGTCGATCGCCAGATCCACGAGTGTATCGTAGACGCACCGGTCGGCCACGACCACGCGCCGGTCGGCCGATCGATGATAACGCCACCAGATGTCGAACAGATTGTCGAGCACCTGCAGGCACAAGAACGGCCATGCCAGCCAGGATCGGCCGGCAAACTCATGATAGCCGATGGACCCGCCGCCGAACTCTTCCTTGCGGTTGTGGCCGCTGAGGCGCGTGGCTCCAAGCAGGGGTTTGGAGAGATAATTGCGAAAGCGTGTCCAGACGTGCCGATGCGGGATGCCCGTCGCATCCATCCGCCGCTGCAGTCCGTGCAGCAGGAACGTCTTGCCGGCACCATCCGTGCCCGTCAGTGCCACCATTCGATACCTGGCAAACCCGCCGGCAGCAGATTCCAGCAACGGTGCGACCGCGCGTGACCAGTCGGTCCAGGCGCGCGCGTCCCGTGGAGGAGACGGCGGTCGTGCTGCCGCAGCCAGAAGGGCGTCGGGCAGAGCTGCCGGGGAGGACGCGACGAGCCCGCCGAGCCGGCGCGCCATTTCGTCGACACCCGGCGCCTCCAGCACGATGGTCGGCCGGCCGGAAAGTCCGGCCTCGATGATCACCAGGGGCACCTCGGCAATCGTCAGCCGGAACGGGAGCAGAAAGGCGTGGCAGCGGGCCAGCTCCAGACGAAGCGTTTCCGGGCGCAGCATGCCGACCTTGCAATCGATGCGATGGCGCTGCGGACTTTGGTCTATTCGGGCCAGGAAGCGGCCGATGCTGGCCGCACCGCTGTCTGGGCGCAGCAGCAATTGCAGACGGCCATCCAGACCCCGTGCCACCGCCTCCTCGAATGCCTCGAGCGCGAGATCGGCGCCCCGCGTGGCAAGTGGCGGGCCGAAATAGCCGACACGAAAGGTGCCGGCGGGTACGGGTGGCAACAATGACGCGGTATCGACCTGCGGCAGCAGCAGGCGCCCTGGCGCCAGCCCGAGTGAGGAGAAGCGCTCCCGTGCGGCGCCGCTGAGATAGACGATGTCGGTCGCACCGGAGCGGCGGAACCCGCTTCGTAGCAGCGCCCCGGGTAGGAGTGTGTTGAGAAGCGGCAGGGTGAGCAGGGTGCGCTCGTGCCAGAGCTGCCCGATCCCCAACCGGAACACTTCGCCAAGATGCAGGCGCGGGCTTCCCATGATCAGCGTCACCGGGGCACCCAGCCGGAGCGGTCGCAGCCGGGCGAGCTGCGTCGCACCGGTCAGGAGAAATATCTGGTCGGTTGGGGCTGCGGCCAGTGCCTTCCGCAAGTCCTTGCTGGGGCTTCCACGGACGAGCAGCGCCGGCAGGGCTTCGACGGCATACTGTCCGGTCGACCGTGCCCGGTCGGCATCGGTGTACAGCCGCACCTCGTGTCCGTGTGCTGCCAGGCCACGTGCGAGACCGTCGGCCGTGTGCCACGGCTGCCGTCTGATCCGCTCGTCCTTGAAGCCCGGGCATAGGATAACAAAGCGCCGGACTGGAGAGGCTGCCGGTTGAGGCTGGATCATGCGGCACGCTCCTGTCTGAGCCCGTAGACTGTCTCCAGTTGGTCGACGACTCGATCCCAGCTAAACCTCGTCACGACCAGGGCCCGCGCCTCGCCGGCTCGGGCTGCCGCGGCTGCGGCGTCTGCCAGAGTGTCGTGGAGTGCTGCGGCCAAACTCGCCGGCTCCAGGCCGCTCAGCCTCAGTGGCGGTCGCCGGCCCATCTCGGCCGCAAGGCCGGTAACGGTGCTGACGACCGGGGTGCCGCACGCCATGGCTTCCAGCAGGGTCAGCGGACCCGATTCGTAGTCAGCGGGGTTGACGAAGCAGCCGGCGGTCTGCAGCGCAGCGCGCACGCCCGCACGATCGAGAAAGCCCGCGAATCGGACTTGGCCGCTGATGCCCAGCGCGGCCGCGCGCCGATGCAGCGCTAGTTCGAGCGGGCCTTCGCCGACCAAGGTGAGCTCCAGTCCTGCCCGTCCTGGCAGGCGGGCAAACGCTTCCAGCAGGCGGAGCAGGCCCTTGCGGTAGCCCAGACGGCCGACGTAGAGGATGTTTCGATCGCGTTTGGCTGCGAACGCCACGCTGAAAAAGTTGGTGTCGACCCCGTTCGGCACGATGATCGGCCGACGACCACCTGTCCGATATGATGCCTCGAGTTGCATCCGCACCGCTTCAGAGACCGTGAGCACCGTGGTGGCGCGGTCGAGATAGGATTGCTCGTAGCGTCGACTGAACAGGCGCGCATTGGCCTTGATCAGTGCCGGGCGCAGTCCAGGCTCGGCAATCGCCCTGGTGTCGTGCAGCATCGGCGAATGAAATGTGACGATCAGCGGTAATGTCGTCAGCAACGGCGGCAACAGCGGCATATGAACATGCAGTAGATCGGCTCCGCCGGCACCCTCGCGTAGCCATTTCGACAGTTCCGCCCCGTCCAGTGCCTGATGAAACGGCCGCAGAGGGTAGTGCGGAAAGTTGAGCACGCGCACGCCGTCGACAACGGTCTCGGCCCACGGTGCGAACGCTGCGCCGCGGGCGAGGATGGTCACGCCGTGTCCGCGGGCCTGCAGTCTGGTCGCAATCTCGAGAATGTGGCGGCCGATGCCTTCGCGGGGCGGAAACCGGTTGTTGGTGACGAATGCCAGCCGCATGATCGCCCCCACTACACTGATGCCAGGGCCCCGCGACCTTCGAGGATGACGTCGGAGGTCCAGAAGAATTCCTGACCGCTCAGTCGCCGGGCCATGGCGAGCGGCAGCCGGTGGCCAACCAGTCCGGCGCGATAGCCGAGCCAGCTTGCGGCGAGCTGGGCCAGGATGCGCGGCAGTTGGGCTGGGGCGTCGTGGCATGCCTCGCGCAACAGGCGAGCCGCCAGGCGACGCCCGCGCGCCTGGTCGCCCTCGCCGGCGAGCAGCAGCCAGTCATACAGGCGTCGGCTGTAGCCGATGTCGAACTGGCGGCGGAAGGCGCCGGCAAGGTCGTAGCAGTGTGCGTGTTGAACGACGGCGTCGGCGACATAGGCGACCCGCTCGCCACGGGTCAGCAACTCGGCCACGGCGATTGTCTCCTCAGAGACCAGGGTCGGCTTGAAGCCGCCGATCGAATCCAGCGCCCGGCTGGACCATGCGGCGCAGGCATTCGAGCAGAAATGGAGATAGCTGCCGAAGCGCCCGGCGTCGGCGGCACTGCGCAGGTGGCTCTCGCCTGGATAGTTGAAGTCCCGGCCGACGCGCTCCAACACTCCCGCACCGTGCCCAGCGATCTGACGTCCATACGCGACAGCCGCCACGCCCTGAAGCAGGGGTGCCGTCAGCTGCTCGATGAAGTCGTCGTGCTGCGGGTAAGCGTCCGGCGACAGCATCACGACGAACTCGGTGCCGATGCGGTGGCGCGCGATCTCGCGCGTCAGCCCGTGGTTGAAGGCATGTCGGGCGACTATGAGCGTATCGACGCCCATATCCCGTGCCAGCTCGACGGTCCCGTCGTCGGACGACGAATTGACGACGAGGATACGGGGCCGTAGCGGAGAACGGAGCAGAGGCGGCAGGCAGTGCGCGAGATGCTGGCGCGCTTCATGGGTGACGACCACGACCCCAACTTGTGGCCTCGCTCTGCGCCTTGGTACCCGCACTACCATTTTCCTGTGCCCCGCCATGTTTCATCGTCCGCCGGACGCCTATTAGCTTGTTATAATCTATCAACCACAAGTAGATTTCAATCTGGAATCTATCTCGGTGCACGTGATCAGGCGGCGAGATGCTGGCTCGGGTCGAAATCCGGATGATGGGCATCGCGGGCCGAAATGATGCGCGGGGCCGCCGGCCAGGCGATCGCGAAGCTCGGGTCGTCCCAGCGAACGATGCGCTCGCGGACCGGGTCGTAGGCTGCGGTCACCAGATAGAGGACAAGTGTGGCGTCGGAGCTGGTGAGAAATCCATGCGCGCAGCCCTGGGGAACTAGAATCACTCGGCGATTATGCGGTGAGAGTTCGACCGTCGCATGGCGCCCGTAGGTCGGCGAGTCGAGCCGTAGGTCGAGGACCACGTCATGCAGCGTACCGCGAAGGCAGGTGACGATCTTCGTCTCCGCGCTCGGTCCGACCTGGTAGTGCAGACCGCGCAGCGTGCCTGCTTTGTCGGAGAAAGATAGGTTCGTCTGGGCGATATCGGGTGCCAGCCCCAGCGCCTCGAGCTCGGCGCGGCAGAAGCAGCGGGCGAACGAGCCACGCTCGTCGGCATGCGCCTCGGCCTCGAGCACGAGCATGCCCGGCAGTGGTCGTGAGATCAGACGCATGATCTCATCCCTTCCACGGAGCGGCGCCGGTCTCCCACAGGCCCTGCACCTCTTCGCGATCGCGCAGCGTGTCGACACACGACCAGAACCCGCCATGACGATAGACCTGAAGCTGGCCATCCGCGGTCAGGCGCCGCAGCGGCTGTTGCTCAAGCACACAGTCCTGATCAGTCGAGAGATAGTCGAGGAAGGCACGACGGAAGAAAAAGAAGCCGCCATTGACCACGTCGTTGGTGGCGCGCGGCTTCTCCGTGAAGCTGGCGCTGCCGTCCTCGTGCAGCGCCAGTTGGCCGAACTGCGAGGGTGGCTGGACGCCCAAAACGGTGCCGAGCCGGTCGTGGCCGAGGTGGAACCGCAGTTCCGCGGCGAGATCGGCGTCGGTCAGGCCGTCGCCGTAGGTGACGCCGAAATGCGGCGCGTCGGCCAGATAGCGGCCGGCCGCGCGTGCGAGCCTGGCCCCGGTCATGGTGGCGAGGCCCGTGAACGCCACCGTTACTTCCCAGGCGGGCAGATGCTCGCTCTGGTGATAGTTGATCGTCCTGCCGGCCAGGTCGACGGTGTAGTCGCTGTTGAGCGCCGCGAAATTCGCGAAGTAGCCGCTGATGACCTCGCTGCGGTGGCCGGTACACAGCACGAAGCGGCGGAAGCCGAACCGACTGTAGCAGGACATGATATGCACGAGCATCGGCTTCTCGCCAATGTCGAGCATCGGCTTGGGCCGCATCGCGGCACTGTCGCCCAGCCGCGAGCCCAGCCCGCCACAGAGCATGAAGATGGGGATATCGGCGGGCTCAGGCGTAGACATGGACGAGCTCGGGTCGCGCCGGCAGGGTCACCCTCTCACCGGCGCGGGCCGGCGCCAGGGCTTCGAAGGCGTGGATCTGTGCGGTGAGCCAGTGTGTGTTGCCATGCTTGAGCAGGGACCGATAACCGTCGACGGACCAGGCCACCGCATCCTCGGTCGCCAGACGGGGACCCCAGCCCAGCCACCGCTGCGCCTGTCCCGAGGACAGCAGCAGTGTCGGCACCTCGATCGCGAGGTCGCTGGCTGCCGCATGCCATTCTCCGGCGCCGAACCGCTCCGCCGCCAGATTTGCGACCTGCGCCGCGGTCCAGCTCGTGTCCTGCGCCGGGCCAAAATTCCAGGCGGTCGAGAACGAGGCGGGGTTTGCGGCCAGACGCTCGGCTAGCAGCAGATAGCCGGCGAGGGCGTCCAGCACATGCTGCCACGGCCGCACTCCCCCCGGATGTCGAAGATAGGCCGGCTCGCCCGTGGTGTAGGCCCGGATCAGATCGGGCAGGAGGCGGCCGGGCGAGAAGTCGCCGCCGCCGATCACGTTGCCGGCGCGGGCGGTGGCCAGACCGACACGGCCGTCCGGCGGGAAGAAGCAGCACCGATAGGCCTCGGTCACGATCTCCGCACACGCCTTGCTGGCACTGTAGGGATCGTGTCCGCCGAGCGGATCACCTTCCGTGCATCGCCGGTCGGGCCGCAGATAGCATTTGTCGCTGGTCACCACGACGATCGAGCGCAGCGACGGCAGGTGGCGCGCGGCGTCAAGCAGATTGACGACACCCAGGATATTGCTCTGGAAGGTCGCCACCGGGTCGCGCAGGCTCTGCATGACCAGCGGCTGAGCCGCCAGATGGAAGATGATCTCGGGTTGGGCCTGGTTCAGTAGGCGAGCCAGATACTCGCGGGAACGGACATCGGCAATCCGACTGTCGATTCGATCGGTGAGATCACTGCAGGCGAACAGCGACGGCTCGGTGGCCGGGTTCCGCCCGATGCCGGTCACGTGAGCGCCCATCTCGGCGAGCCAGGTGGCCAGCCAAGTGCCCTTGAAGCCGGTGTGCCCGGTCACCACGACACGACGGTCCGACCAGAACAAAGGGTTGACCATATGCCTGCCTCCTCATGCGGCTGCCCGGCACCGCTATCAACCAAAAGGCGATTATTGTGAATTTAGTATTACATTAACAGAGAATGCAAGGGTCTTGCGCGCGGGCGTCGGCTTGCCGCCCCGACCATGGCGGCCTAGCTCATGGCGGCACAACGAGCGGGAAGCCCCATTCATGCGCGTGCCGGTGGTTCATCATCCCGCCTACGTCACCCCGTTGCCGGCGTCGCATCGGTTTCCCATGCCGAAGTTCGCGCGGCTGCTCGCCTGCCTGCGGGAGACCGGTCTCCTTCAGCCCATCCAGGAGTTCATGCCCGAGCCGGCTCCGCGAGCATGGCTCGAGCTTGCCCATGCGCCGGGCTACGTCGCCGGCGTGATCGAGCAGCGCCTCGATGCGGCGGCGATCCGGCGGCTCGGCCTGCCGCTGTCCCCAATCCTGGCATTGCGGAGCCGGTGCGCCGTCGCCGGCACGGTGCTGACCGCCCGCCTGGCCTTGGAGCATGGTATCGCCTGCAACACCGCCGGCGGCAGCCATCATGCCTTCGAGGGCTACGGTGCCGGTTTCTGCGTGTTCAACGACGTCGCGGTCGCGGCACGGTTGCTGCTCGCCGAAGGTTTGATCTCGCGGGCGATGGTCGTCGACCTCGACGTTCACCAGGGCGACGGCACGGCCGCCATCCTGGCCGACGATCAGCGCGTGCACACGTTCTCGGTCCACTGCCGTGCCAACTACCCGGTGCGCAAACAGCAGAGCGACATCGACGTGGCCCTGGATCCAGGAATCGGGGATGACGAGTATCTTGCCGTGATCGACGGCCTGCTACCGCCGCTGCTCGACCGCGTGCGCCCCGATCTGGTCTTCTACAACGCCGGCGTCGATCCCCACCGCGATGACCGTCTGGGAAGGCTAGCCTTGTCGGACGCGGGCCTGGCGGCGCGGGAAAGACTGGTGCTCGATCTGTGCCGCAGCCGCGGCGTGCCGGTCGCCTGCGTGGTCGGCGGCGGCTATGCCGATGACCTGGATGTCCTGGCCCGCCGGCATGCCATCCTGCACGAGGCGATCGCCGCACTGACCAGCTGGTAGCACCGTCAGATACGGACGATCTTGCCGGGATTAAGAATGTTCGCCGGGTCGAGCGCGCGCTTGAGGGTCGCCATAACGGCCACCGCTGGGCCGGCTTCCTCGGCAAGGCTGTCCATCTTGCCCATGCCGACGCCATGCTCGCCGGTGCAGGTGCCCTCCATGGCGATGGCGCGTCGGACGAGCCGCTTGTTGAGTGCCTGGGCCTTGACCATCTCCTCCGGCCGTTGCGGATCGAGGAGCATCAGGAGGTGGAAATTGCCGTCGCCGACATGGCCGACGATCGGTGCCAGCAGGCCCGACTCCACGACATCGTCGCGCGTGGCCTGAATGCATTCGGCCAGCCGCGAGATTGGGACACATACATCGGTGGCCCAGCCGACGCAGCCCGGGCGCAGGGAAAGGGCCGCATAATAGGAGTCGTGACGCGCCTGCCAGAGGCGATTGCGCTCCTCGGCACGGGCGGTCCATTGAAAGTCCTGCCCACCATAATCTTTGGCGATGGCCATTGCCTGCTCGGCCTGTTCCTTCACACCAGCCTCGCTACCGTGGAACTCGTAGAACAGGGTCGGGGCCTCGCGGTAGCCTTCCAGCTTCGAGTACTGGATGCACCCTCGCATCTGCAGCTCATCGAGCAACTCGATCCGGGCAACCGGTATGCCCGCCTGGATGGTGAGGATCACGGCCTGCACGGCGTCGTCGACGGAAGGAAAGCTGCAGACCGCGGCCGAGATCGCCTCCGGCACGCCGTAGAGCTTGACCGTCAGCTCGGTAATGATGCCGAGCGTGCCTTCGGAGCCGATGATCAGGCGGGTGAGGTCATAGCCGGCCGAGGACTTGCGGGCGCGGCCGCCCGTGCGGATGATCCGACCGTCGGCGAGAACCACGGTCAGGCCCAGGACATTCTCTTTCATGGTGCCGTAGCGGACGGCGTTGGTGCCCGAGGCTCGCGTCGCGGCCATGCCGCCCAGCGTCGCATCGGCCCCTGGATCGATCGGGAAGAACAGCCCCGTATCCCGCAAATGCGCGTTCAGCTGCTTGCGGGTCACCCCCGCCTGCACGGTGGCATCGAGATCCTCCGCATGGACGGTCAGGACCTCCCGCATCTGGGTGAGATCGACGGAAACGCCGCCGGCTACGGCTGCGACATGGCCCTCGAGCGAGGTGCCGGCTCCGAATGCCACTACCGGCACGCCATGCTCGGCGCAGACCTCGACGACTCGGCTCACTTCCTCCGTAGAGTGGACGAACGCGACCCCCTCGGGCAGCTGCGCCGCATGATAGGCCTCGCCGTGGCCATGCTGCTCGAGCAGTGCCGGGGCGGTCGTGAATCTGTCCCCCAGCAACTGCCGCAGCGCCCCGAACGGGCGCTCCCGATCCCGCCTCGTCCCGCCGTTCTCGGTCATCGGATTTCGTCCAGACGTGTCTAGCCTACCTCGTTCGGGGCAAGACTAGGACAGATGCATTCCAGCTGCCAGTGCCGCAGCAAGCGTTCCCACGCAGACGCGATAGTCCAGAAAGGAAAATAGAAACCTTGTATGATCAACCTGAAATATATTAGTGTGAGGACGATATCCCTTTTTTCGAGTGGACGATGCTCGTGATGGTCACGTCAGGACGTATGATTTGGTCAGGCTGGTCGAACCGACCGGGCGCGCAGGTCGCAGGCAGGAGGATGGGCATCGTCGAACCTCGGTCGCCCCGTCACGGTGGATCGCCCGTTCAACCATCCTTAACGCGTACCGGGCTAGAACGGTCGTGGCGGGGGGTCAAAAGTGGCCGTCGTGTCGCACCGTTACGGATGCTGCGCTGGCACCGCGTATCGGGATACCGAGCGGCTTCCGATTCCGAATCCGTCGCTATCTGCTTTGCCTATCGTCCGTCCACGTCGACGCAAACCTTGCTCTCCTTTTCAATCGGACATGGAGCGGAAACAAATGGCTGACAAATCCAACCTGCCTGGCGACTCGGTAACTACCGCGCACAAGGCGGACGCCACGGCAGAGGCGGTCGAACGCCGCGCCGTTCTGCGCCGTTTCGGCGCCTATGCTGCCTTCACCGCGCCGGCACTCACGGTGCTGATGGCCTCCCGCCAGAGCGAGGCCGGCGGCTTCAGCCGCAACAGCAATCGTGACGGTGCCAGCCATGGTGGGTCCTCCGGTGGCGGCGGTTGCGGCTTCTCCTGCTGACACCGATTCGCTCTGCGGCAATGGCTCGGGCCGGGGCACAGCCCCGGCCATTCCTTTCGACCGACCTGAATATTGTTACGGTAAATAGTAGTTGAGGTGCGCGTGCTGCAGATCGTCTCCTTTCCGATCGATGACGTTGCCCTGGTCGCTGCGCCGGCCACCGGCGCCGTCGCCGTCGTCGATGCCACTGCCCGCGTGGTGCTGGAGGGGCTGCGCAATGGCGAATCCGAAGCGGCGCTCGTCACCAGGTTGAGCCGCCGATGTGGCGTCGACCGGGCCGTTGCAGCAGGTCACATCGCCGACCTGCGGCGCACCTGGACAACTCTGGCGCGGCCGCTACGGCGAAGAACGCGTCCCGCGTCGTTCCCGCAGTCGACCCGTCCGCCGGCCCTTGATGCGGTCTGTGATGTCGGCCCGGTCCCCGTTCGACTACGCATCTGGCCGCCACGCCTGGCGGCCCTCGTGGGCGCGGTCACGGCACCGTGCCGCGGGCCCGGCCACGATTGGGCCGGTGTAGCAAATGGTCCAACGCTCGACGCCTGTCGTGTCGGCAGATGTTATCTGCTGTTCCGGGATGGTGCGCATCTGTTGAGCACCGACAGCCTGATGATCGCGCGCAGCGAGATGCTTCGCCACTTGGTACTTGCCAGCCATCCTGACCGGGCTTGGATGGCCGTTCTCCACGGGGCAGGGGTCGCAGGACCCGACGGAGCGGCCCTGCTGTGCGGCAGCAGTGGTGCCGACAAGAGCACGCTGACGGCCATGCTTCTGGCCGATGGGCTCGATCTGGTCACCGACGATTATGCTCCCCTCGAGGTTGGTAGCAACAAGCTATGGCCGGTCCCGTTCGGGCTCAGCGTCAAGGAAGGCAGCTGGGGGCTGCTGGCACCCCGCTTTCCCGACATTGCGTCAGCACCAGTGGTCCGCACACGAGGGCGACGCCAGCGCTATATCCGGCCCCCACGGATGGCGAGCACACCTCAGCACATTCGTTGCCTGGTTTTTCCGCTCTATCGTGCGGGAACACCTTTCGAGCTCTTGAAGCTGCGTGCGGGGGAGGCGCTGGAGCTCTGCGCTCGCAGCGGCGGGTGGTACGAAAGCTCGCGCGAACGCCTGCAGGAACTGACCCGCTGGCTCGAGCGGACACCGGCCTATGCGCTGAGCTACGGCGACGGGGTTGATGCGGTGGCCGCCGTGCGACGGCTACTCGACGCATGAGGCGCGGCCTGGCAATGCCACCCTTCATGTTCCTGAGCCGGCTGATCGACACCTGGCTGGCGGCGCGTCGCGTTCCACCCGATCTCGTCGCCGATGCGTCGATGCCGGACGTGCCCTGGCCGCGGCTGGTGACGCTGTCGGGTGTTCATCTGATGACCCCGGCGCTGGCGGCGGCGCTGACTGCTCCGGCATTTGCCGGCGCGTTGCCCGACGATCTGCGACTCTACCTGACGGCCATGCGGGAAGCTGCGGCGGACCGCAACCTGCGCCTGTGCCGCCAGCTTGAGCATGTGGCAGCACTGCTCAACACGGTCGACGTCGTCCCCGTCGTCATGAAGGGTGCCATCCGCCTCGTCGACGGCCTCTGGCCTGAAATGGCGCTGCGCTTCATGCACGACGTCGATCTGCTGGTGCCGCGAGACAGTATGGAGCGCTGTGCGCAGCAGCTGCAGGCGGATGGGTGGTGCCCGTTTGAGCATGACGGGGTCGCCGCCGACCATCACGTGGCGTTGGTCCATCCGTTGGCCGAGGCAAGGGTGGAACTGCATGCCGAACCGCTGGCCGGCGGTCTTGCCCGGTTGTTGCCGGCGCCCCGCATGCTGGCGCGAGCCCGACCCGCCGTCGTCGGCACCGCCTCGATCGCGGTGCCGGCGATCGAGGATCAGCTGGTGCATCTGGTTGCCCACGGCATGCTCCAGCACGAATTCCTGTCCAGCGGCCGGTTCCTGCTGCGGGACCTGGTGGAGCATGCGCTGCTCGCACGATGCGCCGCGCGGAACGATCTTGATCGGGCGCGTGAACGGTTCGAGAGCGTGGGTCAGGCGCAGGCTTGGGACGTCGGTGTCGCCTTGGCGAAACGCTGCCTGCCCAGTGCGTGGGCACGGCCGGCGGTAGGTGGGCACATGACCAGCATTCTGGTCGGCAGGATGCTCCTGCAACAGCGGTCGCCCCTGCTCATGCAACTCATCGGCCCTGTAGGTTGGGCGGCCTCGCGGCTTCTCGGACATGAACCGGGCGCCATGACGGCGGCCACGGAGAAGACAGCGCTGCGTCAGTTGAGCGAACGATTGCTGCTGTTCCGGCGCAAGACGCGCTGGTGAGCGTCGGATCGCCCTGACCCGTCACGCTGCGCAAGGCCATTTTCGAAGCTTCATCCGGCGGAACGCCGGGTTCGCCTTCATCCGATGCCGGTGGTACGTTGATTGCACCGCGTGCGACAGTCCGCAGCTTTCGGACTAGCCCGGATCGTAACCGCAGGCACGGAGACCATGGCATGGGTGGGTTCTCGGGGATGCTCGCCGGGTTGATGGCGGCGGCGTTTGGGATGGTGGCCGTCTCGCTGAGTGATCCGGCCCTGGCACTCGACAAGGTGACGTTCGGCACGAACTGGAAGGCTCAAGCGGAGCATGGCGGCTACTATCAGGCCGTCGCCGACGGGACCTATGCCAAGCACGGCCTCGACGTCACGATCCGGCAGGGCGGACCGCAGGTCAATCACGCGCAGCTCCTGGCCGCCGGCAAGATCGATTTCAACATGGGCGGCAGCCTGTTCGGGCAGTTCAATTACACCCAGAACAACATTCCCATGGTGACGATTGCCGCCATCTTCCAGAAGGAACCGCAGGTTCTGCTGGCCCATCCGGATGCCGGGATCAGTGAGATGGCCGACCTGGACGATCGGACGCTGTTCATCTCCGGCGATGGCCTCCAGACCTACTGGCTGTGGCTGAAGCAGGTCTATGGGCTGAGCGACGATCAGGTCAGGCCGTACACGTTCAACCCGGCGCCTTTCCTCGCCGACAGCAATTCGGTCCAGCAGGGCTACGTCACCTCGGAGCCTTATGCCATCCGCCAGCAGGGTGGCTTCGATCCGGTGGTCCTGATGATGGCCGATTACGGCTACGACACCTACTCAACCACGATCGAGACGTCGCAGAAGCTGGTCGATGAGAATCCGGATCTGGTGCAGCGGTTCGTGGATGCCTCGATCGAGGGCTGGTACAACTATCTCTATGGTGACAACGCCAAAGCGAACGAGCTGATCAAGACCGACAACCCGGACATCACCGACGATCAGATCGCCTTCTCAATTGCCGCACTGAAGAAGTATGGAATCGTCGATTCCGGCGATGCCACCACCATGGGCATCGGCGCCATGACCAGTGCACGTCTGGAAAGCTTCTTCGCCAAAGCGGTGATCTGGGGCGTCTATCCGGTGGGTATGCCCTACCAGTCGGGCTTCGTGACCAAATTCGTCAATCACGGCCACGGGCTCGACCTCAAAAAGAAGCTCACCGGCAGCTGATGTCGGCGGCCGCCCCCGCGGAGCCCATGCATCGCAACGTCCGCGATCTGTCACCCGTGGCACCGCTGGTGGTGTTGCGTGCGGTGCAGAAGACCTTCGCCAATGGCACGGAGGCGCTCGCCGGCCTGGAGCTGACGATCGGCGAGCACGAATTCGTCAGCCTCCTGGGTCCGTCGGGATGCGGCAAGAGCACGGCGCTGCGGCTGATCGCCGGCTTGGGGCGGGTCAGCCGTGGCCGGATCGAATGGCCGGGCGGGGACGGGAGCGGCGATATCGGCTTTGTGTTCCAGGAACCGACCTTGCTGCCGTGGGCCAGGGTGTTCGACAATGTCTGGTTGCCACTGCGACTGCAGGGGGTTGCACGGGGGGTGGCCGCGGACCGAGTGATGGCCGCGCTCGAGATGGTCGGTCTGGGAGGCTTCGCCGGAGCCTACCCGCGCGAGCTCTCGGGCGGCATGAAGATGCGCGTGTCGATCGCCCGTGCGCTGGTGACCCGGCCCAGGCTGCTGTTGCTGGACGAGCCTTTTGCCGCCTTGGATGAGATCACCAGGTTCAAGCTCAACAACGACCTGCTTCAGTTGTGGCAGAGCCAGCGCTGGACCGTGGTGTTCGTCACCCACAGCGTCTTCGAGTCCGTCTATCTCTCGAGTCGGGTCATCGTCATGGCGGCGCGCCCGGGCCGGGTTACCGCCGACATCGCCGTCGATGCGCCCTATCCGCGCGACGAAGCCTTCCGCACCTCGTCGGCCTACAACGCGCTCTGCCGCACCGCCTCGGCCGAACTGCACCGCGCCATGGGCGAATAGACGCTGATGGGCATCGAGCTGGGAAACGCCCATGCGCCCGAGGACGAGGGGGTCGCCTTCGAGCGCTGGTTCCGCTGGCTCGCGCCGTTGACGTTGGCAGCCCTGGCAATCGGGGCCTGGGATCTCGTCGTTCGCCTCAAGGGCATACCGCCATACATCCTGCCAGGCCCGGGGCTGGTGCTGGCCAGCCTGATCAACGACTGGGCCAGCTTGTGGCCGTCCTTGCTGGTGACGCTCAAGATCACCTTCATGGCGCTCTCGGCGGCGATCATCGGCGGTGTCGGCCTTGCCGTCCTGTTCTCCCTGTCCCGCTGGATCGAGCTGTCGCTGTTTCCGTTCGCGGTGATCCTGCAGGTGACACCCATCATCGCCGTGGCCCCGCTGATCCTGATCTACGTGGACAATACCAACCTGGCGCTGCTGCTCTGCGCCTGGATCGTGGCCTTCTTCCCGATCCTGTCCAACACGACGCTGGGCCTCAACAGCGCCGACCACAATCTCCGCGACCTGTTCCAGCTCTATCGCGCCTCGCGCTGGCAGCAGCTGATTCTGCTGCGCCTGCCGGCGGCGATGCCCTATTTCCTCGGTGGCCTGCGCATCGCAGGCGGCCTGTCGCTGATCGGCGCTATCGTCGCCGAATTTGCCGCCGGCACCGCCGGCACCGGCTCGGGGCTTGCCTATCGCATTCTCGAGGCCGGATATCGCCTCAACATCCCGCGCATGTTCGCGGCCCTGATCCTCATCAGCCTGACCGGCATCGTCATTTTCCTGGTTCTCACGCTGCTGCAGCATCTGGTGCTGCGCCGCTGGCACGAAAGTGCGCTTCAACGCGAGCGCTGAGCCGGTCTCGGCGCCGCGATGCCGCTCAAGCGGGTGCGGGCAACGACGCCTGGGCGGCGCGGACGGCGCGGCAGAGGCGCCGCAGTGATGGGTCGGCGATGCCCAGCTGATCGAGGTGGGCCGCGGTGTTGAAGAGATAGTCCGCGCACGGCCCGATCGGTCCGGTGGCAGAGGCGATCGACGCGACGATGGCCTCGTCGCTGAGGCGTCCGGCATAGCGATCGTGCGCGTGGTTGATCAAGAAGGTCAGGGCACGCCTCGGGCCGGAGGCCGTGCGCGTCATCACCCAGCAGGGACGATAAGCGCCGGTGACCATCTCGCGGCGCCAGACGATCTCGAGCTCGCTGGCGATATCCTCGGCGGCGATCCAGTAGACGAGGCCGCTGCACGAGCCACCCGCATCGAGACCGAGCACCAGCCCCGGACATTCGGGTGTGCCGCGGCCCAGATGCGTCCACAGGCAAAAGCGCCGATGGTAGCCGTAGACCCTGGCCACCTCACGGTGCTGGTAATTGAACGCAGGGTTCCAGATCAGTGAGCCATAGGCAAACAGCGGCATCGCCTCGCCGGGCGGGTGCTGCGCCATGGCCATGGCCATGGACTCGCGCAGTTCATCCTCGCTCAGCATGTGCCCCGGATAACCCGAACTCGCGACCAGCTGTTGGATCCAGCCGGAGCGAATGAGTTCCCGGGTCAGTGCCATGCCGAGCCCGCCGGTTCAGGCCTCGCGCACGGTCGCCAGATCCGCCTCGGCCGCGGACCGTGCCTCGGGCGCGGGTTCCTCGGGCGGCTCGACGACCCGATCGACGCGATAGTCCTTGACGTCCTTGGCGTACGTGAACGCCACGATCTCACCGATCAGGCCCACCGAGATGATCTGGATGCCCAGCACCACCATCAGCGTGCTCAGCACCAGCGCCGGCCGGTCGACCAGCGGCACGCCGAAGAACAGGCGCGCGATCACCAGATAGGTGGTGAACAGGCCGCCGACCGCCAGGATGGCAAAACCGAAGCCGCCGAAGAAGCGGAACGGCTTGCGCAGGAAGCGCAGCAGGAAATAGATCGTCACCACGTCGAGCAGCAGGCTGAGGTCGAGGCGGTTCGGCCGCAGCGGCCGGCTCGCCGGGCGCTCGGCGGGCAGATCGAGCTCGCGTACCGCGAAGCCTTGCGACTGGGCCAGCAGCGGCAGGAACCGATGCTGGTTGCCGTAGATCGTCAGCTCCTTGGCCACGTCGGCGCGCATGGCGCGCACGCCGCAGCGAATGTCCTGCATCGTGGTGCCGAACAGCGCGTTGATGGTGCGGTCAAGCTTACCCGTGCGCGGCGGTTCCTGCTGGGCGCCAAAGATCCGTCGCGCCACCACGAGATCGCTGTTCTCCAGCGCGTCGAGCAGCTGCGGCAGGGCGGCGGGTGCCACCTCGACTTGCGGCGTCAGCGTGAACACGACGTCGCCGGCCGCGTGGCGGAAGCCCACGGTCAGGGCCGCCGCCTCGCCAAATGCCGTCGCAAAGGAGAGGATCTCGATCGGCTCGCCAGCTGCCTTGAGCGCGCGCAGGGCCTGGGTCGCCCGCGGCAGCGGCCCGTCAAGGACATAAATGAACTCGACCGGCTTGCCGAGCCGTGTCAGCTCCGGTCGATAGAGCCGATAGGCTGCAGCGATATCATCGACGTCCCGCGTCACGGCGACGACAACGGAAATCAACTCGATACGTATCATCAGGCCTTACTCGAGGCTGGGCCGGCAGTCGCCTCGTGCGCTCTGGCCGACATCATCAGGAAGGGACGGAAGCGGGTAGCCGTGGTGCCGTAGATCAGATGGCTGAGCAGGGCCAGGAACACGCTGAAGATCGAGAGCGAACCCAACAGCACGCTCATGCTGGTGAACACCACCGAAGTCCCCGGTGGATCGGTTGCCATGAGCGACAGGCTCATCGCCAGGCACAGCATCGAGGCGAGCGCCCCAAAACCGGAAACCAGACCGAGCCACGTCGCCGGGCGTCGGCTGAACGAGAGAATGCTTCGAATGGTCACCAGATCCACGAAGACCTTGTAGATCCGAGAGAAGCCGTACTTCGATTGGCCGAATCGACGGGGGTGATGGCGGACCTTGATCTGTGCGATGCGCGGAGCCGCCAATGAGGCCATGGCAGGAATGAAGCGGTGCATCTCGTTGTAGAGCGGGATGTTCTTGATCAGGTCCGCCCGATAGGCTTTCAGCGAGCAGCCATTGTCCTTGATCGGGACACCGGTAACCTTGCCGATCAGCCAGTTGGCGACCTTGGAGGGCAGCACGCGCGACCAGTGATCCTGGCGGTTGTGGCGCCAGCCGACCACCAGATCATAGCCCTCGGCGATCTTTTCCAGAAACAGCGGGATATCTTGCGGGTCGTTCTGCAGATCGCCGTCCATGGTGATCAGTACATCGCCACGAGCGTGATCGATCCCGGCTGCCATGGCAGCGGTCTGCCCGGCATTGCGGCGGAATCTGACCAGCCGCAGAGCCGGATCAGTGCGCGGCAGCTCGAGGCACCGCTCGAACGTGCGGTCCTTGCTGCCGTCGTCGACGAAGACGATCTCCGTCCGCAGCCCGAGCGGCCGCACGGCCGCGCAGATGGCTTCATGGAGGAGGTGAACATTGTCCTCCTCGTAGTAGAGCGGCACGATGATGGATAGATCGCAAGGCATCGTGGCTCGCCCGGCACTCACAGCAACGTCGCAGGTCATATTAAGGTCGCCTATCGAGACCGCCAAAATCGTCGGGTCGGGCTTGGCGGGCCACATGCTATCGTGACCATGCAAACCACATGCCTAGACAGGAGCCGCCGCCGACAGCACCATCATCGTTAAGACGGTACGGATCTAGCAGCTGGAACCCCTGCAGACAGACAAGATCGGTTCACTGCGTACAAGCATACACAGCGCATGCACGCCGATAAAGCCGACCCGGCGAATGGGTGCCACATTCATTATGTGAGTGGTGCAGATAAGCTGCAGCTGCTGCGCGAACAAGCCCAACCAAAGTCTTGGGTCGCGCGCGGGTCGGCGGGTGATCGTCAGGCCTTTGAGGCAGGTGGCCATTGCGGTGGAGGTCGGACGTGGGCAGCTTGCCGGTGCGTTGCAGATGATCCTCGCCGTCTCGACGCCGACGCAGGCGCGCGCCGGTCGGTGGCGCGGGGTATGGCATTCCTGACGGTGCACCAGGCCGCCCGCCAGATAGGTGTCCCGGTTCCACTCAGCGTCACGTCCAGAATAGGGTCGGCAGCGGTCTTGCCGTGAAAAAGGCCAACTGCCAGAAGTGCAGCGCCAAGCGCTGATCGCATGGCAAGGCGAGAGCGTGCGGCCTGGAACGTCACGGTGAGGACGGTATCGTGCTGGAACAGGCCCGACTGTCGGCCAGATCCGTGGCACTCATGTGCCTGTAGGGCCTGTAGGGCCTGTAGGGGAGGCCTGGGTTAAAGGGTTCAACCGAAGCCGAGCGTCGTAGCTGAAGTGCGGCGATGAAATCTGCCGTCAACCAGCTGCCGATATCGGCTTCGACGTTCGGTGTGATGCTCGGCGCAAACAAAGGTGTCGGATGGCGCGCCGCCTGTGCATTATCGTCCGCGAACGCTGTGTGGTTCAAAGGGGCTGGTAGTCAGCATCAACCATACGGCGATCGACCGGCGCACTTGTTGCATCCTCAGCCTTGTGCATTGCAGAAGCTTTCGTGGCTGCCACCGCAGCACTGCCGACCCAGGGTTGCGAATGCAGCAAGCGCGACCTTAGGGTCCCCGGTCGTGGCGGGGTCGGTGAGTTTCCGGGCAAGTTCCTCATCTCGCTTGACCGCCGCGGCGAAGTCGGCCGGCTGGTCCCGCACGCTGGGTAGTGCAGCATTGTTGGCGGAGGCTGTCGTCCTTGGGGAAATTGCCGGGTGTGAACGCCGACGTCGCGGCGATAGCCGCGGCGTCGGCGCCCACCTCGACGATCAGCCGCGGTTGCTCGGTGAGGACCAACTTGAGCGTGGCCATGTGTTCGGCCATGGAAGTCATCGAATGCTGCCGATAGGCAACACTGCCGGTAGCCTGGGTATTCGCGACAGCGCTGCCGCCAAACAGCGAGCCGTCTGCGACGATTGCAAGCATCGTTTCGTGCGTGTCTTCGAAGGAAGCGTTGGTGACCACGAAATGAAGTTTTCCTGCGGGCACGCTTGCCCGGTCGCTCAGCTGCCAGCGCTATGGTCATGGTCAAACCACTCGTGGAAAGTCCAAGTAAGTATACCATTAAACGAGAGTTGAGCTATCATGAATATCTTCAGATCATAGCTGATTAGACACCGCCAGCAACATCAGGCGACAAATTTGATTTGATGATGTAGAGAGGTGATCTGCGACGTCTACAGCGCATCTATGGTAATCAAAACCGATGGGCTCAACTTTCAGTCGGAAGCCGCATGACCTGCAGTTTGGCCGTGAATGGTTGCCATCAGTGATAAAAGTCGCGCGAATGCCAACTAACAAGACGGAGCTGACCCAATCTGAACGGGCATGTGGCAGTACGCTGGGTTGCTCCCGAGCCGATGCCCAAGCATGTCGCGGGTTGATGCCGGTGCGAGACTCGATACCATCGAGGCGGATAGGAAGGACCGTGGCGGTCCGGTGATGGCGAGAGGACGTGCCCCATGCCCCGGATGGGTGCGACAATGACGGTGCTACGACCTGCGCCCAACTTGCTCGCCTTCTATGACGGCCGCATTCCCGGCGTGCGTGTGTTCTCAACAGAGCCGAACTGGCTGGATGACGGCGCATATGCTTTGGGCGTCGCCAGCTACGCCATCGTCGATGGCGATGAAGCCCTGGTCTACGATACCCACATCTCGATACCGCATGCCCTGATCGTGCGGCAGACTTTAGCTGACCTCGGCGTTAGGCGACTGCGCGTCGTGCTGAGCCATTGGCACCTCGATCACGTCGCCGGCACCGAGGTATTTGCCGACAGCGACATTATTGCTCATGCTCGAACCGCGGCGGCCCTGACGCAGCACCGAGCGGCCATCGAGGCCGGTAGTCATGAGGGTGCTCCTGCCATCCGACCCTTGTTCATGCCGTCGACCACCTATGAAGGCAGCCTGCGCCTCGAGGTCGGTTCAATTCGCGTTGTGCTGCACCATGTGGATATCCACAGCTTCGATGGTACCGTGCTCATGCTGCCGGATCGCGGCCTGCTGTTGGCCGGTGATACGCTTGAGGACACCGTCACCTACGTGGCCGAGCCGGACCGGCTCGAATGCCATCTGGCAGATCTGCACCGTCTTGCCGGATGGGATATCGCGCACCTCCTGCCAAACCATGGTGCACGCGAGATCATTGCCGCTGGCGGCTATGGCACGGGTCTGATCGGCGCCACCGAGCGTTACCTCCGGCATCTGATTCGATGCCGTGACGAGCCCGACTTGCGTCACGCCGATCTGCGCTCCTTGGTGGCGGAGGACGTGAGCGCCGGCAGGTTGAGCTATTTCGAGCCCTACGAGGCCGTTCATCGACATAACATCGCCAGCGTAGCCGCGGCCGCAGATCCAGCGCCCTAAGCAGGCATGGGACCTGCCCGGTGCCTTGCACTGGCTATCGCCCGAGACATACTGCGACAGGTTGCGAGGGGATGGGAGCGGAAACATGCAGCGTGTTCTGATCACCGGAGCCGCCGGTGCGATCGGCCGACGGCTACGTGTCGACATTGGCGGCATCTATCCAATCGTCCGGTTTTCCGACCGCGCCGACATGGCGCCGCCGGGAGCAGGAGAGGAGGTGATGGAGGCGGATCTCGCCGACATGGCCGCCTGCGAGGCGATCTGTGCCGGTGTCGACGGCATCGTGCATCTCGGCGGGCAGGCGATCGAAGCCGACTGGGATACGGTGCTGCAGGCGAACATCGTCGGCTGCTACAATCTGTTCGAGGCGGCGCGCCGGCAGGGCGTGAAGCGCATCGTCTTTGCAACCACGAACCACGTGATCGGATTCTACCGCCGTGCGCAGCGGATCGACCACACGGTACCCGTGCGCCCGGACAGCCGTTATGGCGCCAGCAAAGCCTTTGGCGAGGCCCTCGGGCGCCTCTATGCCGACAAGCACGGGCTCCGGGTGCTGAACATCCGCATCGGCAATTTCGGGGATCGCCCGCTCGATCGGCGGCGCCTCTCGATCTGGCTGAGCCCACGGGATTTCCTGCAGCTGGTCCGTATCGGCCTCGACCACCCGGACCTGCACTACGAGACGGTCTACGGTGCCTCAGAGAACGACCGGACCTGGTGGGACAATTCCAACGCCTATCGCCTGGGCTACCGGCCGCAGGACGAGGCGGAGCCATTTGCGCCGGAGGTCCTGGCGAGCGAAACGGAGCCTAACGATCTCGTGGCCGAGCTATTCCAGGGTGGCCCGTTCTGCTCCGCGGAGTTCGATGGCGATCCGGAGCGGATCGACTAGCACTCGGCCTCAGTCGCGTGGCAGCCAGCCGCGGCTGATCAGCCCTTCTTCCTGCTCCCGGGTGAGCGCTCCGCTTTTCGGTCGCAGGCCGGCTTCGTCTGGATCGCGCATGCCGAGATCGCTGAGGAAGTCCGCCACGGGCTCATCACCTTGCGGTGCCGCCAGACCTAGCCCACGGTTGCTCCCGGAAAACTGGCCCGACGGCGCAGGCGCGGTGCCGTCGCGTAGATTGTTGGGCGGCGGGGCATAATCCGCCGAGCCATCTGCGGGCATTCCCCCAACCGGTGGGCCACCAATATCGCCGTCCTTGTTGTGCACGATCCAGCCATCGGCGACATAACTGTGGTCCCCGTCCAGCAGCAGGTTGAACAGCGGTGTTTCCGGTGCCGCCGAGACCGCCGCCAGCGCCTCGAGAGTCGCGGTGGCCTGCATGAACAGTATACCCGGGCCTGCTGGCGCCGAGCGGCGCTCGCCGCCAACGACCCGCACCGTACCGCGACAGAGCTGGTCGCCGATCTGCAGGGCGCCGACATCAAGTGCTGCGTTCTCGCGGCGCGTCGCCTCGGGATCCAGCGCTTTCCAGCCTTCGACGGTGAGGAAGGGATGCTCGGCGGTCACGAACAGGCGTCCGCCGTTCAGGGCGTAAAGACGCCTGTCACCGAGCACTGTCCGCTCGCACGCTTTGACGGCATTGACGCGGCCGCGGCGGCCCATCACTTGGTCACCTGCGGCGATGGTCTCGATCGGCCGCTGGCTGCCGTCGGCCATCAAGATCATGGTGCCGGCCGTAAAGCAGGATTCCTGCGCCTGGGCTATTTTCATGGTCGGCCGAAGATGGTCGAAGTCGACAGGAAGGACGGCCAGCTGAAGACCAAGAATACTCGCGCCACAGAGCAGCAAAAGGCGCTTTTTATGTATCGGTGCCATGGTGCGTTTTCCCCAGGTCCGCCAATGGTGCGGCTTCGAGCGCATAACGCGGCAGCCAGGGTTCTTTATCCATCGCCGCGAAAAAATAAATTCGTGGCGCCGCCGGCCGGTCTGCGCGATACAATCTGCAGTGACGGAGCGTGGTAGCCGTATTGGCGACGCGTCGTCAGGGGTGGAACCGCCGAGGTCATGCAAGCTACCGAACAGACGTCGCAACAGGCTGCGTGGCAGGCACTTCTGGCGCTCCGGCCTCGCCTGCGCCGATTTGCGTGCGGCCTGACCGGCTCGCTCGACGATGCCGACGATCTGGTTCAGGCGGTCTACGAACGGGCGATCGAACGGCATTGGCAATGGGAGCCCGGCACCCATCTGCATAGTTGGATGTTCAAGATTGCACACAGCCTGTGGATCAGCGGCAAGCGCCACGCCGCCGTACGGGCTGGCCGGGGCGAGCCGGTCGACCCCGACAGCCTGATCGGCAGCGATGGTGAGCAGACGGTGCAGGCACGGCTGGCCTTGGAGGATGTGCGCCGCCTCGTGGCGTTGCTCCCGCCGGAACAGCGCGAGGCGTTGATGCTGGTGGCGGTCGACGGCCTGTCTTATGCCGCCGCCGCCGAGATAATGGGTGTGCCCACGGGCACTGCCGCAAGCCGGGTGGCCCGGGCGCGATTGGCATTGGTTGATGCTCTCGAGGGTGTGGAGGTCGATCTGCCGGCGGCCGGCACCACGCGGGCAAGGAGTGGGTGATGGACAAGGTCGATCCGGCCACGCTCGTGGCCTATCGTGATGGTGAGTTGGAATCAGTCAGCGCAGGGCGGGTCGAGCGTGCCCTTGCCGCCGATCCCGAGCTGCGGTCCCGCTTGCAGTCGTTGAAGCGCGTCGACACGTTGCTCGATGCGGCCTTCGATCCCGTACTCAAGGCGCCGCTGCCAGCCCTGCACCTGACCGAGCGGCGACTGCCTGCCGGGGGCGCACCGAAGCTACGGCATCGTCCTGTAGCGCGTTTGGCTTGGGCGGCGGGTATCGCGGGGCTGATCGTGGGATTTGCCGCCGGACACTGGAGCCCGATGGGCGTGCAGTCGCAGGAGCCGATAGCCGCGGCGGCTATTCAGGCGAAACTGGCCGCCGTACTGGAGACCGAGGTGAGTGGCACCACGGTGGCCTTCGCCGACCCCGTCCAGGGGATCTCGGGTACGGTCAAGCCCGTGAGCACGTTCCTCAATGCCGACGGCCGCTACTGCCGTGCCTACGAGGCCCGCGCCTCGCATGCCGAGGACACGTTGACCAGCCGTGGCATTGCCTGCCGCGACGGTTCCGGTCATTGGCTGACTCGGGTGCAGGTCAACGCCGTTTAAGGCAAGTCGCGCTGTCCATCAGCTCCATTCCTCGAAATTTCGCCAATGTACCATACGCCACAATGCTTTGACCAGCAGGCGGGGCCCCAGAGCGGCCAGCAGAACGATGAGTGAGGCGGTAAGAAGGAACTTGCGCTCGAGCCAGGCACCGGTTTCATGTGGCCATATTAAGGCCAGAATTGCCACACCGGCGACCAGCCCAACGAGTGTAGCGATGTTGGCAATCCGCCGATATCGCTCTCGCATTATCCACTTGGTGCGGATGCGTCGTTCTGTTGCCATTTCGTTCCCCGCATACTCGTAAGGCTATGTTGCCTCTGGAATATGCGGGGACGATATCATTCGGTACGCTGCAACGCAAAAAAGAATGCGTGGCTGATAACCTACCAGGCGCCGGTGTTCGCCATCGACGTCCAAGGCTCGCTCGGCGGCAACGCGTCACCCTGCTGCAGCAGCTCGATCGAAATGCCATCCGGTGAACGGATGAACGCCATCCGACCGTCACGCGGCGGTCGATTAATGGTCACGCCTCTGTCCATCAGTTGCTGGCAGGTGTCGTAGATATTGGCTACCGAGTAGGCGAGGTGGCCAAAATTGCGGCCGCCGGTGTAGTTTTCGGGGTCCCAATTGTAGGTCAGCTCCACCTGAGCATCGGGATTTTCGTCGGCGGCGAGAAAGATCAGCGTGAACCGACCCTGCTGGCTTTCCGTTCGCCGGACCTCCTTCAGCCCGAGCTTGCCACAGTAGAAATCCAGCGAATCCTCGATGTTGGTCACCCGGACCATGGTATGCAGATACCGCACGCCTCGTTCCTCCTCTGTGCTGTGCTTTCGCGGGCTTATGTAGGCGTGGCAATCACTGATGCCATGCGTTGCGGTCAGAAGGTGGAGTTCAGGCGAAACAGCGGTATCGTCTTGCGCTGAAGAAATTCCTGCAGCAATTCTCCTCCATTCTCACCAGTTAGTTCGCCGAAGCGGGTGGACGGATCGAGCTTCCGATTTGGAAGACGGCTGGGTGCGAGTTTGTCCACCTCATCGACCGGGCTCGGCGGAATTTCGGCGCCTGGTGCGATCGTAGGGACAGGTGGACTTCCCGCGTCGAGCGCCGGTTTTGCCGGTGCCACGTCGGCGGGACGAACGGCAAGATCCAGCTGATCGAGTTCGAGGGGAATGCGGGCCTGACTTGGAGTGGCCATGCCAAGGCAGATCGCGACGCAGGCACCAACTACGAAACGCACGCGCCATGAACAGGTGCGGCCTGCACCAGGAAGAAGCGTTGTCGGACACATTCGCTTTTGTTCCATGCACTTGCGACCGGAACCTGCGATGTTACACGATCAATGCGCCAAATGCCTCCGAAAAACGGCGACACCCGCACCGGCTACTCTTGATGTTGCCTTTGGGCATCCAATTCGCAAGAGCTTCAGGGCATGTACCGACTTTTCAGCGGCTGCCCGGTCAGCAGGCTGACGAGATGTGCTGCTGCGACGACGGCGGCGGTGACACCGATGGCGAGCACGATAGTGGTCGGAAACAACCGTACCTCACCGAGCTCGCGCGGCCGGCTCTCGTACCAGCGTGCGACGGCGACCAGACCCAGGCCCAGCGCGAGCAACGCCAGGGTCCAGGGCAAGGTCATGGCAGCGGCGCCCGCGGCTGATCAAGCCCGCTCGAAGTAGCGCACGAGCTCCCAGTCGGTGACCGCCTTGTCGAAGCAGCTCTGCTCCCAGCGGCCCGCATGCACGTAGTGGTCGACCACCTCGTCCCCCAAAGCCTGGCGCAACACCATCGAGCCGTCGAGCCGATCGACCGCGTCGCGCAGGGTTGCCGGCACAGACGGCACCTCGGCGGACTGATAGGCGTCACCCTCGAACGGGGGCTCCAGCTCGAGCTTGTGCTCGAGGCCATGCAAGCCGGCGGCGAGGAACGCGGCGAAGGCGAGGTAGGGATTGACGTCCGCTCCGCCCACTCGGCATTCGACCCGCGTCGCCGGGCCATGTCCAAGAACGCGAAAGCCTGAGGTCCGATTGTCACGGCTCCAAACGAGATTGGTCGGTGCGAACGAGCCTGCCTGGAAGCGCTTGTAGGAGTTCACGTAAGGGGCGAGGAAGTAGGTCATGTCGCCACCCACGGCCAGCAGGCCGGCCAGGAACTGGCGGAAGAGCGCCGTCTCGCCGTGCCCGTCACTGAACAGGGGACGGTCGGCTTCATCCCACAGCGACCCGTGAATATGGCAGGAATTGCCGGCGAGGTCGGCCCGCCACTTGGCCATGAAACTCACCGCCTTACCCTGCTGCCAGGCGATCTCCTTGACCCCGTTCTTGTAGATGACGTGGCGGTCCGCCATCTCCAGCGCCTCGGCATAGACGAGGTTCAGCTCCTCCTGGCCCGGTCCCCACTCGCCCTTGCTCTCCTGCACCGGGATGCCCGCCGCATCCATATGGTTGCGGATCGCGCGGAGCAGGGGCTCACGCTTGGTGGTCTCGAAGACGTGGTAGTCCTCGATATACCAACCGGCGGTCTTCAGCTCCCGGTAGTGCTTCTCCCGCGCCGCTGCATAGCTGTCGTCGTACACGTAGAACTCGAGCTCCGAGGCCATCTTGGCGCTGTAGCCCAGTGCCTTCAGCCGCCCGAGCTGGCGCTTGAGAATTGCCCGGGGACTGTGCGGCAGCTCGTTGCCGTCATGATCGGCGACGTCGCCCAGCACCAGGGCCGTGCCCGGCAGCCAGGGGATGCGGCGCAGGGTGCCGAGATCGGGCTTGATGACGAAATCTCCGTAGCCCTTCGCCCACGAGGCGGCCTTGAAGCCGGGGACCGGCTCCATTTCCATGTCGACGGTGAGCAGGTAGTTGCAGGCGTGCCATTCCTCGTGCACCGCATCCAGGAAATAGCGCCCGGTGCACCGCTTGCCGATCAGCCTTCCCTGCATGTCGGTGAAGGCGGCCACCACGGTGTCGATCTCACCACTGGCCACCAGTGCCTCGAGCTGCCCCTTGTCCAACCTGCCTGACATGCTGTCGATCTCGCTCACGTGTTTGCTGCGCCGCCGCCGCGATGGCTTCCCGCCATGCAGTGGTCGGCCCCGAAATTGCGTAGTCGCTGCGCGACGGCACGGCAAGGAAGGTTCGCCATGGCATTCCTGTTCGGCAAGCTGATGTTCCTGGCGCTGCGCCCGAGCAACCTGCTGCTTCTGATCGGGCTGTTCGGTGTCGTGGGCCTTGCCGGGCGTCGGCGCTGGGCAATGGCGCCGCTCTGCGGCGCCATCCTGGGCATGGCGGCCTGCACCATCCTGCCAATGGGGCGATGGCTGACCATTCCGCTCGAGGACCGGTTTCCAGCCGCGGCCTATCCGGCTGCAGTCGACGGTATCGTCGTGCTGGGCGGCGGCATCGATGGCGAGATCACCAAGGCGCGGGGTCAGCCCAGCTTCGGTGCCACCATGGAGCGGTTCGCTGCCATCCCGGCGCTCGCCCGCCGCTACCCGGAGGCGCGCATCGTCTTCACCGGCGGAAATGCTTGGAACGGCGGCGATGCCTACACGGAGGCCGTCGTCATCGGCCAGTTCCTGGCTCAGCAGGGGGTGGCCGAGGGGCGGGTGCTCCTGGAGGATCGCGCCCGCTCGACCCGCGAGAACGCCCTGTTCAGCCTGGCGCTGGCCGAGCCCCGGCCGGGGCAACGCTGGCTCCTCGTCACCTCGGCCATGCACATGCCGCGCGCCATGGGCGTATTTCGCGCCCTGGGCTGGCCCGGACTCGAGGCCTGGCCAGTGGACTATCGCACCATGGGTCGGATCGCCCTGCTGGCCGAGCCGGTCTTGGCAGCCCGGCTGGGCGAGCTCGACGACGCGGCCTACGAGTGGGGTGCCCTCCTCTATTATCGTCTGCTGGGCTATACGGACGACGTCTTCCCGGGTCCGGCGCCGATCTGATGCTGGCCTCGGGTCGCCCGAGCGTGTGGGATGCCGCCATGTCGACACGTGCCGCAATCTGCCTGCTCGCCCTGACCGCTATCCTCATGGCGCCGGGCGCCTTCGCGACGCCGGCCAAGGACCTGTTCGGTGCTGCGACCACCCCGGCGCCGGCGCCGGGATCGCGCATCATCGGCAGCTACGCCAAGG
>JBATRI010000438.1:0-12442 GCA_049292515.1 Geminicoccaceae bacterium
GCAGGCAGGCCACGCCATGGGTCCGGCAGGCCACCATGGCGGCCTGCACGTCGGGCTCCGGCATGGCCCTGGTGTCGGCCACCACCGCCGCCACGCCTCCAGTCGACAGCGCCTCGTCCAGGCCGGCGAGCCCCGGCGTCGCGAACAGCAGCAGCTGGGCGCCGACCTCGTCCGGATCGAGCCATGGCCCGTCGTCCGCCGGTTCGGGCGCCGACGACGGGCCGTGCTGCTTGCTCACTTCTGGTCGAGATAAATCTTGACCACCTCGCTCAGCAGCTGGAGCGCGTCCGCCTTGGAGCGCTGGAAGCTGTTGCGGCCGATGATCGAGCCGTGGCCGCCGCCGTCGCGGATCTGGCGGATCTCCTCGAGCACGCCCTCCGTGCCCTTGGCCTCGCCGCCGGAGAACACGACCACCCGGCGACCGGCGAACGACGCCTGCATCACGTGCGCGATGCGCTCGGGCAGGGTCTCCATCGGCACCTCGGCTTTGGCATAGGCGTCCTTGGCCGCGGCCAGGTCGATGCCGGCCTTGGGCGGCTTGACCTTGATGATGGTAGCCCCCATTAGCGCCGCCATGTGCGCGGCATAGGCCACGATGTCGAGGGCGGTCTCGCCTTCCTTGCTGATCTTGCCGCCGCGCGGGTAGGACCAGACCACCGGGACGAGGCCCTTGGCCTTGGCTTCGCGGATAATGTCCTTGAGCTCCTCCTGCATCGCGTAGCAGGCGTCCGAGCCCGGGTACATCGTGAAGCCGACGCCGACACAGCCCAGCCGCAGCGCATCGTCGACGGTGGCCGTCAGCGCCTGGTCGGAGACGTTGCCGCCGGACAGGCTGTTGGCGCTGTTCAGCTTCAAGATCAGCGGCACCTCGCCGGCGAAGGTGGAGGCACCGACCTCGAGCGGGCCGAGCGGGGCGGCATAGGCGGAAAGCCCGGCCTCGATCGCGAGCTCGAACAGGTAACGCGGGTCGTAGGCGGCGGGGTTGGGCGCGAAGCTGCGCGCCGGCCCATGCTCGAAGCCCTGGTCGACCGGCAGGATGACGAGCTTGCCGGAGCCCGCGAGCTTGCCGTGCATGAAGAGGCGGGCGAGGTTGGCCTTAACGCCGGGGTTCTCGCTCTCGTACCACGAGAGGATTTCCTTGACCTGGGGCGTCAGTCGCATGGGATCTCCTGGTTGGCTGCTTGCGGTTGGTCCGATTGGCGCGGACATTACATCCGCCACCAACGGATCGAAAGCGTAGCGGTGCCGCATCGTCGCAAGGGTGCGCCACATTTACTCGCTGATCGAGAACTCCCAGCGGTCGCTGGGTGTGACCGCGAGATATTCGTTGCGGTCGGCTGGCGTGGCGTCCGGGTTGCGAAAATAGGCCACGCAGCTCGGGCCGGTGTTGGTCCACCAGTAACAGGCGACGTCGCCATCGAAGGTCGGCACCGCGCCCGTGTCCGTCACCTTGCCGCAGTCGGCCACCGGCGCGCCGTCGGCCGCGTGCTTCCAGACGCAGGCCTCACCGGAGTCCAGGTTTTGCGCCCGCGCCGTATGGCCGAACAGGAGCTTCTCGACCTCGTCGCGCGTCAGCCGCGCGAGGCTCGCCAGGTCGTAGCCGAATGGCAGCTCGGGCACGCCTGCTTGGCGAAAACCCTCGCGCAGCCGCTCCGCATCGGCGGGCTGCTGCAGCGGGAAGTCGGCATAGGCGCTCAAGATGGAGAACGGCGGCCGGCCGCCGGCCGTGACGGCCTCGTCGGCCTTGGCGCGCTGAGTGCTCGCATCGGCATTGAGGCCGTCACGGCCCATCGCCGCGATCAGCAGCAGCCGTGTCGACAGATCACTCGGATACTCGGCGACGCAATCGCCCCACGTCGCAGCGGCTTGGCCGAACTGCTCCTGGGTGAACCGGATCAGGCCCTCAACGTCGCAGCCATAGTCGGCATAGCGTGGATCGAGCTCCACCGCGGCCGCCTGGAATCGCTGGGCATCCTCGAGTCTGCCGGCGAAGAGCATGGCCCAGGCCATGCCGGAATGGCTGGCGGGATCGCTCGGGTCGAGGGCGATGGCGCGCTCGAAATCGTCGATTGCCGCGATGTACTCGCGTTGCCGCAGGCGCAGTTGGGCGGTCACGCGATAGCTACGGGGGGAAGGATGCTCCATCGCCTTGCGCAGCAGGCTCACCACCTCCGGCAACATGGCGTCGCGCGATTTCCCCAGCACGTCCTGCCTGTCGGTCCAGGCCTGGAGATGGATTTCCGCCAGCGCCGCATAGGCCTGCCCATAGTCGGGGTCGAGGGTCGTCGCCTCCTCGAAGAAGGCGGCCGCCTTGGCGAGCTCGACCGGTGAAGCGTTCCAGAACCGATCATACCGCTCGATGCCGCGCAGATAGGCCTCATAGGCTGCGGGGACGGCGGTGCCGCCCGGCGCCGACAGATCGGCGACGCGCAGCCGCAACTCCAGCGCGTCACCCACCATGGCGACGACGCGGTCCTGCACGGTGAACACATCGGCCCAGGCGCCGTCGAAATGTTCGGCCCAGAGATGCCCCCCGGTCGTGGTGTCGATCAGCTGGGCATTGATCCGCAGCATATCCCCGGTACGGCGCACGCTGCCTTCGAGCAGGTAGCGGACATGCAGGTCCGCCGCCACCTGGGCAGGCGTGACGGACTGGCCTTTGTAGCGGTTCGCAGCATGGCGCGAGGCGACGAACAGGCCGGGTACGCGTGCCAGATCCGTCGTCGTGTCGTCGGTGATGCCGTCGGCGAGGTAGCCCTGCTCGGCATCGTCGCTCAGGTTCTCGAACGGCAGCACGGCGATGGAGGCGGCGTTGGGAGTGCCCGACGCGGGCGGGTCCTGCCACGGCCTGAACCACCCCAGTGTCGCCGCCGCGACGACGACCAGGGTCCCGGCCGCGACTGCCGGCAGTCGCCAGGGTCGAGACCATCGCGGCACGGCGTTGATGGTCTTGCCGGCGGACTCGGGGCTGGCCAGCACTCGGTACACCCGAATGGGCGTGGCGATGTTCTTGACGGTTTGCTCACCCTGGAAGGCAAAGCCGAGGTTGAGCCGCTTGTCGACCTGATCGTAGGCGGTGCCCGAGATCGTGACGCCACCAGGCTCGGCCAGGGACTCCAGCCGGGCCGCGATGTTGACCCCTTCGCCCTGGATGTCGTCGTCCTCGACGAGCACGTCGCCGAGATTGATGCCGATCCGGTGGACGAGACGGCGGTCGGCAGGCACCTGGGCGTTGCGTTCGGCCTTGGCGCGCTGGACATCGACGGCACAGCGCACCGCCTCGACGACGCTCGGGAACTCGATCAGCAGGCCGTCGCCCATGGTCTTGACCAGCCGGCCGCGATAGCGGGCGATGGCCGGCTCGAACAGCTCGCGCAGGTCCGCCTGGAAGCGCCGCCGCGTGCCCTCCTCGTCGACGTGGCTGAGGCGGCTGTAGCCGACCACGTCGGTGATCATGATGGCGGCAAGGCGGCGCGTCATGGCCTCCCGTTACGCGATGAGCCGACGGCGGCAGCCTGCGGCCTCAGGTGGAAGCGATTCGAGCGCCGGCGAGACTCTGCCGATATTTCTCGGCGTCCCAGTCGAGCAGCTCCGCCTCGTCCTCGGCGGTGAGATAGCGCAATGTCCCGTCCTCGGGCACCCGCTCCAGCACCAGCGCCAGACACAGTGCCAGCTCGTCCGCACTGGCCGTGGTCGCCGCGGCGAGCATGGCACCGGTGCCGGGCTGCAGAAACAGCTTGCTGCCGCGTCGTGCGGCCTCAGGGTCGGCCAGCGATGCCGCGCCACGGCCCAGAAAGATGACGTGGTCGGGGTAGAGCGACCCAGCGGTCGCCCAGGCGAGGTGCTTGGGGTCGCGGGCCAGCGTGTGGGTGCGTACGTGGGCGGGCTCCCGCAACGGCAGACCCACATCGGGGTTGCCGCCGGCGTCCGGCGTCGCTTCGGCCATCGGCCGTACGGGCGCCTCCAGCCGCTGCTCGACCTGCGCCAGCAGTGCCGCCGCCTCGTTCACCGTGGCGCCACCGACGACGAGGCCATGATTGCCCAGCACGAGGACGTCCGCTGCCCCGGTTGCCAGTCTTTCGGCAACGGCCAGGGTGAGCGGCAGGCCGGGCTTGCAATAGGGCACCCAGAGCCACTTCAGGCCGTCGAGGCGTTCCGCGAGCAGAGCCTCGGCGTCCGCCCGGATCGCCAGGGCGATCGTCCGGACCGAGTGGGTGTGGACGACGATGCGATGCGGCAGCAGCGCGTGCAGCGTGGTCTCGATCGACGGGCGCAGGCCCGAGGGGTTGAGCTCGCCGACTACCGCCGCGGTGACGGGATCGGCCTCGCCGGCTTCGACTGCCTCAAGCACGGTCGCCAGCCGGACCGGGACAAAGATGTCCTGCTGCAGCGCGTCGGCCAGCCAGAGGCCCGACGCCTTGACCCACAGCAGACCGTTCTCTTTGGTGGAAGTATTGCCGCCGGCGGCCTGCACCTGCTCCGGGTCGCGGCCGATCGCGGCGGAGAATTCCGCGAGCTCGCGCAACATGGCGGGCGTCATCGGCCGCTCACCCCGCGCCGGGCCAGCAGCGCCGCGCCATAGGCGGGCTCGAGGCTGACGACGGGTGGCATCGGCACGCCCAGCAGGCGGCCGCGAATGGCGGTCCAGGCCGGGTTGCCCGCACCACCGCCGACCGTGCGCACCGTATGCAGCGCCGGCGCGCCGAGCCGGGCCAAGAGCCCGTAAGCGTGCGCCTCTACGGCGGCGATGCCTTCGAGCAGGCCCTGGAACAGGCGCACGTCGTCGCCTTCCGGGAGGTCGGGCGTAAAGGTCATGGTCGGGTCCGCCACCGGGAAGCGTTCGCCCTGTTCGGGCAGGGGGTGCCAGTCCAGCCCGGTGGGCCGGTCCGGCTGCAGGAGCGGGGTCAGCTCCGCCATGCGTTCGGCCGAAATGAAGCGCAGCAGCGCCTTGCCGCCGCTGTTAGAGGCCCCGCCGACCAACCAGCGGTCACCGAGGCGGTGGCTGTAGACGCCGTACTGGGGCGCAAAGATCGGCACCGGCGACAGCAGCTTCAGCGTCAGGGTCGTACCCAGGGCGGTCACACCGTCACCCATCGCGTCGGCACCGGTGGCGAGGAACGAGGCGCAGCCATCGGTGGTGCCGGCGACCACCATGCAGCCGGCGCCGAGGCCCAGCTCGGCCGCGAGGCCGGCCCGGATCGGCCCGAGCGGCGAGCCCGGTGCCACCACCTCCGGCAGCAGCTCCCGTCTGACGCCGAGCGCATCGAGCCAGGCAGGCCAGGTGCGGCTGACCGGATCGTAGCCGAGCTTCAGCGCATTGTTGTCGTCGCTCAGCCCCCGGCGCCCGGTCAGGCGGGCCGCGATCCAGTCGGCTTGGTGCAGCGCATAGCGGGCCTCCGGATGATGCTCCTGCAGCACCAGCAGCCGCGCCAAAGGCGAGGTGGCGCCATGGGCACCGCTTTCGGGCGGGGCTGCGGCCTTGATGCGCCCGGCCAGATGGGCGGCGCTGGCATCGTTGTACATGCCCGCCGGTGCCAGCGGTGCCCCGCGCTCGTCCGTGACCAGCAGCGTGCCCGAGGTGCCGTCGACCGCCAGCGAGCGGATCCACTCCGCACCCACCGCCGACGCCACGCAGCGGATCACTTCGGTCGCGGCCGTCCACCACAGCTGGGCGTCCTGGCGCAGGCCACCTTCGACCGACAGCGGTGCCGGCAGCTTCGTCGACGCCATGGCGGCGACCGTGCCCACGCCGTCGATGGCCATGCCGCGTACGCCGGAGGTGCCGACGTCGATGCCGAGATGGACTGGCTCGCTGGCCGCCACGCCTGCTCTCCCTGGACGCTTGTTCCGGCGGTGGAGGTTAGGTGCCGCAGACGGCGGCCTCAAGCGTCATGCCGCACTTATTCGCGAGCGGCCAGCACGTGGGCAGGGTCGTCCTCCGGCAACAGTGCGATCACCTCGCCGCCGAGATCGCGGTGGACCCGGCCACCGAGCTGGCCCGCCATGCTGTCGAGCTTGGCCGCCACGTCCTCCGGGCCGGAAAACAGCAGCTCGCGCGATCCCTGCCGCAGCGCCGCCATCGCCAGCCCGGCATCGTCGCCGCAGTCGATGACCACCGGTTGCGCCAGCGCCGTCTCGACGGCGTGCCAGAAGCCGGTGCCGGCGAAGGCGCCCATGTTGGGTGCGGTGACCAATATCACATCCCACCCGCGCAACCTCGCCTGGTCGAGGACCGCGCGGGCCTGCTGCAGGTGGTGGACGTGGACGACGCGGGCTTGGCTCAGGAGCGGGCCAGGGCCGCGACGCCCGGGAGATCCTTGCCCTCGAGCCATTCGAGGAAAGCTCCACCGGCCGTCGACACGTAGGAGAACTGCTCCAGGACGCCGGCGTGGGCGAGGGCCGCCACCGTGTCGCCGCCACCGGCCACCGTCTTCAGCTTGCCGGCTACGGTCAGGCGCGCTGCCGCCTGGGCCACGGCATTGGTGCCCTGATCGAACGGGGCGATCTCGAACGCCCCCATCGGGCCGTTCCAGAGCAGGGTCTTGCAGCTTGCCAGCCGTTCCTCGATCGCCGCGGCGGTGGCCGGCCCCACGTCGAGAATCATGTCGTCGTCGGCGACCTCGGCAGGTGCGATCGTCCGCGCCGGTGCGCCGGCCTTGAACTCCTTGGCGACGACGACGTCGCTGGGCAGCATGATCGTCACCCCCTTGGCCGCGGCCTTGTCGACGATGGCGCGCGCCGCGTCGGCGAGGTCGTGCTCGCACAGGGATTTGCCGACCTTCACACCCTGCGCGTTGAGGAACGTGTTGGCCATGCCGCCGCCGATGATCAGCACGTCGACCCGGTCGAGCACGTGGCCCAGCACGTCGAGCTTGCTCGACACCTTGGCGCCGCCGATCAGCGCCGCGGTCGGCCGCAAGGCCCCGCCCAAAGCCGATTCCAGCGCCTCGAGTTCGGCCTGCATGAGCCGGCCGGCATAGGCCGGGAGGCGCTCGGCGAGGCCGGTGACCGAGCCGTGGGCGCGGTGCGAGACCGAGAACGCGTCGTTGACGTAGATGTCGCCCAGCGTCGCCAGCTGGTCGGCGAAGGCAGGGTCGCCCTTCTCCTCGCCGGCGTGGAAGCGGAGATTCTCCAGAACGGCGATCCCACCGTCGGACAGCGCGTCGACCACGGCATGCGCCAGCTCGCCGATGCAGTCCGGGGCGAACTTGACGTCGACGCCACCCAGGGCCTGCGACAGCGGCTTGACCAGCGGCGCCAGGCTCATCGAGCTCTCGGGCTTGCCCTTCGGCCGGCCGAAATGCGACAGCACGACGACCTTGGCCCCCTTGCCGATCAGCTCCTCGAGCGTCTGCGCCGCGCGCTCGATCCGCGTCGCGTCGGAGACCTCGCCGTTCTGCATCGGCACGTTGAAGTCGACCCGCACCAGCACGCGCTTACCCTTGACGTCGAGACCGTCGAGCGTACGGAAAGCGGGCATGTGAGGGCCTCCTCTGGAGCTGGCTTCGATCATCCGAAGTGCCGGCGCTGCTAGCATGCCCGCCGGAGGCCTGTCCATAACCGCACCTGGGCGCGGGCACGTTGCGCGGGCGCGCGGGGACGCAGCCCGCCAAGCGCCGAGCCAATCTTACCGCAAAGGCGGTCGGTAGCCGTTATTGTTAATCTGTAGATAGAAATATTGCCCAAGTCACCGATGCCTTGATTCAAATCAAGTGGCATCGCGTGGACTATCGTACAATGACTTTTAGGTATCGGTAGAATTGCTTGCCGCGCTGCTTTGCCGGTGCGTGCCAGCTGGGAGAACATAAATGGCCGAGTGGACATGGTGCCGTTTCCTGCTGGTCGCGAGCCTGGGCATGCCGGTCGGCTTGGCCGCTTTCGGGGCTGGTGCATTCGATCCCGTGGATTATCGTGGAGCGGGCGCCACGATCCGCCTGTCCCGCCTAAGCACTTACGACAGCGGCTATTTTGCCAGCAGCACCGCCGAGGTTCCGCCTGCCTACGACGCCAGCAAACGACGGCTGTACTACATCAACAAGAGCCGCAATCGGATCGACGTGCTGGACCTCGATGACCCTTCCTTCCTGCACCGCGACCAATCCATAGATCTCGGCCCGACCAGTCAGGCAGCGGAGGCAGTGGCTTTTCGCAGCGGCGTACTGGCAATCGCCTTTGCTGGCCCGACCAAGTCGAGCCCAGGCGTGGTCACTTTCCTGAACCGGGACGGCAGACCGGAAGCCCCGCCGGTCACCGTCGGCCCGCAGCCGACGATGCTGGTCTTCACACCGGACGGCAAGAAGCTGCTCGTACCGGGACAGGGCGAGGCCAGCGGCGACTATCGTGACGATCCGGAAGGTACGGTCACCGTCATCGACTGGTGCGACAGCTTCCCGTGCTCGCATCTTGATTCCAAGCGCATCGACTTCAGCGCCTTCAATGGTCGCAAAGCAGAGCTGATCCGCAAGGGCGTGCGGATCTACGGGCCGAACGCTTCTGTAGCACAGGACATCGAGCCGGAATCGATCACTGTGTCGCCGGACTCGCGCACGGCCTGGGTGACCCTGGAACGGAACAACGCGATCGGCGTGATCGACCTGGTCGACAAGAGGGTGACCGATATCCTGCCCCTGGGCTTCAAGAACAATGCGCTGCCCGGCAAGGGGCTGGACGCCAGCGACCGCGATGGGCGCGTCCGGATCCGAACCTGGCGGCTGCGCTCCTGGTACGAGCCCGACTACTTGGCCACATTCACGACCGCCGCCGGCACGTTCCTGGTGACGGCCAACGAGGGCGATCCCCGCGACTTCAGCGGTTATACCGAGGTTGCCCGGGTCGCCGATCTGCCGCTCGATCCGGCTGTTTTCGCGAACGCCGCCTGGCTGCGGCAGCCGCGCAATCTCGGCCGGCTACAGGTGAGTCGGTTCGACGGCAGGAATGCTCGGGGCCTGTTCAGCGCGCTCTACGCGTTCGGCGGCCGGTCGCTGTCCGTCTGGACCACGCGGGCCGAGCTGATGGCCGACACGGGTGATGCCTTCGAGCGGATCACCGCTGCGGCCGTGCCTGCCTTCTTCAACGCATCCGACACCAGCAATGGCCTGGACCAGACAAGCCCGGGGCGCGGGCCGGAACCCGAGGCGCTGACGGTCGGTATGATCGGTGGTCGGAGCTATGTTTTCGTGGGCTTCGAGAGGATCGGCGGGGTGATGGTCTATGACGTGACCGATCCACGGCGGCCCCATTTTGAGCAGTACATCAACAACCGGAACTTCGCCGTCGACCCGGCCACCGCCTGCGTCGAGGACAAGCCGAAATCGCCTCTCTGCGCTGCCGCCGGTGATCTCAGCGTCGAGGGACTGCTGTTCATCCCCGCCGGCAGCAGCCCGACCGGCATCCCGCTGCTGGTCGTCTCGCACGAGACCAGTAACAGCGTGACGGTGTTCCGGGTCGACCCCTCGACCTGAGCCTTCAGCCCGAATTGCCACGCGCGAGGCGCATCAGCATGGCGTAGCGACGGGCGATCTCGATGATCTCGACTCCGCCGCCGTCGGCCTCCGCCAGGGCGCGCAGCGTGGGCTCGACGATGGGCTTGTGCTGGACGTGGAAGCGGGCGAGCCAGCCGACCATTGCCCCACGGAACCAGGCCGGCAGCTTCGCCATGTCGCCGAAGTCGACGATATGCAGCGTGCCGCCGGGGGCCAGTGCGCCGGCGGCGGCCCGCACGGCCGCCTCGGGGTCGTCGACCATCGACAGGCAGTAAGAGATGGTCACGTGGTCGAAGCCCCGCCGCTCGCCGAACAGTGCCTCCGGATCGAGCTCCTCGGCGACCGCGCGGGCGAGCTGCACCCGGACGGAAGCGCGCTCCAGCTTGCGGGCGGCCACCTCCAGCATCGGCTCGGCGGCATCGAGCCCGAACAGCCGGGCCGCCGGATAGCGCTGCCCGATCAGGGCGAGGTTGCGGCCCGTCCCGCAGCCGATGTCGAGCACGCTCTGGCCCGGCCGCACGGCGAGGTCGGCGATGAGCCGGTCCCGGCCGAGCAGGTAGTATTTGCGGGTCAGGTCGTAGACATATTTCTGCGGCCGGTACATCCGATCCATGCGCTGGCGGATGTCGTCCGTCCGCGGCTCGATCGCGCTGGCCATCATCCGATGTGACGGTAGAGGTGAAACCCGCCGTAAATGGCCGAGCGGTCGCGGGCATGCAGCTCCTGGGACCGCTGCTCGTCGTAGGCCCATGGCTCCAGCAGGGTCTCGGGCAGCATGTGCGGCAGGATGGTCTCCTCGCCGGCGGTGCGGAAGATCACCCGCGCACCCGCACGGGCGGTGCGGTTGATCTGCTGCCAGAGGGCTGCCATCTGCGCCCGGCTCATCCAGTCCTGGGCATCCAGCAGCACGAAGGCGTCGACGGTCTGGGCGTCCTGTCGGGCTAGGTGCTCGGTGACGCTGATCTGCTCGATCACGACCCGGTCGGCACGGGAGCGGACCGTGCTGAAATTCTCCGGGCGCAGGTAAGGGGGCAGGGTGCGGCCGTCAGCCGGGTAGCCGCCGCCGAACGCCTGCCAGGCGAACCAGTTGTCGTGGATCGGGAAGTCGCAGGCGAGACGCCGCACCCGGGCCCGCATCAGGGTGGCGAGACTGCCGCCGCCGGCATCCGCTTTCAGCGCGTCGAACTGTGCCGGTGGTATGCCCAGGCCGAAATAGGTCGCCGGCAGGCCGGCCAGATGGCGCACGAACGGGCTCTCGAACACCGGCGCCAGCTCGTCCTCGAACACGCGGCGCTGGTCGGCGATGGTGGTGGCCTCGAGCATGCGCTGCGGCCGCTTGCCATGCAGGCGGCAGACCGCGTGGCCGAGCTGGATGGTGCGCCCCAGCAGGCCGTGCCGGTAGAGATTGCGGCCGAACATGCCGATCCGGCGGCGGCCTGCCATATCGCGGCCGGACCAGTAGTCGCGGACCTGTGGCTCGAGGTAAGGCGCCACATAGCGCCGGTAGATGGCCAGATTGTCGGTGTCGGCCTTACCCGAGAACAGGCAGCGGAAGCTTTCGTAATCGGGCAGCTGGCGGGCCGCGGTCAGCTTCAGCTTGAGCAGCGCCACGTGCGCCGGGTTGAGGTCGACCGCCTGGATCTGCATCGGGTCGGCCACGAGGTAGCTCATGGCGTTGCAGCCGCCGGAGGCGATGGTGACGACCCGGCTGCGCGGCCCGAGCTCCAGCGCCGCCATGTCGACCTCGGGGTCCTCCCAGATCTGCGCATAGACCAGGCCCTCGAACATGCGGGCGAACACGCGCTCGAGAATGCCGCGCTTGGAAGTCGCCGACGCCTGCAACGCGGCATGGCGCACGAGAGCGTTGCTCACTGCGGTCTCCTGGGAAGAATCGAGGGGGGACGGGTTCATGGGCAGTGGTTCAGGGCGACGCCGGAGCTGCCCACGGTGACGAAGCTCGCCGGGCGGTCGACCCAGCAGCCGGTGTTGAAATATTCGATGCTGCCGCCGCCGGGTCCGGCCGCGTCGAAGACCGCCCGCGTCGCGCGGTGCGTGTGGCCGCAGACGATGACGTCGACATCGTTGGCGCTGGCGTAGCCGAAGGCGCCCTCGGCCACCTGCCGGCTCAGGCTGCTGAACCCGACATGCGCCCGGTCGAGTCGCTTCGGCCATTCGCCGTGCCGCGACAGCCAGCGCTGGATGAAGGCGTAGACGTGGGAGAGGAACGCCGAGACCTTGGCGTAGCTCGACACGAAGCTGTCGAACCGGTCGCCGTGCAGCGCCACGAACGAGCGGCCGGCATAGTCCCAGCGGAAGCTTTCGGTGGTCTCGACGCCCATTAGCCTGGCGACGAGATGGGCGAGATGCCGGTCATGGTTGCCCAGCACCCAGATCACCTCGGCCTCGCGCCTGCTGCTCAGCCGGCGGATGTGGGCGAGCAGGCGCCAGGTGTCGGTGCAGAGGTGGCGGAAGCTCCAGTCATGGAACACGTCGCCCAGGAGGATCAGGCGCTGGAACCGCCATTCCTCGAGGACCTTCAGCAGGTCCTGGGGGCGCGCAGCCGGCAGGCCGAGATGCAGATCCGACACGATGAATGTGTCGACGTCGCACGTCGCTGCCGACCCGGAAAGAGGCGTGCTTGCCGCCATTGCTGTCGTCGCCACCGTCATGCACCGATCCTCCCGTAGCGGGATGTCGTGCCGGCTGCCGAACGACCGTTCTATCGCCCGGCAACACTCGCAAGGCGGTTGTTAGGGGCGTTCGATGACAGTGACGGTAAGGCTGGGTGACGGATCCGTGGCCGCCGCGTGCCGTGACCTTTGCGGCGCTGGACAGCATCGCGCCCGAGGCACCGGTGGGTGCCTCGGGCGCGGTAGCAATCGGCTGGGCCCGACTCGGCTGGGGCCTCAGAGCGACGCCATCAACGCGGCGGTGTCGCACATGCGGTTGGAGAAGCCCCA
>JBATRI010000439.1:0-3987 GCA_049292515.1 Geminicoccaceae bacterium
GTGGTGGCGCATCCGGCATCGGATCGGGGCTGGCCTCCGGCAGCGCTGCCTTGGGCCGCAGCTTCCACACGACCGCCTCGTCGCCGGGGGTTGGAGGCTCCGTCGCGGGATCGAGTGCTGCCTCCTCGGCGCGGACCTTCCGCGGCCGGCCGGGCTTGCGCTTCGGGGTGGCCAGGGGCATCGCGAGACCGGGCAGGAGCTCGACGTGGCTTGGGTCGACCTGCATCTTCCGCGGCCGGCCACGTGGTCGTTTTACCGGTGCTGCCATGCTGTCCACCGCTGACACGGCGACCCCACCCGGTATCTCGGCCACGGGCTCAGGTGCCGCAGGCACACGCTTTGCAGAAGTAGGCCGCAGCACGATGGTGCCATCCACTAGCTCGGCCTGAAGGCGATCGCCGGTCTTAAGATCAAGCATGTGACGGAAGTTGTCCGGCAGGGCCAGCCAGCCATCATAGTGCAGTTTGAGGGTCGCCAAGCGTTCTGTCCGGAAGATGCTGAAACCAAGAGTTCAATTCGGGCGAGCGGCAGAGCGAAATCAGATCGACGGGTGCATCGGCGTTCAGCCTGCCAACATGATGTAGGTCTCACGTTCGCCAGAAGCGAGACCCGGGCGTCGATCCGGCGACGAGCCGGTCTCAGGCCGGAGATGATCGGTCGGCGCGGGGTGCTTGGCGCGGCCGCTCTTCGGGCGGCACTGGCGGTGGCATGTCCGGCATCCATGGCGCCCGCCTGAGGCTATCATCGTCCTCGCCGTCGTCAGGCCGGTCCACCTCCGACTCCTCACGCGGCCGCGGTGGCACCTTGGTGTCGATCTGTTCCGCCGGTGCACGGGCAGGGGGCTTGGGCAGGCCACCCGGCACCGCGCCGGTCGCCTCTTCGATCACCGAGGCCGGCAACCCCATCGGGGGCTTCCACCATGAGCATGGGCTCGCCCTCCGCCACCAGCGATCGGACCGACCTCATCGACGCCATCCGCGAGCGCTCGGGCGAGCCGCAGGCGGCCCTGGACCGGCTCGAGACCGGGCAGACATCGAAGATCGCTCGAATCGCGATGCGGGAGGTCGTCCAGGAGCGTGAGCGGCAACGGCAGCAGGAGATCGAGCAGCAGCAGCGAGAGCGAACCGACGATGACACGCGCAAGCCCGACAGCCGCATGCGGGTCTCGACCAGGAGCATGATGGTCGATTCCAACGAATCCGCCAGGAACATCCTCGGTCCTGGCCCGAGAACGGTGGGCAAAATCCGCGACGCTGCACCGACAGCACGCTTGGTCGCCAACGCTGTCTGATGTATGTAACATAAGTTCCCAACATATAGGGGTGAGACATGCCGGAGATCTCGAGCCGCGAGTTCGCAGCCGAACCGTTGAAGGTGAAGCAGTTGGCACGTCAGGGACCCGTCATCGTCACCAATCGCGGCCGGCCCGAGCTGGTGGTGATGCGCTACGACCGCTGGCGTGCTCTGGTTCCCCAAGATGTACCCGAGGATCTCCTCGAGGCCCTGGGGGACGAGGCTGCCGGTGCCGTCGAGCTCGAGATTCCGTGTGTTCCCTGGGAGCCGCGCCCAGCGGATCTGGAGGATGCATGAGGTGGCTGCTCGACACCAACATCGTCTCCGAGCTGCGCAAAGGACAACGTGCCCACCCGGCGGTGCTGGCATGGCGCCGGAGGATCCGGACGAGCGAGGCCTGCCTCAGCGTCATCACGCTGATGGAGCTGGCGCTGGGGATCGCCCTCAAGGCCCGCAAGGATGAACCGGCAGGCTTGGTTCTGCGTGCCTGGTACGAGCACAAGCTCAAACCGAGTTTTGCCGGTCGCATTCTGCCGGTGGACGAAGCCATCGCCGAGCACGGTGCACGTCTTCAGGTAGAACGCTCGCGCCCGGGCAACGATGTGCTGATCGCCGCTACGGCTCTCGTGCACGATCTGACGCTCGTCACCCGCAACATGCGGGACTTTGCCGGAATCGTCGATCTGCCGCTGGTCGATCCCTGGTCGGTGCCGCCGGATTGAAGGATGCTTCTGACAGACAAGGGTCCAGCATGATGCCACGGACAAGCTTGGTTCCCACCGGGTTGGCATGAACACCGCAGCACCACCCGCACGCGAGGCTCTGGCCGGCCTGGTCGAGCGGGTGACCTTCCACAGCCCCGAGACCGGCTTTTGCGTGCTGCGGGTCAAGGTCCGCGGACAGCGCGACTTGGTGACGGTGGTCGGTGCCGCCGCCATGATCAGCGCCGGCGAGTTCGTCCAGGCCTCGGGCAGCTGGGTCAACGACCGCCAGCATGGGCTGCAGTTCAAGGCCGCCTTCCTGAAAGCGGCGCCGCCGACCACGCTCGAGGGGATCCTGCGCTATCTCGGCTCCGGCATGATCAAGGGCATCGGCCCAGTCTACGCCAGCAAGCTGGTCCAGGTGTTCGGCGAGGCCGTGTTTGAGCTCATCGAGCAGGCACCCGAGCGGCTGCAGGAGGTGGCCGGCATCGGGCCCAGGCGTGCCGCCCGCATCCAGGCGGGCTGGGCCGAGCAGAAGGTGGTCCGCGAGATCATGCTGTTCCTGCACAGCCATGGTGTCGGCACCTCGCGTGCGGTGCGGATCTTCAAGACCTATGGTGCCGATGCGGTCCAGCTGATCACCGAGAACCCCTATCGTCTCGCCCGTGATATCCGCGGCATCGGCTTCAGGACGGCCGATCAGATCGCCCTGCGGCTGGGGATCCCGAAGACGGCGATGATCCGCGCCCGGGCCGGGATCGGCTATGCTTTGGCCGAGGCCATGGACGAGGGTCATTGCGGCCTGCCGGTGGACGAGCTGCATCTGCAGGCGGCAGCCCTGCTGGAGATTCCGGCCGAGATCGTGGCGGCGGCCCTGGAGCTGGAGCTGGCCGAGGGCGGCGTGGTGGCCGATACGGTCGGTGAGCGCGCTTGCGTGTTCCTGGCCGGGCTCTACCGCGCCGAGCAGGGCATTGCGGCACGGCTGCTCCGCCTTGCCGAGGGCACGCCGCCCTGGCCCGCCATCGATCCGGCGCAGGCCATTCCCTGGGTCGAGCGCAAGACCGGCCTGATCCTGGCCGCCAGCCAGCGGGAAGCCGTACGGCTGGCGCTGAGCTCGAAGCTGCTGGTGATCACCGGCGGCCCCGGCGTCGGCAAGACCACGCTGCTCAACGCCATCCTCACCATCCTGCGCGCCCGGACCAAGGACATCGCTCTGGCGGCGCCGACCGGCCGGGCGGCCAAGCGGCTGCATGAGGCCACCGGGCTCGAGGCCAAGACCCTGCACCGTCTGCTCGAGGCCGATCCCGCCCGCGGCGGCTTCAAGCGTGGTGAAGAGCACCAGCTGGACGCCGATCTCGTCGTCGTCGACGAAGTCTCGATGGTCGACGTGCCGCTGCTGCACAGCCTGCTCAAGGCGGTGCCGGCGCAGGCAGCGCTGCTGCTGGTCGGCGACGTCGACCAGCTGCCGTCGGTCGGGCCGGGCCAGGTCCTGGCCGACATCATCGCGAGCGCCGCGGTGCCGGTGGTCCGGCTGACCGAAGTGTTCCGCCAGGCGGCACAAAGCCGGATCGTCACCAACGCGCATCGGATCAACCAGGGTCTCATGCCCGAGCCGGGCAACGCACCCGGCACCGACTTCCATCTCGTCCGCTGCGAGGAGCCCGAGGACGGCCTCGCCAGGCTGCTGGAGGTCGTGGCCAGGCGCATCCCGGCCCGGTTCGGGCTCGATCCCATCCGCGACGTGCAGGTGCTGTGCCCGATGAACCGGGGCGGGCTCGGGGCGCGGTCGCTGAACATCGAGCTGCAGCTGCTGCTGAACCCGCCCGGTGCGGTCAAGGTCGAGCGGATGGGCTGGACCTTCACCCCCGGCGACAAGGTCATGCAGGTGGTCAACGACTACGACAAGGAGGTGTTCAACGGCGATCTCGGCCGGGTCAGGACGATCGACCTGGAGGCCGGCGAGCTGGTGGCCGAGTTCGACGGCCGCGAGGTG
>JBATRI010000440.1:0-2208 GCA_049292515.1 Geminicoccaceae bacterium
CTCGATCAGGACCTGCTTTTTGTCCCTGGCCATCGCCTGCATCGCCGTGGCCGCCGCCCTGATTCTGGGCGTCATCGCCTCCCCCTATCGACGGAGTCCCCGCATGCCCGCGCTTCCGATCAGCCCGCCTTTGTCGCAGCGCCTTCTGCACGCCTGTCTGGTGGCAGCGATGCTCCTCGCCTTGATGCCGGTTGCCCCTGTCGCTGCCGCGACCAGCCCGCTCGGCTTCACCCTGGGGCAGACCACGCAGGGCGACGTCGAACGCTCCCTGCCGCGGGACAGGATCCGGAAAGTCAGCCCTACCCAAACTGGGGGTAGCCATTTCGAGATCGATCCTGCGGCGTTCGACCTCGATGGTCTGGAGAAAGTAATTCTGGTCTTCGCTGCCGATCAGCGTCTGATCGCCGTGGCGCTCTCCATCGAGAAGTCGCGCCTCCATGAGATACTGACCGATCTGCGGTCCAAGTATACGGCTGACGTCCGCGGCGCCAACGAGATCACGCAGCACGGCGATGTCCTGTTTCACTCCGGAGACGACTGGGTCGTCTTGAATATACCGTCGTTATCCTTGTCATTTACGCTGACCTACGTCACCGGCGGGCAGTGGCGCGAAGCCCTCACCCGCAGCCACGAGAAGACCGCCCAGCAGGAACGGGGCAAGCCTTGATGCGCCCGGTTCCTCCCATCCTGCCCCGCCCCTGCCCAGCCGAAGCACCCCGCCCCGACGGAGTCCCCGCATGACCGACAAGCGCATCGCTGCGAACCGGGTGCCGTATCTGTTGCGCCTACACGCGCACGACCCCGAGCGGCACCTCTTCGCCTGCGACGATCGCAGCCTTGCCTTCGGCTTTCTTTGCCGACCCCTGTCCGGCGGCGACGATGCCACCGAGCAGCGCCTGCGCAGCTTTCTGGCCCTGGACTGGCCGACCGGCACCCTGCTCGGCTTCCATCTCATGGCCAGCTCGGCGATCCACCAGCTGGTCGAGGAGATGCTCGGCCTGCGCGCGCACGAGACCGACCCGTTGCTGGCGAGGACCAGCCAGGACCGGGCCGAGCATCTACTTGCCGGGGTGGACGCGCCCTACCCCGAGACCGGCACGCTGGTCCGCGATTTCCAGCTCGTGGTCTCGGTGAAGCTGCCGCACGCCGGGCCGATGCCGACCGAGCCCGACCTGGTGGCAGCACACGGCCATCAGCGCCGCGCCCGCCAGGCGCTCGAGGACCTGCAGCTGCTGTCCCAGCCCATGGATGCCAGCGACGCCTGCTATGTCCTCAACCAGTGCCTGTGCCGCGGCCCGCACGCCACCTGGCGCCGGCTGGCGGGCATGGACCTTCACGACGATCTGCTGCTGGCCGAGCAGGCGGTCGATTCCGACCTCGACCTCCGGGTCGACCGTGACGGTATCTGGCTCGGCCAGACCCGGCTTGCGGTGCTCAGCGTCAAGAGCTTCCCGGGCAGCTTGCGCTTTGGCATGACCGCGCGCCTCATCGGCGACCTGCGCCAGGGCCAGCGTGGCCTCAAGGCGCCGTTCGTGATCACGACCAGCGTCTACTATCCCGATCCGCAGAAGACCGAGGCCAGGATCGCCAAGCGGCGGGCCTGGACCACCCACCAGCTGCACTCGCCCCTGCAACGCTGGCTGCCCAACCTCGCCGGTCGGGCGGCCGATCTCGACGCCATGGTCATGAGCCTCGAGGAGGGCCACCGCCCGGTCCAGCTGGCGACGACCCTCCTGCTCTACGGCCGGGACATGGCCGAGGCCGAGCGCGCCGTCACCGCCGCCACCGCCTACTGGTCGGAGGTGCGCTTCAACGCCCCACCCGACCGCTATATCTGCCTGCCGCTGTTCCTGCAGGCGCTGCCCTTCAACGCGGATAGGGAATCCATCCCCGATCTCGGCCGCTACCGGACCATGACCACGCAGCATGCGGCAAGGCTGCTGCCGGTGTTCGCCGAATGGTCCGGCTCGGGCACCCCTGCCCTCACCTTCGTCTCGCGCCTGGGCCAGCTGATCCGCTTCGACCTGTTCGATAGTCGGACCAACTACAACGCCACGATCGCCGCCGAATCCGGCTCGGGCAAGAGCTTCCTCGCCAACTACCTGATCACCTCGTATTTGAGCCTGGGTGCCCAGGTCTTCGTCATCGATGTCGGCAAGTCCTACCAGAACCTGTGCGAGCTTCTGGGCGGCAGCTTCATCGACGTCG
>JBATRI010000441.1:0-15260 GCA_049292515.1 Geminicoccaceae bacterium
GCACGATGTCGGCCGTCGGCACGGCACTCGGCCCGTCGCTCGGCGGCGTGCTGATCGCCGGGTCCGGGTGGCGCGCCATCTTCCTCGTCAACGTGCCGCTGGGCATCCTGGCCGTGGCGCTCGCCTACCGTCATCTACCCGCGGATCGCCCGGCGCCGACGACGGAGCGGGCCGGCTTCGACCATGTGGGCACGCTGCTGCTGGCGCTGACCCTCGCCGCCTACGCGCTGGCCATGACCATTGGGCGCGGCAGCTTCGGCACGCTCAACCTGGCCCTGCTGGCGGCTGCTGCCCTCGGCGGCGGTCTCTTCATGCTGGCCCAGGCCCGAGCCGCATCACCTTTGATCCGCCTGGCACTGTTCCGCGATCCGTTGCTGCGGGCGAGCCTCGCCACGAGCGCGCTCGTCGCGACGGTGATGATGGCGACCCTGGTGGTCGGCCCGTTCTACCTGTCGCATACGCTCGGGCTGGACCCCGCTCTGGTCGGCGCCGTCATGGCGATCGGCCCGATCATCTCCGCCCTGAGCGGAGTCCCCGCCGGCCGTATCGTCGACCGTCTGGGCGCACCGAGCATGGTCACGGTGGGGCTCGTCGCCATGGCGGCCGGCTCCATGGCCCTGTCGGTACTGCCGGCGATGTTCGGCAGTGCCGGCTATATCGCCGCCATTACTATCCTGACCCCCGGCTACCAGCTGTTCCAGGCCGCCAACAACACCGCCGTGATGACCGATGTCCACCCCGCCCAGCGGGGTGTCGTTTCCGGCCTGCTCAACCTGTCCCGCAACCTCGGGCTGATCACCGGCGCATCGGTCATGGGCGCCGTCTTCGCCCTAGCATCGGCCACGACCGACGTCACCACGGCGTCTCCCGCGGCGGTCGCCACCGGCATGCGGACCACGTTCGCCGTGGCGGCGGCTCTGATCGTCGGCGCGCTCGGCCTAGCCCTGGGGGCTTACCTTCGGGTCCGTCGCGACCCGGATCACCACGCCACGGACAGCTGTCCACCCGCAGCCCGCTGATCCGGTCGAACTCGCGGCGGGCATGGGCGCGCATCGCCAAGTCTGAAGCCACCGTCGCGGGATCTCGACGGTCCCATGAGTTCTCGCGATGGTCGTCGTGACGGCCAGCGAAGATCGCATCGCTGCCAGCCGCATTTTCCCCGTTGCGGTGCGGGTCGATCAGCAGTCTGTAACGACACCTTGCCATCAGGGATGTAACGATGATCGGCACACCGACACCCCATCCTTCGCCACTCGTGCTGCGCTCCGTGACGACGCGGGGGGTGCTCGTCCCGTTGACCTTCGAGTTGGGCACCAGCGCCGCTGTCATCAGCTCCGTGCCGCTGCTGCTCGTCGATCTGCTCACCGACCAGGGCGTGGTCGGGCGGGCCTATGGCTTCTGCTACTCGCCATCGGGTGCGCGCGCCGTGGCCGGTCACATCGCCGAGGCGGTCGAGCTCCTCGACGGTCAGCCGATCTCGCCCCATGGTGCTGCTGAAGTCCTGGCCCGCCGGTTCAGGCTGCTGGGCGTTGCCGGCCCGGTCCGCATGGCGCTCTCGTTGCTCGACATGGCGCTCTGGGATGCCCTTGCCGTCTCGCTGGGACAGCCCCTCGTGCGGCTGCTCGGGGGAGCGCTGCGGCCGATCCCCGCCTACGATAGCAGGGGGCTCGGCCGCATGGGGCCGGAACGCCTGGCGGCGGAAGCGGAGGCGCTGCTCGCCATGGGGCTGGGTGCCATGAAGCTGCGCCTCGGCTACGCGACGCTCGCGGAGGATCTTGCGGCCCTGCACGCCGTACGCGCCCGAATCCCCGCCCACACCCTGGTCATGGTCGACTACAATCAGGCGCTGACTCCGGCCGAGGCGCTGCTGCGGGGGCGAGCCTTGCAGCACGAGGGGATCGCCTGGCTGGAAGAGCCGATCCGGCACGACGACTATCGGGGCAATGCCGCGATCGCCGAGGCCCTGCACGTGCCGCTGCAGATCGGCGAGAACTTCAATGGCCCGGAAGCCATGCTGCAGGCGTTGGCCGCTCGCGCCTGCGACTATGTCATGCCCGATGTCGCGCGGATCGGTGGGGTGACCGGTTGGATGCAGGCGGCGGGAATTGCCGCTGCCTGCGGCATCGAGATGTCCTCGCACCTGATGCCCGAGGTCAGCGTGCACCTGCTCGCCGCCAGCACCCGCGCCCATTGGCTGGAATATGTCGATTGGGCGGACGCCATCCTCGAGCAGCCGCTCGAGGTCGTCGATGGTCACGTCGTGCCGCCGGACCGCCCAGGGGCAGGGATGGTATGGGACGAGCACAAGATCGGCCGACTGGAGACACTGTGAGCGCAGCCGGCGGAAGGCACGTTATGCCGTCGGGTTCCGCTGTACGTGGCGCCGTCGTTATGAGCGTGTCGTGCGACGCTGGAGCCAGATGCTCGCCGGGTGTTTCATCGAGGTCGCCGGCGAGTCGGAAGCTTTGAGGCCAACACTCATTTCTAGCCGGCTTGATTGTATATTGCACAAGGACTTCTGGAAGATGATCGTTGACAATCAGGCTGTCTATACCCGATCATCCTAGGATGATAGTCCTGCATGCAGCGAACCCGAGGTGTCCGAGCGAACCCGAGGTGTCCGAGCGAACCCGACGCCCGACCCTGCCATGGACGAGCACGCCCCGGCCCGCCTAAGCTTGCGCTCAGCCAATCAGGGAAGCGAGCCATGCCGACCAGCACCACCGACAAACGCGGCCTCGGGCGGACCGAGCACCGCAACAAGGTCGTCAGCTTGGCCGAGGCGGTGGCGCTGGTGCGCAACGGCGACACGCTGTGCACCTCGGGCTTTGTCGGCATCGGCACGCCGGACGACCTGCTGGTGGGGCTGGAGCGGCACTTCGTCGAGACCGGGGAGCCGCGCAACCTGACGCTGCTGTTCGCCGCGGGGCAGGGGGACGGCAAGGAGCAGGGGCTGAACCGGCTGGGGCATGACGGCCTGCTCAAGCGCGTCGTCGGCGGCCATTGGGGGCTGATCCCCAAGGTCGGCAGGCTCGCCCTGGAGAACCGGATCGAGGCTTACAACCTGCCGCAGGGCTGCATCTCGCACCTCTACCGCGACATCGCCGCCGGCAAGCCCGGCACCTTCACCAAGGTGGGCCTGCGCACCTTCGTCGATCCGCGTCAGGGCGGCGGCAAGGTCAACGAGACCACGACCGAGGATCTCGTCCGCCTGGTCGAGTTCGATGGCGAGGAGTGGCTGTTCTACAAGGCGTTCCCGATCCACATCGCCTTCATCCGCGCCACCACCGCTGACCCCACGGGCAATCTCTCGATGGAGCGCGAGGCGCTGACCTTGGACAATCTGGCCATGGCGATGGCGGCCAAGAACTCGGGCGGGCTGGTCATCGCCCAGGTCGAGCGGATCGCCGAGGCGCACACGCTGCACCCGCGCACGGTGAAGATCCCGGGCATCCTGGTCGACGCCGTGGTGGTGGCCGAGCCCGCGAACCATCACCAGACCTATGCCACCATCTACTCGCCGGCCTTCTCGCAGGAGCTGCGGGTGCCGCTGGGCTCACTTGCGCCGATGGTGCTGGACGAGCGCAAGCTGATCGCGCGCCGCGCCGCTATGGAGCTGCCGGCCAACGGCGTGGTCAATCTCGGCATCGGCATGCCGGAAGGCGTGGCCTCGGTCGCCAACGAGGAGAAGATCCTCTCCTTCATCACCATGACCGCCGAGCCCGGCGTGATCGGCGGTGTGCCGGCGTCCGGGCTCAATTTCGGCGCCGCAGTGAACACCGACGCCATCATCGACCAGAACCAGCAGTTCGACTTCTACGACGGGGGCGGCCTCGACCTCGCCGTGCTGGGCATGGCGGAGTGCGACGCCGAGGGCAACGTCAACGTCAGCCGCTTCGGCCCCAAGCTCGCCGGTGCCGGCGGCTTCATCAACATCAGCCAGAACGCGCGGGCGGTGGTATTCACCGGCACCTTCACCGCCGGTGGGCTGAAAATCGCGGTCGAAGACGGCAAGCTGCGCATCGCCCAGGAGGGCCGGGCACGCAAGTTCGTGACCGCCGTCGAGCAGATCACCTTCAACGGCGCCTACGCTGCCGAGCGCGCCCAGCCCGTGCTCTACGTGACCGAGCGCTGCGTCTTCCGCCGGGCACCCGACGGCGTCGAGCTGATCGAGGTCGCACCCGGCATCGACATCGAGCGCGACATCCTGGCCCACATGGCGTTCAAGCCGATCGTGCGGACCCCCGATCTCATGGACCTGCGCATCTTCGCGGCCGTGGCCATGGGGCTGGACAAGACGCTCTTCCACCTCGACCTCGAGCGCCGCGTCACCTTCGATGCCGGTCGTGACACGCTGTTCCTCAACTTCGAGGGCATGCGGGTGCGCCACGCCAAGGACGTGCACGACATCGAGGTCGCTGTGCGCGGCCGTTGCCGGGAGATCGGCCATCGTATCCCGGTCGTGGTGAACTACGACAATTTCCGCATCGATCCGGACCTGGTCGACGCCTATGCGGCCATGGTCCGGCACCTGGAGGACAGCTGCTATTCGGGTGTCACGCGCTACACCGGCAGCGCCTTCCTGCGGATGAAGCTCGGTGACGCCCTGCAGCGGGCCGGGGTGAAGCCGCATCTTTTCGAGACCGCCGAGCTGCCGCCGCCACGAGGAGCCGCCTGAGCCGACAGCTCCACCCTCGGCCGGACGTGCTGGGGCGCGGTACAATTGCGCCAGTGCCGGAAAATCCGACGCCGCGCCGGAATCACGGTGTTGGTACAACTTGACGGCTACAACGCAGGCATGCTCGATCGGTTGCTGGTAGCAATGGAAAGGTGCCGGTTGCGTGCTGTCGCGTGAGCGAAAATGCTCGTGCGACCGGTTGTGAGTGGCTCGTCAGGCTGCGAATCAATGGCGGTTGCTGAGGGAGGATGCGGTGTTGGTGGAGCCCGGCCCGCGCAGATGAAGTAAACATCATGGTTCTAGATCAGACATTGCAGTCTGTTCATAAGTAAGCAACTTGCTGTCGGAAAATATTTGGCTATCCTGTTATGACAGGCTGGTTAAATGCGGACGTACCTGGAGCTGTGATGTACGAGACGGTTATTGTTGGTGCAGGTCCGGGCGGAACAGGCCCGCTAATCTGGGCTGCACAGCACGGGTATTTGGTCGACTGGTTGAATGCCGGCGTCGCACTGATCGATCAGGCTCCGATCATTGGCGGCACACTCACTAAATATTCAATCGGCTCGGATTCACCGGGGCGCTCCTATCTAGAATGTTTCGATCATCCAGGGTTCATCGATCTATTCGGAGAACTTTATCGCGAGGAGACCACCCAGCAGCTGTTCGGGTACTACGAGTCGCTCCCGCCGTTGCCGCTGGTCGGCGCCTTTCTGCAACGTCAAGGTGCTCATCTCGCCCGCCTGATGACCAGGTTTCCCGCCAGCCGCTTTTACCCCGGCAGCCGGGCCCAGCGACTCCGCCGTTTGGACGATGGTCGGATTGCCGTTGACCTTGGCGAGGGCCATCCGGCCCGTGAGGTCGTCGGTGCCTCGGCCATCATCGCCATGGGCGGCCGCGAAGTCACCGATGCGCGCCTCAGCGGCCGGCTCGATCTGCATGGGCTCGTCGACGCCGACCGGCTCTACGGCAGCGACGAGATGCTCTCGGGGGCCGGGCTGGAGAAGGCGCTGGTACGCGGTGGCGAGTTGCGGCGGATCGTCGTCCTGGGCGGGTCGCACAGCGCGTTCTCGGTCGCATGGCGGCTGCTCGACGCGGTCGGCGAGCGGCTGGCGCCGGGGGCGATCACCATCCTCCACCGCACCGAACCGCGCTGCTTCTACCCCACCCGCGCCGACGCGGACGCCGACTCCTATGCCTTTGTCGAGGACGATGTCTGCCCGGCGACGCAGCGGGTCAATCGCCTGTCCGGCCTGCGTGGCGACGGGCGCGAGCTGTGGCGCCGGATTCACGGCAAGCCCGGCACGGAGCGGGAATCTCGAGTGGTCTGCCGGCCGCTGCGCGCGGCCGACCTTGTCGAGCCCGAGCTGATCGAGCAGCTGCGCGGTGCCGATCTGGTCGTCACTACCTTCGGCTATCGCAGCCGGACGCTGCCCATTATCGATGCCACCGGCCGAGAGCTGCATTGCCATCCGGATCCGACCGGTGCCTCCGTCGACCACGAGGGGCGGCTCTGGCTCGAGGACGGCGGTACCCTGCCCAACCTGTTCGGCATCGGGCTGGGTACCGGCTATCGGCCGACCGGTCGGATGGGTGGCGAGCCGAACCTGCGCCTGCAGCAGAACTCGCTCTGGCTCTATCAGAACGATGTGGGCGAGGTCGTCTGTCGGGCCGCGCGACGTGCAGCAGCGGCCTATCGACCAGCCGCCACCGGCACGGTCCGGTCGCTGATGCTGGGCGGTGCGCTCGCCGACGAGGCGGTGCTGGTCTGACGCGCCGTCAGGCCGGCCGGGTGAGGGGATTGCGGCCGCGCGGCCGTGTGGCATCCTGGAGCCATGCTGGCTGGCCCCGTCGAACGACTACGCACGATCTGCCTGGCGCTGCCCGAGGCCGCTGAGCAGGTGACCTGGGGCGATCCGACGTTCCGTGTCCGGGGTCGGATCTTCGCCATGCCCAAGCGTGGTGACGGCCGGCTGTCGTTCTGGTGCAAGGCGCCGCTCGGCAGCCAGCCGATCCTGGTCGGTGCGGATCCCGACCGGTTCTTCGTCCCGCCTTATGTCGGCCACCGGGGCTGGGTCGGGATGCGGCTCGAGCCCGCGCCCGACTGGGCCGAGGTGGCCGAACTGGTCCGCCGCAGCTACGGCTTGGTTGCCCCCAAGCGGCTGGTGAGCCTGGTCGCCCGTCCATGAGCGAGCAGCGGCGGCGGCTGGTCGGCATCGCCCTGATGCTGGGTGCGGTAGCCTGCTTCGCCTGCCTGGACGCTTCGGCGAAGTGGGTCAACCGGAGCACCGATCCACTGCAGACGGCGGCCGTCCGCTATCTCGGCAGCTTCCTGCTCGTCGCCCTGTTCTTCAACCCGGTGAGTCGGGCCGGCCTGCTGCGCACGCGGAATCTCCGGCTGCAATGCGGCCGCGCCCTGTGCCTGGTGGCGGCGACCATCTGCTCGTTCTTCGCGCTCAAATATCTGCGCCTCACCGAGGCGACGTCGATCACGTTCTCTTCGCCGCTGATCGTGGCGCTGCTGGCCGGACCCATCCTGGGCGAACGCATCGGCGGTCGGCGGTTGGCGGCCGTCCTCATCGGCTTTGCCGGCGTGCTCGTCATCACCCGCCCCGGCCTGGGCGGCGTGCATGCGGCGGCGCTGCTGGCCCTGGGAGCGGCCTGTGCCAACGCGCTCTACTCGATGGCCACCCGCCTGGTCGCCGCCAACGACCCGTCGGAGACGACCCTGTTCTACACCGGGCTGGTCGGCTCGGCGGTCTTTCTGCCGGTGCTGCCGTTCGTCTGGGTCTGGCCGGCCTCGTCCTCGACCTGGCTGCTGCTGGCCGGCCTCGGCCTGTTCGGCGCGCTGGGCCACTGGCTGCTGATCCTGGCCCACCGCCGCGCCCCGGCGTCGGTCCTGGCCCCGTTCTTCTACGTCCAATTGCTGTGGGCCACGCTGCTGGGCTTCCTGGTGTTCGGCGAAAGCCCCGACCGCTGGACATTGCTGGGCGGCGCCGTCGTGATGGCCTCCGGCCTCTATCTGGTCTTCCACGAGCGCGCGAAGCGACCTGTCCCGACCGCATGAAGCCGGCGTTGATCCTGCGTACCGCCGGCCATGCACGTGCATGCAACGGCGCCATCGCGAATTGCGGCTGGTCTGTCGACTCTAAGTCGCTATTTTAGTTCCCGTTTTTCGTGCGTCGTGCCGCTCTGGTGACAGGGTGGCAGCCTAGGCTGCACCGGAGGTTTCGCCGGCCCGCAGGCGGGCGTCGCCAGGTCACGGCATTTGATCGAGTCTCCGGCCGACGCCATGGCCAATCCGGCTGCGGGAGAATGCGATGCTGTTGGCATATCGGCTCGAGCGGCTGTTGCGCTTCGGCACCTTGACGGTCATCGACGCCGGCGGAACCTATCGCATATTCGGCGACGGCATGGAGCCGGCGGTCACGATCAGGCTGGCCGACCGGCACCTGCCATTGGCCCTTCTGGTCGACGCCGAGCTGGCGCTGCCGGAAGCCTACATGGACGGCCGCCTGACGATCGAGCGCGGCAGCCTCTACATGCTGCTCGACCTGATGGTCCACAATCTCCGGCATCGGGGCCCGGAAGCGGGGTTCGGCCTGCGCGCCCACCTGCGCTCGCTCGTGCGCAGCATGCGCCGGCGCAACCCGATCGGCAGGGCGCAGGCCAACGTCGCCCATCACTACGACCTTTCGGACGAGCTCTACCGGCTGTTCCTCGACACCGAGCGGGGCTACAGCTGCGCCTTCTTCGAGACCGGCCGCGAGGATCTCGAGACCGCGCAGCGCGCGAAGGAGCGGCGGATCGCGGCCAAGCTGCTGCTGCGCCCGGGCATGCGCGTGCTCGACATCGGCTCCGGCTGGGGCGCGCTCACCCGTCACCTGTGCGAACTCGCCGGCCGGCAGATCGATCTCACCGGCATCACGCTGTCGCGGGAGCAGCACGCCTATGCGGTCCGCCGTGCCGAGGAGGTGGGCCTCGCGGAGCGGCTCGACTACCAGCTGGTGGACTACCGACAGGTCAAGGGGCGCTTCGACCGCATCGTCTCGGTCGGCATGTTCGAGCACGTCGGTGTGCCGCACTATGACGAGTATTTCCAGCACCTACGCGAGTTGCTGACCGACGACGGCATCGCCCTGGTCCACTCGATCGGCCGCGCCCACGGGCCTTACGACACCATGCCGTTCATCAGGAAGTACATCTTCCCCGGCGGCTACATTCCGGCGCTGTCCGAGGTGCTGCCGGCGATCGAGCGCGCCCGCCTGTGGGTCACGGACCTGGAGGTCCTGCGCCTGCACTATGCCAGGACGCTGCGCTGCTGGCGGGAACGGCTGGCCGCGCATCAGGCCGCCGTGGAGGCGCTCTACGATGCGCGCTTCTACCGTATGTGGGAGTTCTACTTGGTGGCGTCGGAGCTGTTCTTCTCGCACGAGGATGGCATGGTGTTCCAGATCCAGCTCTCCGCCGACCGCAATGCCGTGCCGCTCACCCGCGACTACCTGCTGCCGCAACCGCCGGCGGCCAACCGCAACTTGGCGGCAGAGATGCCGCGCGAGCTGGACCGCGCATCCTAGCCGGCCCGGCTCAAGCCATCGGCCCGTGCCAGCGGCCGAGCTCGGCCAGCAGCAGCCGGGCGGTCTCGGCGTCGCGGCAGGCCTGCCGGTAACGCCCGGCGCTCTCGGCGTCTGCCGACCGGTCGACAGCACCCGGTTCCGGCCGGCGCTCACGCATCGTGCGTGCTGCTAGGGTCCTGCTGGCAAACCGGTCGGTATCCATCACCCATCTCCCGAGGTTGCGCAGGCAATGTGCCACCTCGGGCGCCGCCCCGCTGTGGCGGTTGACACACAGCGGGGGCCAAACAGCGAAAATGGGTGCTAGGCCGCCATCTCGATCTGCACCTTGACCGAGGTCGGCGGCATGTCGCGCGCGAGCTCGAAGGCGGCGATGCTGTCCTTGAACGGGTAGACGTCGGTGATCAGCGGTGAGACGTCGATCTTGCCCGAGGCCAGCATCGCCACCGCCCGTGGGTAGACATGGGCGTAGCGGAACACGTTCTCGATCCGCGCTTCCTTGATCTGGGCCTTGCTGACGTCGAAGGGCAGGGGCTCGAGCGGGATGCCCACGAGCACGACGCGCCCGCCGGGGCAGAGCACGTCAAACATCTCGGCGGCTGCCGGCGCGTAGCCCGAGCACTCGAACACCACGTCGGCACCCCAGCCGTCGCTGGCCTGCATGACGGCATCGGTGAGCTTGCGGCTGCGCACGTTGACGGTCTCCACCGGCCCGAGCTTCCTCGCGATTTCGAGCTTCGGGTCGTGGACGTCGCTGACGATGACCCGCGAGCAGCCGGCAGCGAGGGCGGCCAGGATGGTCACCATGCCGATCGGGCCGGCGCCGATCACGACGGCGAGGTCACCGGGCTGGATCTGCGCCTTGGTCGCGGCGTGGACGCCCACCGCCAGCGGCTCGACCATGGCGCCCGCGGCCAGCGAGACATTGTCCGGCAGCTTGAAGGTGAAGTCGGCAGGGTGGACCACGGTCGGCCGCAGCACGCCGTGCACCGGCGGCGTCGCCCAGAAGCGGACCGCCGGGTCGAGATTGTACTTGCCCAGGCGCGAGGCGCGGCTGGACGGGTCGGGGATGCCGGGCTCCATGCAGACCCGGTCGCCTTCCTTGAGCTCGCGCACGGCCGAGCCGGTCTCGACGACGACGCCGGCGGCCTCGTGGCCCAGGATCATCGGCGCGTTGACGACGAACGGGCCGATCCGACCGTGGGTGTAGTAGTGCACGTCGCTGCCGCACACGCCCACCGTCTTCAACGCGACGCGCACGTCGCGCGGGCCCAGCGTCTCGTCGACGGGGAAATCGCGCAAGGACAGCTCGTCTTTGCGCTCCAGCACCAGAGCCTGCATTGTCGGCCTCCCTCAGCCGTATCGGACGATCAGGTAGCCCAGACCCACCGAGATCACGGTCGCCACCTCGAGCGGCAAGTATGCCTCGACAAAGCGCATCCAGAACAGGTGCAACGCGATCATGACGACCGCGCTGACGAAGAAGCGGTCGAAGGTGTTGGTGGGGAAGGGCAGAAAGCTCGTGCGTGGCGCCGGCTTGGCGGCGTGGCCGTCGGTCATCGCGGCATCACTCCTTCAAGGCACCGAAGGTCAGCCCGGCCACGATGTGCCGCTGGGCGAAGCCCAGGAACACCAGCGCCGGCAGCAGCGTCAGCGTGGCGGTGGCGGCGAGCTCGCCCCAGTTGGTGCCGGTGACGGTCACGTACTCAGCGAGGCCGGTGGTGATGGTGCGCGCGTGGACGCTGGTGAGCGTGGCCGCGAACAGATACTCGTTCCAGGCGAACACCCAGCACAGGATCGCGGTGACGGCCAAGCCCGGCCGGGCCAGGGGGATGATCACCTTGGTCAGGATCTGGAAGATGCTGCAGCCGTCCAGCATCGCCGCTTCGTCGAGCTCCTTGGGGATGCCGTCGATCATCCCCTTCAGCAGCCAGATCGCGAACGGCAGGTTGAACACGCAATAGAGCAGGATCAGGCCGAGCTTGGTGTCGTAGAGCTTCCAGTCGCCGAGCACGAACACCTGCGTGAACAGCAGGAACAGCGGCAGCAGGAAGACCGCGGCCGGCGCCATCCGGTTGGTGATGGTCCAGAAGAAGATGCTGTCCTGGCCGCCCAGCTTGAACCGCGACAAGGCGAAGGTCGCGAGCAGGGCCAGCGTGGTCACCAGCACGGCGTTCGAGGTGGCGACGATCAGCGAGTTGACCATGTAGCCGCGAAAGGCCGGGTTGCCGATGACGTTGAGGTAGTTGTCCCAGTGGAACGACTTGATCAGCAGGGACGGCCGGCCGAACATCTCGACGCGGTTGCGCCCAGAGACCAGGATCATCCAGTAGATCGGGAACAGCGTGATCAGCGTCAGCACCGTCCACATGATGACGGGCAGGATAGCGCGACGGGCGGTGCTGCTCATGCATCCTCGCCCTTGGGCTGGCGGCGCGAGACCATGGCGACATAGAGCAGCCAGCAGATGACGATGGTCAGGTAGAGCGTCAGCAGCGACATCGCGGCTCCGTAGCCATAGTCGGTCTTGGGGAACACGACGCGCCAGATCAAAAGGCCGATATAGCGGGTCGAGGCGCCCGGCCCGCCGCCGGTCAGCATCCAGACCTCGTCGACGATACGCAGCGCATCCATCAGGCGGATGAAGACGGTGGTGAGGATGACCGGCCGCAGCAGGGGCAGCGTGATGTGCCAGAAGGTCTGCCAGCGGTTGGCGCCGTCGATCTGCGCCTGCTCGAACGGCTCCTTCGGCAGTGCGGACAGGCCCGCGAGCAGCGTCAGCGTGATTAGCGGCGTCCAGTGCCACACGTCCATCAGCATGATGGTGAGGAACGCCTGGTCCGGGTAGGTGCCGATCCTGTATTCGATCCCGAACCACCGCTCGAGATAGTAGGGGATCGGGCCGAGTCCCGGGACGGTAAGCAGTCGCCAAGTGGCGCCGACCGCGATCGGTGCGACCATCAGGGGCAGCGTGTGGATGGTCCGGAACAACCCTTTGAGCGGGAACTCGCGCATCATCAGCTGCGCCAGCAGGTAGCCGACGACGAGCTCGCTGACGACGACGAAGAAGGCGAACTGGACGGTCAACCAGAGCGAGGTCAGGAACTGCGGGTCGAACACCAGCCGGCGATAGTTCTCGAGCCCGGCAAAGCGCATCGTCGGGTCGGCGGCGAACGCGTTCCAGTCGAAGAAGCTGATCACCAGCACGTAGAGGAACGGAAACACGCCCATCACGACGAGGATGATGATCGTCGGCAGAAGCAGCAGCCAGCCGGTTGCGGTGGAGCGCATGGTCATCCGTGCAGCAAGAAGGTACGGCACCCGGCAGCGACGCCGGGTGCCGTGATGATCGGGCTCAGTTCTTGAGGTAGCCGAGCTGGGTCAGCTCCGCGTCGGCCGCGGCGGCACCCTTGTCCAGCGCCTCGTCCGGCGTGATCTGGCCGGTGATCGCCTCGTAGATGAAGGGTGCCACCGCCTCACGCAGCTGCGCATGGAACGGGAACGGCGGGGCGCCGGCGAACAGCGGGCCCTTCTCTTCCATCAGGGTGTAATATCCGTCCACCTTGGCATCCTGCGCCTTGACGGCCGGGTCGTCAAAGGTCGCGGTCTGCACGATCCGCGCTCCCTGCACCGCCCACTCGGGCTGGACCGAGGGCTGGCCGATATACTGCAGCCAGAGCAGCGCCGCTTCCTTGTTCTTAGAGGAGTGCGGGATGCCGAAGGCGCCGCCGTCGTAGTAGCCGATATAGCCCTCATGCTTCTCGGCGGCCTCGATCACGCCAGGTGCCGTCGGCGGCAGCGCCACGCCGACCTTGCCCACGACATTGGACTTGGTGGCGTCGGTGGCGATCCAGGCGGCATTCTCGCCGTAGACCCAACCCTGCGCCGCGCGCCCGGCCGCGAACGAGGCCGCGACCTCGTCCCAGGTGCTCGAGGTGGCCTCGGGCGGTGCATCCTTGAGCAGGCCGATCCAGAAGGTCAGCGCCTCCTTGGCCTCGGGGCTGTTCATCTTGCCGCCGCGTTCGACACTGGCAGCCCAGGTGTCCATGTTGAGGCCCCAGTTGGGCACGCCCCAGGCCGGTGCGATCGATTCGAAGAACTCGTAGAACGAGGCCGGATGGCCCGACGAGGCCTGGACCGTGGTGCCCCACAGGTCGAGATCGTTGTCCTTGCCCCAGGCCGTGAAGAAGTCGGCGTTGTCCTGATATTCCTGGAAGGTCTTGGCCGGTGCCAGGTCACGACCATACTTGGCCTTGAACGCCTCCTGGATCTTGGGGTCCTCGAACAGATCCTTGCGGTACAAGTACACCTTGACGAAGGCCTCCATCGGCACGCCGTAGAGATCCTGGGTCTTCGGGTCCTTGAAATAGTCGATGAACGAGGTGAACTCTGCCGGGCTGAACGTGGGGTCGGCGAGCTTCGGGTCGTCCTTGAGCGATTTCGTGATGTCGACGAGGAAATTGCGGCTCAGATAGCTGTAGATGATGTCCTGCTCGATGTAGACGAAGTCATAGAGACCCGTCTTGGCCTCCATGTCCTTGATCGCCTTATCATACATCTGGTCCCAGGACGTCGTCTCGAACTCGACCTTGATCCCGGTGTCCTTGGTGAACTGGGGGGCGATCACGTCCTTGACGTAGTTCGACGGCGGCGTGCTCTCCGAGACGCCGCGGATCGTGACTCCCTCGTAGGGCTTGGCGGCCTCGGCCCAGAAGGCCTGGTCGGCGCTGGCCAAACTGCTGCCGGCGAGCAGCGCCGACGTAAAGGCCAAGACGAAGCGTGTGGCACTCATCCGGCGACTCCCTGCGCTATTGAAACGTTTTTTTGCCGTCGAACCATTGGCGCAAAGGCACCGGAGCGTCAACCGCCGTGTCCGGCCGATTGCCGGTTGCCGACCGGCGCCCGGCCCACCATCATCGGCACGGGCGTCGAAGCGCGGAATACCCGACCATGGACACGCTGCGCAGCTACCAGGATCGCTTTGCCGACCTGCCGGGCTGGTTCACCGAGGACTCGGCCGTGATCTGGGACTGCCTGCTGGCGTGGCAGAAGCAGCAGCGGATCAAGGGCCACGCCTTCGAGATCGGCGTCTATCACGGCAAGTCCGCGGCGATGACCTGCCTGCACCTGCGGCCGCAGGAGCAGCTGGTCCTGGTCGATCCCTACCGGCTGGATTCGGTGCGCACCATGCTTGCCGGCATCAGGGCCGACAATATCGTCAGCTACCCATGTGTCTCCAGCCGACTGCCGATGACGGAAATCCTCGCGCTGTCCGGACAGTGCCGCTGGGTCCACGTCGACGGCGAGCATACGGGGTCGGCCTGCGCGCACGATCTGGCCCTGGCCGACCGGCTGCTCGATGATCGCGGCGTGCTCGTGGTCGACGACTTCATGTCGCCGCGCTACCCGCAGGTGGCGGCGGCAGTCTTCCAGTATCTGCAGGCGCATCCGTTCTCCCTGCGCATGTTCCTGTGCGGCTTCTTCAAGGCCTACCTCGCCCGGCCGAAACATGTGGCCGGCTACCTTTCCTTCGTCCGCGACGAGCTCGGCGCGCAGCTTCGGCAGCGGGATTATGCCGAGCGCATTTCGTTCTTCAAAACGACCGTGCCGGAAGACTATAACTGCTTCGGCATGGGCCGGTTCGAGGGCAAGGAGCTGATCGGGCTGGACTGGGACAAGGACCGGATCCTCATTTGACGAACAGTTCGCCGCCGCTCGGGTCGGTGCTCCCGCTGGCGATCCTCCCCAACGGCGAGGCCGTGCGCCCGGACGAGGTCAGCCGGGTCCTGATCGAGACGGTGCCGTCGCTGGTCGAGGAGGCCGGGGAGCGCTTCTCCGTGGCCGTGCATCTCACCGATGGCACCCGCCGGGTCGTGGCATCCAGCATGTCGCGCCAGGATGCCGCCGACATGGGCCGCCGCTGTGCGCGCGCCATCAACGACGCGGCGAGGCAGGGCGCGTGAAGGAAGCGCTCGGCCGCTGGCTCCGGCAGCCGCCCGAGCCGGAGC
>JBATRI010000442.1:0-9350 GCA_049292515.1 Geminicoccaceae bacterium
CTGCTGGACCGCGCCGGCCCGGAGCATCGCCTTGCGGCTGTCTGCCTGGCCCCGGCTCGGCCGTACCACCCTCCCCCGCTTGTTCCGGCTGCCCGCGGTCTTGCGCGTGTCGCGACGTTGGCAGCAACGCCCGCCTAGGCCCGCCGGTGGGCCGAGCCGACAGCGAGCGCCGCTGAAAACGGTACACCCGATGATGACCGAGCATGGATCAGTCGGAGAAGGCGATCGTGCTGGACCTACCGGCGGTGGTGGTGGCTCAGACCATCCACGGGATGCCGGAGGCGGCTGGCTCGTCACGCGCGGCGCTATCGGGACCGGGGCCGCTCCAGGGACAGCCCTCGCCGAGGCCCGCCGGCAGCAACGGCTGGTCGGGATCGATCGCTGACACAGCCTTGCTAACCGCCTCGAGCAGCTGGTCGCTGCCGTGCGGGTCCGCGGCCTCGAAGGCACGGGTCGCGGGCGTGTCGGCGTCACGAGCATCGTTGGCAACGGCGCCGATTCTCGGCTGAACGTCAGGCGGTAATTTCGCCCATTCGGCGGCACCGACGATACGGTCGGGGTGATAGGGCATGACAGATTTCCTGGTCACACGGGGCATTCAGACGGTAGCCGCGAGGGGCGGCGCTGCGCTGTCGGCCGACAGCACGTCGTCGCCGGCGGCGGGCTGGCAGGCATGCAGCCAGTCCGCGGCACGCTCGGCCATGGCGGCGGCCTGGAAGATCGCCCGTCGGGCTCCGCGTAATACCCGTAACCAGGAGTCAATGTAGCTGGCGTGATCCATACGCTCCGTCAGACCAATATTCAAATCAGCGCAGAGGAATGCGCTGCCGAGCTCGGCCACCAGCTCTTCCATGGCGTAACCTTCGTCACCCCATGTCTAGCGGACGCAATCACGATTTAGACGTTTCTCATGCTTTGTGTAATGACACAGTTCGTGCAGGACCGTGCTGTCAAACGCGTCGGCCGTGGCGAAGGTCGCGAAGGGCGGCATGCTGATCCGATCCGCAGCGATCGCGTAGCTGGCGCGGTCGCCACCATAACGGATGTCGGCCCCGGTATGGGCGATGAAGACCTCGGCATGCGCGAGGCGCGCTTCCTCGAAAGCCGGTGTCACGACCGGCGCCGGTAGCGCGGTGAAATGCGCCGGCAGGTTCTCGCACTGCTCGACACTAAATACCGTGTAGGTCTTGATGAACGGGATGTGCTGCGCGGTGGCTTCGCCCGTCGTCTCGTCGACGGCCTCGCGGGTGATCCGGTGGAAATAGCAGACCTTGGCGCCGTGCTCGCCCTTGCGGACATTGCCCCCCAGCTCGGGGGCCTGCCTGAAGGTAAGCCAGTAGGGCGAGCCATAGCCCTTGGCAGTGGCGGTGAGCCATAAGGCGAGGCAGTTGATCCCACGATAGTTCTTGCCGCAGGCGCGCAGCGGTCGGCCAGGTGTTCGGCCTTCCAGGGCCTGACACCATGGTCGAGGGCGGCCACGATCTGATCGGTGACATGCTGGTAGAGATCGACGCGCTCGCTGCGGCTGGCAGCCGGTCTGGTCCTGGCCATCGCGCATCCTCCTTCATGACAGGGCTTACCCTGCCAGGAGCGCGAGCCGGCCTTTGGGCCGGCGAGGACGGGGGAGCGGGCGGCAAGGGCGCGTGCTCCGCCCGCGCGGCCGGAGGCCGGCTTGCCCCTTGCCACCCGTGGGGGCAGCGCCCCGCATTCACAAGGATGCCTAGCGGCAGCTGAAGCTACCGGCTCTAGGGTGAAAACCCAACCAGAAGCCGCTGAAGTGGGAGGGAAGCGGCTATAGCGACGTTCTCGTTGCCCATCTTCGGATAGCAGTCGGTACTGTTTCCGACGATGATAGGTGAGATTGCAACTTATGGCCGATAGTCTCCACCTCATCCCTCGGCAACGACGGGAGGCTGCGCGAGCGGCCCTGAGAGCGTGTGTGCGAAGTCGCGTCCCCGCGCGGATCGGGTAGGGTGATGCCGGCAACCAGCAGGAGGTCGGCGGTGGCGACGAAGAGCTACGCATCGGATCTGAACGACGCGCAGTGGGTGCTGATCGAGCGGCACATTCCGCCGGCACGACTTGGGGGTCGCCCACGGCGGGTGGACATCCCCGCGATCGTCAACGCGATCTTCTGCCTGCTCCGGACGGGCTGCCAGTGGCAGCTCTTGCCCAAGGACTTCCCGCCGCCTCGCGGGCCTTTGGACCCGCGCTGCTCCGCAGGCGGATCGTTCGCCTGCGGCTCCGATGGGGTTCGGTCTGATGGTACTTTCGTACGCTGGCTCTGGAAAGGCGTCGGGGTCCGAATTCACCGCACGCTATACCCCTTGGCCCGCGCCAAGGCGGGCCGTCGCCCCGCCGAGCGTCGTCATCATAGGCGGCCAGTCGGTGAAGACGACGGGAAAGAGGGGCATCCGCGACTTCGACGGGCACAAGCGCGTGAAAGGGAGGAAGTGGCACATCCTGGTCGACACGTTGGGCCTGTTGATCGCCAGCCGGGTTGAGCCGGCCGGCATGTCGGACCTGCGGGCCCGAGCAACGCTGGTGGCCTGCCTCTCACCGCTATGGCCGACCATCCGCACCGTCATCGCTGATGCCGGCCATGAGAGCCGCAAACTCGCCGCCGAGATCAAGCGCCACGAAGGCTGGCGTCTCGTGATCGTCAAGCGGAGCGAGCCGACCTTCAAGGTCGTCGGCCTCAACTGGATCGTCGAGCGCACGTTCGGCCGGCTCGGCCGGCACCGCCGCCTCTCGAAGGATGACGAGCTCATGGTGCAGACCTCGGAGACGCTCGTCCAGAGCGCTGCCATTCGGACAATCCTGAACAGGCTCGCCCCCGCCTGAGCTTCCCACACACGCTCTAAAATTAATCTTTCAGAGCAATATCCGGGATAGGCGTGGCCGCGCCGCGGGTGCGCGCGATCTCTTCATAGAGTGCCGGGATGCGATGAGCGAGCGAGCGCAGGATTTCCGGGTCGAGCCCGGGCTGAAACCGAAGCACCAACTGCGCCCCTGACGGCGAGAGCCTAGCGTAACGCCGCCCGTTACCATCAGTAATTGCAATGCTCTGGTCGATTGCCGCCGCCCGTGAGGCGTTGTCAATTTGCGCGATAAGGTAGCGCGCGCGCGCATTGCAGTCACTAGTTATGCCGACGGCTTGAGCCAACAGATGGTCGGGCGGTTGTTGGTTGGACTTCTGAAGGGCCGCTACAAGCCGCATGCCCACGTTGAGCGCCATAGAGCGAGCGTCGCCTAATGCCGTCACAACTGCGTTGGGCAGTCGATTTAACGTTAACACGTTGGCAATTTGCCGCTCGCTGACGCCCAGCACCTCGGCTAGAGTCGTGCGATCGAGCAGGCCGCTTTCGAGAATGCGTTGGTAAGCCTTTGCCTTTTCGATCGCCGACAGGTCCTTGCGGGCTTGGTTCTCAATGAGCATGGCGACGACCAGGGCGCGGTCATCGCGCTCCATGACCACGGCGCGAGCGGGTATCTCGAGCAACCGACACGCCTGAACCCGACGGTGGCCGAAAATGATCTCGTAGCGGCCTGCATGCTGTCGCAAGGCGACCGGCGCAATCTGTCCATGCCGCCGAATCGAGTCAACGAGTACGCGGAAGTCGGGATCGTCGGTCGTCAGTGTCTGACGATCGCGCCAGGGTGTGTCGTCGATCAGACTGGCGGCAATATCAAGGATCGCGCGGCCCTCGGCGATGGTGTGTTCGACCTCGTCGCCAACGATACTGTCGGCAGCGCCGCGAATTTGGAGGCTAATGGCGGCGACCGCGTCGCGGCGTGCTGCACTCGGCCCGACAGCGGCGAGCTCCGGCAGCGAGCCGGTGACGGCACGCAATGTGTCTCGAGCATTCTTCATGCTGCCCTCGCCGTGGCAGGTGGCTGACTAAGACCATATTGAACAACGAGTGCCTCGATCTCGCGATTGACCGCGTCCATGAAGTCCAAAGCGCGCTCTAACGTGCGGCCGGTGCTTGGATCAAGCTCATAGAGCGACCGCTTGACATTGCCCGCGAGGTCCAGTGCCGTGGTCTGTACCATGCGATTGGTGAGGATCTTGTCCGGAAAGCTCGCCTCCAGAAAGCCGCTCAGCGTCTGCTGATTGCGATCCGACGGACTGAACCGGGTAATCAAAAGTCGAATGAACGCCAATCGGCGCGAGTTCGCCTGTTCGGCATTCGCTATGGCGTTCATCGTGTCGGCGACCATCGCAAAGAACCGGCCAGTGGATGCGAAGTCAGCCATACTCGGCGGACAGGGTACCAACATTCCTGAGGCCGCGTAGATGGCGTTTAAAGAAAGATAGCCCAAGGACGGCGGGCAGTCACAGATCACCACGTCGTAGCGATGTGTCAGCGGTGCCAAACCGCGGCTGAGCAGACTCCAAAATTGGAAGTCACGGCTCCGCATCTGGCGCGCCGGCAGCTCGAACTCCGTTTGATAGAGGCCGAGATTGGCCGGGATCAGATCAAGCCCGGGCCAATGTGTGCTGGCGATTAGAGGCTCGAGGCTGCTCACGTCCCCGCGCATGTACGACCATAGTGTCTGGCTCGGCTCGAAATCAACATCGGGTGCAAACCCGAACGCGGCCGTGGCTGTAGCTTGACTGTCGAGATCAACTAGGAGAACGCGAAAGCCGCGCAGAACGAGATGCTGCGCCAAGTGAATAGCCGTCGTGCTCTTGGCGGCACCGCCTTTGAAGTTCGCGATCGTCAACACACAGGCGCGGTGCATCGGCAGCCTTGGACGACCGCTCGCCACCCCGAGCATCGTCCGGAGTGCCGCGATGTCGTTAATGCTCACCCGGCCGCCGGTTCGAAACAGCGACTCTGCATGCGGAAGCGAACGAAGTGCATCTTCATCGCAATCTAGCAGTCGGGTGACCTCGCGCAACGCAAACCCGCGCAACGCCTTCCGCTGGTCCGGTTGGTTGTCAACTTCGATGATGCGCCTTTGGATCGCATCACAGGTCGCCGAATAGGAGCGGAAAGCTTCGATCGGATCTGGCGCTAGCATGTGGCTCGCCCTACTGCCGCGTGAACTTCATCTGTTCCATCACCTTGGCACACATATTCAACAAGCCTTTTAGGGTTGATGAAGCGAGTTTTACCGGCAATGTGACAGAATTGCGTAAAAAGCTCCCGAGACGCGTAGGCTACAGATGTACGCGGCAGCGCGTCAATGCATTGACGCGCTGCCGCCAGGACAATCCGAGGCAGCACGACGATAAGCGGACCGTTCCCCGGCCTACGGTTCCTCCAGACACCCCCTTGAAGGTAGGGGACTGTGACGAGGTGAAGGCTGGACGAGGACGTTGGGCGGCCGTGGACCTGTCGGAACACGCCCAGCACGCTGGCGGAGGCACGCCAAGCTTGAGCGGGAACGGCGGAGGCCATGGCGACGAGCCGGCGAGACGCGCCCTCAACCGACCCAGTCTATGGCCTGCCAGCGGGTGGCACGGATATCGGGCGTGTCACGAGCAACCGTCTACGGCCATCGCACCGAGCTGCCCGGCTCGCCTGCGCTCGCTCGCTTCCTGCTGGTGGCAATGGCGGACAAAGAGCAGCTGCGAGTAATCCGCCAGCTCCTGCGAAACAGCCCGTTCCACGGCGACGGCTACCAGAAACTGTGGGGCGGATGCACTTCACCGGCATCCGCACCAGCCGCCGCCGGATCCTGCGGATTATGCGCGAGCATGGTCTGTCGGCCCATCAGCGCGTCTGCCGAGTGCACGGTCCAAAGGCACACAACGGCACGATCACCACCGAGCGAATCGATCTGATGTAGAGCGCCGACCTAACCTCGGTAAGGACCGGTGCAGGCGACGCCGCAGTATTCGTGCCCGTCAATCATTCCTCGGCTGAGTGTGTTGGCCTTCACGCCAGCCGAAACGCTGATCGCTTCGAGGCACTTGAGCCAATCCTGCAGTCAGTGCGCGAGTGTCTCGGCGCCGTCACCAAGGACATCGCCCATGGCCTCGCTCTTCGCCACGATCACGTCTCCCCAGATGAACCACCACTTTCAGAGCGAAATCCGCCTCCTCGGCTGGAGCGGATCCCGCCTCTCTCTAAGCATACTAAGCATGGCGTGCGCACCAATGCATTGACGAGGTGCGGCTTCAAAGCTGAGCCCAACGGCTCGCGATTCTATCATCGGCAACGGTGCACGCCCATCGGGGCGTTGATCCCAACTACGAATCTCGCTCGGGTACAGGCTGTCGCGGTTAGCTGCCGTCGCAACTGGTTGATCCACAGGACGCGCCATCTGTGAACAAGGCAGCGAACATCTTCGCAGCGGCTTTCCGAACCTCCGTTCATGATCGGCGGCGGTAGGCTACCGTTCCACCTCTGCTGAGCCGGAGTTCCCGGCCGTCAAGGCGAAGACGGGTCAATGACGTGACAGAAGCCTATGCCTGCATTGCAGTGCAGGCCTTTCCATAGCGACAAGTTGCAACACGTTTGCGGTCGTCGTCGCTCGCCCTAAGCCGGGACGGCACAGGTTGCCGAATATTCGGCAATGCGCAAAGTCGGATCGTCGTTCTAACCATCCGAGGCATTGGCTAGGCCGATTTTCTGCATGTGGATGCCCGTCCACATGCACGGTAAACGTGCCTCTCAATCATGCTGTAGAGCCTTGACTGACAACAGCAACACGGGCGCGCACTCCTGTGCAGTTGCCGTTGCAGAGAACTTGCTGAGCTAGAGCATTTCCCGTCTGACCGGAATCTGTTGCCGATTCACAGGATCGTCGGGACGTGATTCACGCTTCTCGGTTTGGGGATGAACCGGGGGGTGCGGCATAGCGTGAAAGTCGGGGCAGGGCTATTCGGCCATCTGCGCGGCCGCGTGCTGGCGGCAATCGATGGCGGCATTGTGGCCAGAGCGGTGGCCGAGCGATTCCGGATCAGCGTGTCCTACATCTGCAAGGCCCTGGCCCGGCGGCAGACCACCGGCGAGACCGAGGCCCGGCCGCGGCGCCACCAACAGGAGCTCAAGCTCGCGGCCCATCACGAGGCCATCGCGGCCGAGGTGGCCCGCCCTCCGGACGTCGCATTGAACGAGCTGCGCGCCTGGCTCGTGACGAGCCGTGGCGTCAGCGCCAGCCAGGGCCCGATACACCGAACCCTGATCCGGCTCGGGCTGAAGCTGAAAAAGGTCTGTCCGGGCGCAGGAGCAGAACCAGCCCGACATTGCCGGCCAACGCCCCGACTGGCGAGCCGGGCAGGCCGCCCTGTACCCGGCGCGGCTCGTCTTTGTGGACTAGACGGGGCGGCGACGAACATGGCCCGGCACTATGGCCGCTGGCCGCGCGGCCAGTGCGTCGATGGCCCGGCGCCGAATGGGCATTCGAAGAGCACCACGTTCGTCGTCGGCCTGACTAACCGTGGCTTCATGGCTCCCTACGTTCTCGACGGTGCCATCAACGGCCCCGTCTTCCGCGCCTGGATCGAGCGGATGTTGGCGCCGGTGCTGCGGCCGGGCGACGTCGTCGTCATGGAGAATCCCGCGGCCCACAAAATCGCCGGCATCCGCCAGGCGATCGAGGCCAGGGGCGCCGAGTTGCGCTACCTGCCGCCCCACTCCCCGGACCTCAACCCGATCGAGCAGGCCTTCCCCAAGCTCGAAGCCGTCCTGCGCAAAGCCGCCGAACGAACCGTCGATGGGTTGTGGAAGGCCATCGGTAAGCTGCTCGAACCCTTCGCACCAGCCGAGTGCGCCAACTGCCCGCCCAACTCAGGCTATCCACGGTCCGCATGAAGACGCTCTAGAAGCCTGTCTGGATAATCGGCTCCACGGCAGGCGGTTGGAGTTGTTTGGTTGGGTGATGAGCAAGACGTTTCGGGCGTGGGATGTGGATCAAGGCGGGTTGCTGCCGCCGTCTGTGATGGAGTTCGTTCCGGCCGGCCATCTGGCGCATTTCGTGCGGGACACGGTATGCGAGGGTCTGGGTCTGTCGGCGATCGTCGGGAGCTACGAGGAGGATCAGGGCCAGCCGCCTTATCACCCGGGGATGATATTGGCGTTGCTGCTCTGTGGCTAGAGCCGCGGCATCTACTCCTCGCGACGGCTGGCGCAGGCATGCCAGGAGCGCGTGGACGTGATGGCGGTGACGGGTCTTAACAAGCCGGACTTCCGCACCGTCGCCGAGTTCCGCCGGCGATATCTCGCGGCATTGTCGGCGCTATTCGTGCAGGTGCTGAAGCTGTGCGAGGCGGCCGGGCTGGTGCGGCTGGGCCACGTGGCGGTGGACGAGACCAAGCTCAAGGCCAACGCCAGCCGGCACAAGGCGATGAGCTATGGGCGAATGAAGCAGGCCGAGCCGAAGCTCGCAGCGGAAGTGGCGGTCTGGCTGGCGACGGCCGAGGCCCGGACCGATCCGTCCGAACTCGATCCCCAAGGCCCCGGCCCCTCCTCGGGCATGCAAGAGCGCGGCCGGCGCAAGCGGGCTGAGGACGGCGGGCCGCCGGATGCGGCCCAGCGCAACTTCACCAACCCCGACAGCCGCATCCAGTGGACTCGGGACGGCTTCATCGCCGGCTACAACGGCCAGATTGCCGTCGACCAGGCGCATCCGATCATCCTCGCCCACAGGCTGGCGACCAATCCGGCCGACTATGCCTCCCTGATCCCGCTGGTCGACTTGGCCGAGGCCAATCTCGGCCGCAAGCTGGAGGAAGTCTCCGGTGACAGCGGCTTCGCCACCGAGTCCAACCTGGCCGCCATGGCTGGAGTGCACCCCGTTTGGCCGGACAGAGGGCTGGTTGGGTTAGGCATAGCGGGCGCGGAACTCTCGGGGTGAGAGCATCCGCAATCCGGAGTGCGGGTGGCTGGTGTTGTAGTCCTCGATCGAGGACGCGACGAGCCGGAGAATGGTCGGGGCATCCGGGAGCAGGGTGACCTTGGCATAGTCGCGCTTGAGGGTCTTCACGAACGCCTCGGCAATGCCGTTGCTTTCCGGCGAACGGGGCGGGGTGAAAGCGAGGCGCAGGCCGAGCGCGGTTGCCATGTCGAGTGTGTCCTTGGCCCGGTAGGCCGAGCCGTTGTCGGACAGCCATTCGACCGCTTGGGTGGTCCGGGTGCGGCCGAAGCGGCGCTCGACGCAGGCGACCATCAGGTCGCGGACCACTTCACCGGCGATGCCGGTGGTGGTGGCGTGCCAGCCCAGGATCTCGCGGTCGCAGGCGTCGATGGCGAACAGGAGGCGGACGATGCTGCCGTCGCGGGCGGCGATCTCGCCGTGGTCGGAGCACCAGCGGATGTTGGAGCGGAGCGCCACGACGGCACCGTCGTGAGTCCGGCCGGGCCGGCGGGCGGTATGGGCCTGCAGGGTGAGGC
>JBATRI010000443.1:0-2051 GCA_049292515.1 Geminicoccaceae bacterium
GTGCTGCTGGGCGGCATCGCCTCGCGCCTCGACCCGGGGGCGCGGCTCACCTTCGGCCTCGGCGCCGTGAGCGCGTCGTTCGGGTTCTTCTTCGCCCTGGGCTACGGCGCCCGCCTGCTGACGCCGCTGTTCGCCCGCCCCGCCGCCTGGCGCTGGCTCGACACCGGGGTGGGGGTGACCATGTGGCTGCTCGCCTTCTGGCTCCTGCGCGGCTGAGCCCGGCCGACTGTACCCGGCTTGCGCACATGGCTATGGTCCACCGACGCAATCGCAGCGGTATGGGGGGCGCGCGGTGGATCTCGACAGCCTGTTTGCGCACTATGGCTATCTGGCGCTGATCCTGGGCAGCTTCGCCGACGGCACGCCCGTGATGCTGTTCGGCGGCTTCGCCGCGCATCGGGGCTGGCTGGTGCTGATCCCGACGGTGATCCTGGCCGGCGCCGTCGGCAACTTCCTCGCCGGCTCGGCCTGGTTCTTCGCCATCCGCGCCCTCGGCGAGCAGGTGCTGACACGGCGGCCGCGATGGGCGGCCGAGGTCGCCAAGGTGCGCACGCGGCTGGAGCGCTGGGAGGTGCCGTTCATCCTGGGCATCCGCTTCGTGCCCGGGCTCGCCACCGGCGGGCTGATCGCCATCGCCCTGTCCGGTATTGCCCCCGCCCGGTTCCTGGTGCTGAATGCGCTGGGCGCCATTCTCTGGGCCCTGACGTTCGGTATACTGGGCTACCTGCTGGGCCATCTGGTCGAATGGCTGCTGGGCGAGATCGAGCTCTACGAGAAGCCGGTGGCGCTGCTCCTGCTGGCGGTGACGGCGGCGTGGATCGGCTACCACCAGTGGCGCCGCTGGCGGCACAGCCGGTCCGTGGTACCGGCGCCGACGCTCGGCACATGAGCCCTGCGCCGGCGCCGCCCGCCCGGGACCTGGGCCTGCTGGGTGCGTTCTCGATCGGCATCGGTGGCATCGTCGGCGGTGGCGTGTTCGCCACCATCGGCCTGGCCGCCGTCGAGGCGCATGGTGCTGCCCACCTGTCGTTCCTGATCGGCGGCGTGCTGGCGCTGCTCACCGCCTACTCCTATGTCCGGCTGACGCTGGCCTTCCCCGGCCAGGGCGGCACGGTGACCTTCATCACCGAGGCGTTCGGCGAGGGGCTGCTGGCCGCCGGTGTGAACACGCTCCTGGTGTTCAGCTACGTCATGGTGATGGCGCTCTATGCGATTACCCTGGCCAACTATGCCGAGCGCTTCCTGCCCGAGGGCCTGCGGACGACCTGGCACGCGGCGCTGGCACCGGCCGCCATTGCCGTGCTGGCGCTGGTCAACCTGGTCGGGCCGCGGCTGGTCGAGCGCTCGGAAAGCCTGCTCAACGTCTGCAAGCTGCTGATCCTGGGCGCCTTCATCGTGGCCGGGCTGGCGAGCCCCGCCCTGACGCTGGACCGGTTGGGGCCCGCCGACTGGGTGGGGCCGGTCGACATCGTCGCCGGCGGGATGCTGGTGTTCCTCAGCTACGAGGGCTTCGAGCTGATCGCCAACGCGTCGGACCGTATCCGGCAGCCGCAGCGGACGCTGCCCTGGGCCTATTACGGCAGCGTCGCCACCGCGATCACGCTCTACGTGCTGATGGTGGTGGTCACGGTGGGCCACCTGCCGTTCGCCACGATCGCCCAGACCCAGAACTATGCGCTGTCGGCGGCGGCCGAGACCTTCATGGGCAGCATGGGCTTCCAGCTGCTGGCCGTGGGCGCCGTGCTGGCGGCCGCCTCGGCCATCAATGCCGACCTGTTCGGCGCCTCGAAGCTGCCCGTCATCCTGGCCCAGGAGGGGCGGGCGCCGCGCTACTACGAGCGCGAGATGTGGGGCCGCTTTCCGGCCGCACTGGCGCTGGTGGCGGTGCTGGCCATCCTGATCACCCAGGCGGGCGACCTGCGTGCGATCTCGGCCGCATCCAGCGCCGGCTTCCTGCTCGTCTTCGCCATGGTGAACGTCGCCAATGCCCGCCTCGCCGCCCGTACGGGCAGCCGGCGCTGGATCAGCGTCCTGGCGGCCGTCGCCTGCGT
>JBATRI010000444.1:0-1641 GCA_049292515.1 Geminicoccaceae bacterium
GCACCGCCAACAGCATCGGCCACCGCTTCGCCCGCCTGGTCGAGCAGGCCGTCCTCACCCCGCCCACCAGCTACCGCGCCATCGTCGGCCCAACACGCACAGCCTGAAGGTCATGGAGAGCTAGTTACACCAAATCGATCCATCTCGTGCAGAATCACATGCACCAATAATGCCCTGCATAAATTTGCTTTCTAAAACTGGAAATCCATATCCATCAGAACGTACTCCTGCTGTTGTAACAGACTATGTGTATTTTGAATTTGTCAATATTTCTCATTTTATTTGGAATGAGATCAAACAGCTTAGGGAAATTTATTTGTATAGCAGAGATGCTGGTGCTATCCTTGAAGTAGCGGCCAAGTCACTTGGAGTTAGCAAAGAAAAAGCGATAATGTTTGGGAAAGGACCCAATGAAGCTTTATATTGTGTCATTGATACGTTGCGTGATCTTGCACTTTGGGGACTTGTTGGATATGAGCGAAAAGGACTGTATGTAAGAAGATTTAGATTGAAGGCGTAACCATTGCTGCGTAGTGCATAATCGATGTTAAAAGATATAACTGGTACAGATGATATTGATAATTCAGGACATTTTATTTTGCTGGCCGGTCAGACTCATCCTTTATCCAGTTAGCGTGGAGGCCCCTTCCGCGGGTGGTAGATCCCGTCAGCGGCATATTAGGGAGAATTCAAGTTACGGTTGTTGTCGCGTAAGTCCAGGGTCATTTTTCGGCGTCGACTAACTGCGTTTCCAATTTGCAGTGTTGGGCAGCCGCAGCGACCATCGCACAGTAGCGCGGTCATCGGGTGCGGTCTAGCGTCATGGTGGCGCCAGACGCCGCCGACACCCAATATAGCTGGAGGCGCTCTTGCAGGGCTGGCCAGTTTCGAGCTAACCCGTTTCCAGCGTCCCCACAATGGCATCGCATTGCGTTCACGACGCTAAATCTTCTGTTCCATGGCATCACCAAAGTCGACTAAGCGTGCAGCGGGGCGCCTGTGCGAGAATGGCCGCGCATTGGCGTGACAGTGGTGGTAACATTTACTCTCGGGATTGTAGATTGACCCGAGACGCTGGGTTCCTGGGCGAGTTGGATGCCGAGCCTCAAGATGAGCTTTGGGTTCTGCATTTGTCGACGTTCGGGCCGCGGGCGCGGTGCTTAGTTCGCGTTCGACCCGCGGCGGCGGGCCATCCTGCTGGTGGCCGGCGACAAGGCGGGTGTCGGGCAGCAGCGGTTCTACGAGCGGTTGATCGCCAAGGCCGATGGCCGGTTCGACGCGCATCTGCGGCGGTTGAAGGGATAGGGTGCGGCATGGCGGCGGGGTTGCGGGACAAGCTCGACGGGTTGGCGCCGGAGCGCCGGGCGAGGGTCGAGCGGCGGGCGGCGGAGCTGCGCGAGGAGGAGATGAGCCTGCGCGAGCTGCGCCGGGCGTTGGCGCTGACGCAGACGGCGATGGCGGCCAAGCTCGCGATCAAGCAGGCGAGCGTGGCGCGGATCGAGCGGCGCAGCGACCTGCTGCTGTCGACGCTGCGCGGCTATGTCGAGGCGATGGGCGGCGAGCTGGAGATCGTGGCCCGGCTGCCGGGTCGAAGGCCGGTGCGGCTGCGTGCGCTGGCCGATCTGGAGGGCGAGCCGGAGG
>JBATRI010000445.1:0-2151 GCA_049292515.1 Geminicoccaceae bacterium
CACCTCGCCGACGCGCAGGCCGACCCGCGTGCCCTGGATGTCTTTGCTGGCGACGGTGGCGACCAGATGAAACGCGCGCGGCCCGTCCGGGGCGAGGTGCCAGAGCTGGCGGATGCCGATGCCGCCATCGGGGTCGTAGTTGCGCAGGCTCAGCACACCGCCTTCGACCGTGATGCCGGAGCGCGGGCCTTCGACTTCCCAGCCGTCCACCGGTGCGGTCGCCGCCGGCGCCCGGTCCGTCGCCGTGCCGGCGGCCACCGTCGTGAAGGTCGGGTCATAGGGCCACGGCACGGGCACCGTGTCGAAGCGGCGCAGATGGGTGAACACGAGCAGGGTCGCGAGGCTCAGGACCAGCGCCGTGGCGAGCCATGCCGCAGCCGTGCGATCGACGCGCCAGCGCCCTGCTATCTCCGTCGCTTGTGCACCCATACGGTCCGTCCTACCTCTCGCCTGCAATCCCGCAGCGCCCGCAGCCATCATCAACGACGTGACCGGCGCCGCTTGCTTCCCGACCCGCCTCGATCCTGACTGGTGACGATGACCCAATCCCTGCCCGATACCATCGATGCCACGCTGGAGCTGCTCGGGCGCGGCAACTACGTGGCCGACCGGTCGCTGGCAACCGCCCTCTATCTGGCCCTGAGCCTGGGGCGGCCGCTGTTTCTCGAGGGCGAGGCCGGGGTCGGCAAGACCGAGATCGCCAAGGTGCTGAGCGACACGCTGGGCCGGCGCCTGGTCCGGCTGCAGTGCTACGAGGGCCTGGACATAGCCTCGGCCGTCTATGAATGGAACTACCAGCGGCAGATGCTGGAGATCCGGCTGGCCGAGGCTGCCGGCACCACCGAGCGCGCGAGCCTCGCCGAGGACATCTTCACCGAGCGGTTCCTGATCCGCCGGCCGCTGCTGCAGGCGCTGGAGCCCGACTTTCAGGGCCCGCCGATCCTGCTGATCGACGAGCTCGACCGGACCGACGAGCCGTTCGAGGCCTATCTGCTCGAGGTGCTGTCGGATTTCCAGATCACGATCCCCGAGATCGGCACCATCAAGGCCGAGCACCCACCGATCGTGATCATCACCAGCAACCGGACCCGCGAGATCCACGACGCGCTGAAGCGGCGCTGCTTCTACCACTGGGTCGACTACCCCACCGCCGAGCGCGAGCTCGCCATCATCCGCGCCCGGCTGCCCGACGTCGAGGCGCGGCTGTCGCGCCAGATCGTGGCCTTCGTCCAGGAGCTGCGCCGCCGCGACCTGTTCAAGCTGCCGGGCGTCGCCGAGACGCTGGACTGGACGCGGGCGCTGACCACGCTGGACACGCTCGAGCTGGCGCCGTCGCTGATCAACGACACGCTGGGCACGCTGCTGAAATACCAGGACGACATCCTCAAGATTCAAGGCAGCGAGGCGGCCAAGATCCTGGCCGAGGTCAACATGCGGCTGAGCACCGGCCCCAACGGCTGAGGTCAGCCCGCCCCGGCGCTGCGGCTCGGGATGGGCGTGGCCTCGGCTGGTGCCGCGTCGGCGTCGCCCCAGAGGCCGAACACGCGGCTGCCGGCCACCAGACGCGGGTCGCCGAGAGCGAGCTCGACCCCCTCGCCGGGTTCGTTCTGCGCCCCGGAATCGCGGGCGAGCCCATCGTCGTTAGCAGGCGGCGGCTGGGTCTCGGGTTCGTTCTGCAATGCCTTCTCGGGTTCGTCCATGCACATTTCCGGCGCGTCCTTGCGGAGCTGGCGTAGCTCCTTGAGGCAGCGGGACAGCTCGCGGCCCTGCTGGGCCTGGTAGCCACGGACGGCGTTGAAGCGCTTGACGTCGAACGTGGTAAGCGGGTCGGCCCGTTCCTGCTTGTAGCCGTTCATCCGGGTGGTCGGTGCGGCGTCGAGGATGGCCACCTCGATCCGCTCGGCCCGCTCGCCCTTCCAGAAGGCGACCGCCATGCGGCGGACGAGGCGTGCCTCGATCTCCGACTCGGGGCCGACTTCCGTCAGCAGGCGGGCGGTCATGGCTTCCAGCTCGGCCGCGTCCTCGCCGTCGAGGACGAGATGCTCGAGCGCGGCGAGGCCGTGCTTCAGCGCGTTGCGCGAGGCGCGGGCCTTGCCTTCAGGTGTCACGGGGCCGCGGGAGCGGGCGCCGTTGCGGCGGGCGGCCTCGATC
>JBATRI010000446.1:0-9686 GCA_049292515.1 Geminicoccaceae bacterium
GGCCTGCAGCCGCGCGGGGTCGTCGATCGCCACGAACACCGGCCCGTTTCCGGCCAGATGCCGCCAGGCGGCCAGCAGGATCTCGCCGCCGATGCCCGCGGGCTCGCCCATCGTCACCGCCAGGGGAGGGGGTGCCCGCATCGCTCAGACGGCCAGCTCGACCGTCACCGGCACATGGTCGCTGGGGCTGTCCCAGCCGCGCGCGGCGCGGGTTATCTCGGCCGTCACCAGCGCGGGAGCCAGCTCCGGCGACAGCCAGACATGATCGAGGCGCCGGCCGCGGTCGGAGGCGTCCCAGTCGCGGTTGCGGTACGACCACCAGGAAAACAGCTTCTGCGTCGGCGGCACCACCGCCCGCACGGCGTCGACGAAGCCGTAGGCCGATTGCAGGCCGAGCAGGGCCTCGGTCTCGACCGGCGTGTGCGAGACCACCCCCAGCAGCTGGCGGTGGCTCCAGACATCGGTCTCCAGGGGCGCGATGTTGAGGTCGCCCACCAGCACCATCCGTGCCCCGTCACCGCGGCGCACGCCGAAATGGCTGGTGAGCTCGGCCAGCATGTCGAGCTTGTGCTTGAACTTCCGGTTCAGCTCCGGGTCCGGCACGTCGCCGCCCGCGGGGATGTAGAAATTGTGCAGCTCGATGCCGCCGGGCAGGGTGCAGATAGCATGCCGGCTATCCTCGATGCCGCACCAGCGCCGGCTGTGGCAGGCGTCCAGCGGCACCTTGGAGAGCACCGCCACGCCATGATAGGCCTTCTGACCGTGCACGTGCAGGTGCTCGAAGCCGAGGCTGCGGCACAACTCGGCGGGAAACCGGTCGTCCTCGACCTTGATCTCCTGCAGGCACAGCACGTCCGGGCGGATCTCGGCCACGATCCGCTCGAGGCAGGCCGCCCGCAGGCGGATCGAGTTCGCATTCCAGGTCGTTATCCGCAAGGCACCCATCAACCCATTGTTCGAGAGCAGAATTGCGGGCCGGGCACCGGGCCGCCATCGCGGTGCGACGAGGACCCACCCGAGCATGTCGCAGCCTGCCCGGATCTTCTAGGCCCGGCACAGGGGCACCACAACAGACGACGGACCCTGCGTGTCGGGCACCAGCTTTGCCTCGCGGGGGGCTCGGCAGTCGTATATGTTGCATGCAATCGAGGCGGCGTGCTGCATGACGGCGGGGCCACTTGCACCCGGCGCGCCGAAAGCCTGCATCCTGAGCGCTGGGTGCGGCCACAACAGGTCCGACTATTCCGGCCGGGCCGCGGGTCACGGGTGGAGGCTGGCATGGATCGACGCAATGCAGGCTGGAACCGGCGTGAGGTCACGGGCGGATTGGGTGCCGTCGGCATGGCCGGCTGGCTCGCCCTCGGACCGACGGCTGCCGTCGCCGACGTGCCGCCTGAGACCAACCGGATCCGGCTGATCCGCGACCGCGACTTTCCGGTGCTCTGCTACGCGCCGCAATATATCGCTGATGAATTCCTGCGCATGGAGGGGTTCACCGACATCCAGTACGTCACCAAGGGCAGCGACGGCTCGGAGGCACAGACGCTGGTCCGCGACGAGGCCGACATCAGCGCCGCGTTGGGGGTCGACTGGGTATTCCCGATCGCCAACGGGCAGCCGATCGTCGTTCTGTCCGGGCTGCATGCCGGCTGCGTCGAGGTCTTCGCCAATCCGAGCGTCAAGTCGATCCGCGACCTGAAGGGCAAACGCCTGGCGGTGCACGGCCTGGGCAGCCCCGAGCGCTACCTGTTGGCCAGCGTGGCTGCCTATATCGGGATCGACCCCAGCCGCGAGATCGAGTGGGTGCTGGCCAACCCACTGGAATGGGGCCGCATGCTGCAGGCGGGCGAGGTCGATGCCATCGCCGGCTTCCCGCCGATGAACTACGAGCTGCATGCCCAAAAAGCCGGCCGGGTGATCCTGAACACGATCACCGACGACCCGTGGCGGCATTATTTCTGCTGCCTGCTGGCGGTGCGGCGGCAGTATCTGGATTCCTACCCGGTCGCGACCAAGCGAGCGCTGCGGGCGCTGCTCAAGGCCAATCAGATGTGCACGCAGCAGCCGGAGCTCGCCGCCAGCTGGTTGGTCAAGCACGGCCAGGCACCCAACTACGATGTCGCCCTCCAGGTCCTGCACGACATCCCCTACATCGCGTGGCGCAATTACGATCCGGAGGACAGCATGCGTTTCTATGCGCTTCGGTTGCGTGAAGCCGGCCTGATCGACCGAGCGCCCGATGAGATCATCGCCCGTGGGACGGACTGGCGCTTCTACAATGAGCTCAAGAAAGAGCTGAAGGCCTGACGTGCGTGCCGGCGGTCTCGAGCGGCGCCTTTGTCTCGGTCTGCTGACGGCGGCGTGCGTGGCGCCGGGCGGCGTTCTCGCGCACCAGAGCGATGCCGCCGGCGAGCGTCTGCCGACGCTGGGGCCAGCCCCGGACTTCAGCCTGGAGCGCGCGGGAGGCGGACGGCTCACGGCGCGTGACCTCCGGGGGAAGGTCGCCGTCGTGACCTTCATCTACACCAGCTGCGGCGACGTCTGTCCGTTGCTGACCCAGAAGCTGGTGGGTGTCCAGGACGCGCTGGGCGAGGCGTTCGGCCGTGAGGTGGAGTTCGTCTCGATCACGCTCGATCCCGAGGTCGACACCGCTGAGGTGCTGGCGAGCTATGCCCGGCAGCTGGGCAGCGACCCGGCCGGGTGGGTGTATCTCACGGGGTCCTCGGACGAGATCGCCGAGGTCGCCCACGCCTACGGGGTCGTGTTTCAGAAGAAACCCGACGGCGAGGTCATCCACAATCTGCTGACGTCGATCTGCGATCGCAATGGTATCCTGCGCGTGCAGTACATGGGCATGGCGTTCGATCCGGACGGTTTCGAACATGATGTCCGCGACCTGATGGCCGAGGCCGGTGTGCCGTGACCGGCTGGCTGCCGCGGCTGGTCGGTCGGATTCCGGTGACCGTGCGGACCAAGCTGCTGGCGGCCTTCTTGGGCATCGTTGCCATGTTCATCGTGCTTGGCGCGGTCGGGCTCGGGGTCCTCAACAGCGCGGATCGGCGCGCCGGGGAGCTGATCGACCTGCAGAGGCAGATCGCCGCCTATCAGCAGTTGCAGAGCAACACCACCGATCTGCTCTACACCGTGACCTCGGCCTTCCTCGCCGCCGACGATCCCCGCTCGCTCGAGGTCACGCTGCGACGGGTCAGCCAGTTCGGCTACGACTTCGATCGTGCCGAGTTTCTCGGCCGTGACCGGCAGGCGCTGATCGAGCCGATAAAGGCCGATTATGCCGAGCTCATCCGCCTGGGCACCGAGATCGTCTCGGCGGTGGCCACTGGCAGCGCCAACGACGCCAGGGCGATCCAGCTGCGCGAGGCCGTGCCGCTCGCAGACCGGATCGCTCGCAACACCTTTGCGCTGATCAACAGTGCCGAGGCCGACATGTTGGCTGCCGCTGACGCCGGCAATCGGGCGTTTCTGATGTCGCAGATCGTGCTTGTCGGGGTAGCACTCGCCAGCGTGCTGCTGGCGCTGCTGCTCGGCTATGCGATCTCGTCGTCGCTGACGGTGCCGCTGCAGCGGATGGATCAGCGCTTCAAGGCGCTGGCCGCCAGCGACTTTTCCGGCCGCGTCGAGGTCGTCAACCGTGACGAGCTCGGCGATCTGGCCGCCAACCTGAACCGGATGGCCGACGAGCTCTCGCGACTCTATCAGCAGCTCGAAGCCGCGAGCCGACACAAATCCGACTTCGTCGCGACGATGAGCCACGAGATCCGCACCCCGATGAATGCGGTCATAGGCATGGCGCAATTGCTCTTGGACACGAAGCTCGACCCAGAGCAGCGCGACTTCTGCAGCACGATTCAGGACAGCGGCCATGCCCTGCTGCAGATCGTGAACGACATACTCGACTTCTCCAAGGTCGAGGCCGGCAGGCTCGAGCTGGATTCGCGGCCTTTCCACCTGGGCATCTGCGTGGAGGGTGCGCTCGGTGTCGTCGCCCCGGCTGCTGTGAAGAAGGGTCTCGCGCTCGCCTGCACGATCGAGGCCGGCACGCCAACCGACGTGGTGGGCGACCAGAACCGGGTCCGGCAGGTTCTCCTCAATCTGCTGAGCAATGCGGTCAAGTTCACCGATACCGGCGAGGTGGTCGTGTCCATCGGCTGTCGATCGGAGAGCGATGACGAGTGGCAGGGCGCAGCCTGCGAGGTCGAGGTCACGGTCAGGGATACGGGGATTGGCATCCCGGCGGTCAAGCGCGAGCGGCTGTTCCAGTCGTTCAGCCAAGTCGATGCCTCGACCTCCAGCCGCTATGGCGGCACCGGTCTAGGTCTCGCGATCAGCAGGCGCTTGTGCGAGCTGATGGGTGGGCGGATCTGGCTGGAGAGCCCGCAAGGGCCGGGATCGATCTTCCATGTGACGTTCCTGCTGCGCCGAGCCGCCGAGCCGGTGAGCCCGGGCTGGCGGCCGGCGGTGCCGGGCTTGCGCGGGAGGCGCGTGCTGATCCTTGTTCCCGACGATGCGACCAGCCGCACCGTTTTGGTGCGTCAGCTCCAGTCGTGGCAGATGGTCCCCTGTTTGGCGGAGACGCTCGAGGAAGCCGTTGATCAGGTTCGTGGCGGGGCGGTGGAGGCAGCGGTCCTCGATTTGGAGTCGGTCCTTATGGACGTCACGGCGCTGGCCACGGCGATTCGCGCGGTCCGCCCGGACCTGCCGCTCGTGCTGCTGACCTCGAGCGGCAGTGGCGGAGTCGAGGGCGGACAGGCATTCGAGAACTCGGCTAGCGTGACCCGGCCACTCGTGCCTTCCAAACTGCTCAACGCATTGGCCGTACTGCTGCTCGAGCCGTTGGCCGCCACTGCCGACGTCGGCGCCGACGACGAGGCGTCGGTCTTCGACGCCGGTCTGGCCCATCGGCGGCCGTTGCAGATCCTGGTGGCCGACGACCATGCCACCAACCGGAAGCTGGCGGCGCTGATCCTGCGGCGCTTGGGCTACGAGCCCGACCTCGTCGGAGACGGGAACGAAGTATTGGCGGCGCTGGAGCAGCGTCACTACGACGTCGTGCTGATGGACGTGCAAATGCCGGGTATGGACGGGTTCGAGGCTACAGGCGAGGTGCACAAACGCTGGCGCGACGAGAGCCCACATATTATCGCTATGACCGCCAATGCCATGCAGGGTGACCGCGAGAAGTGCCTGGAAGCCGGCATGGACGACTATGTCAGCAAGCCCATTGAGATCGAGCATCTTGTTGCCGCGCTCTCGAAGTGCGCCGCGCCGGGCAGGGATCCTTCGCCTATCGAGCCTGCAGCCGCGCCACCTTCGCCGGGCATGGTGCCTGTCCAGGATCCGGGTGGCGGCGCGGTTCTGGACCGTGCCGCACTCAGCTCGCTGACCAGGCTCATTGGTGGCGATCCGATGGCCATGGCCGAGCTGATCCAGAGCTTTCTTGATGTCGCTCCGCGTCTTCTCAGCGACCTGCAGCACGCCGTGTTGGCGGAGGATTCGCAGCGTCTGCGTTTGGCCGCACATACGATCAAGTCGAGCGCCAGGGACTTTGGTGCCGTTCGGCTGGCTGTGCTATGCCAGAAATTGGAGGACTGCGGTCGCTTGGGGCAGCTGACGGGAGCGACCGAGCTATTGCGGCAGTTCGAGGTCGAGTATGGGCCTGTATGCATAACACTGGAGCGGGAGATTGCCGTCTGTCGCGCCGATGCGCGGGCAGTGGGAGTGGCGTGAGATGGAGACGGCGCCCGGGGTGGTGCTCGTGGTCGACGACCATCCGACCAATCGGATGAAGCTGTCCCTGGCGGTGAAGAACCTGGGCCACTTGACGGTGCAGGCGGAAAATGGCGTCGAGGCACTGGAGCGGCTGCGCGCCTGTGCCGTCGACCTGGTGCTGCTCGACATCATGATGCCGGTGATGGACGGGTATCAGGTGCTGCAGCAGATGAAGGCTGATCCGAAGCTGCGGGAAGTGCCCGTCATCGTCATCTCGTCGCTCGAAGAACTCGAGAGCGTTGTCGCCTGCATCGAGCTTGGCGCCGAGGATTATCTACCCAAGACGTTCGACCCGCTGTTGCTGCGGGCCCGGGTGAATTCCAGTCTGGAGAAGAAGCATCTGCGCGACGCCGTCGTCAAGCAGATGCAGTTCATCCGCGAAATATTCGGCAAGTATGTACCGGATCGAATTGCCTCCGCTCTCGTCGAGAGCAGGGGCAACCTGGAACCGATCCGTACCGACGCCACCATCGTCTACACCGACATCGAGGGTTTTACGACGCTGGTCGAAAGCATGCCGGCCGAGCAGACCTTTCGTCTGCTGAACGAGTACATGCCCGCGCTCATCGAGCCGATCACCCGCCATGGCGGCGTCGTCAACGGCTTTCACGGTGACGGCATTCTTGCCGTGTTCAACATCCCGGTGCAGGACCCCCGCCACGCGGACCACGCCTTGCTGGCGGCGATCGAGATCGTGGAGGAGACGGGAGCCCGCCTGTTCGCTGACCTGTCGATCGTCACGCGGGTCGGCGTCAATACCGGTGAGGTGATTTCCGGCACGGTCGGCTCGGGAAATCGGCTGAGCTATTCGGTTCTGGGCGACGCCGTCAATGTGGCCGCGCGACTCGAAGAGCTCAACAAGGACTATGGCACCCGCCTACTCGTATCAGGCAAAACCGTCGATGCGCTGCGCGATGATTATCCGTTGCTACGACTCGGCAATGTCGCCATTCGGGGCAAACGGGAGCCGGTGCAGGTCTACCGCCTGGATTTGCCCATGATTTCTACGAACAGCAGTACGGGTCGTCAGTCCTCAGGGCACGATCTATAACGTATGATATGATCGATCATGACACGTCCAGAAAACGGGAGAGCTAAGATGGTAGCAGAAAATCAATCTGATTGTTATGTCGATCGCCTCGATGATCAATATTTTATCGACAAGCATAGCTCCCGACTCATGGTCAAGCGCGGTCAGGTTGCAGGCGACTTCGAGCAGATCAATGAATATCAGCTCTACGTGCTGCAACAGATCACCAACTCACCGGATGCGGCATGGCTACCCGAGATCAGCGCGCTGAAGGACACGATCGAGCGCAATCCCTTCGTCCGTATGAATGTCGAACGGATGCTGATGGAGCTGCCGTCGCATCGCCAGCACTTTACCACCGTGGACATGATGCTGAAGGCAATCAATTTCGTCGTTCACACTGCGCCCATTTTCAAGAACGTGAACTCGATATCCTGGCAGTTCCCGCTGTCGGCGCTGATGAACTTCTGGATGATGACTCCCTCCGGCATGGCCGTCCTGCGCATGCCGCAGATGAACGATCACATCAACCAGATCATGAAGGCGTGGTGCAAGTTCCTCGACAGCCCGGACAGCCGCTACGTCCTGAACGAGACGGACGAAGGCTGGTTCTGCACCAAGGCCTATGCCTACAATGACCTCGATTCCTACGTCATCCCGGATCGAGGTGCGCCCTACTGGGGCTTCAAGTCCTACAACGAGTTCTTCCATCGCGACATCAAGCCGGAAACACGGCCGATCGACGGCAAGGACGATCCGTCCGTGATCAACTCACCCAATGACGGTGTGGCCTGGGCGGTGCAGTACGACGTCAAGGCGAGCGACGCCTTCTGGCTCAAGTCGCAGCGTTACTCGCTGGCCGACATGTTGAACTACAATAAACTGACCGACCGGTTTGTCGGCGGCATCGTCTACCAGACCTATGTCAACGGCGGCGCCGACTGGCACCGGTTCACGTCGCCGATCGACGGCACGGTGGTCGACGCCGAGATCGTAACGGGCTACGCCTGGACGGAGAGCGATGCCACGCCGGCCGATCCGACCTCCGGCACCTACTCGCAAGGTTGGGCCGCCGGTGTCGCCACCCGCGGGCTGATCTTCATCGATTCCGGGATCGAGGCGCTGGGCATCGTCTGCGTAATCCCGATCGGCCTGACGGAAGTCTCCTCGCTCGACTGCTTCGTGAAGGCGGGTGACAGGGTCAGGAAGGGCGACCAGCTCGGCTGGTTCAGCTTCGGGGGGTCCTCCTTTGCCATCGTCTTCGAGCCTGGGGCGATCAAGAAGCTGCTGGTCATGCCGCCGGACAAGGACCGCAACCATCAGGCCAAGGACACGCTGCGGACCAACGAGCGGTTCGCCATTGCCAACATCTAGTGGCGACCATCGGGCAGAGAGTGGAGCGGCGAGACGAGGGCGATTATGGACGAGCAGGCTCGAAGCGTGGAGGAGGGGCGCTATCGCGCTCTGTTCGGGTATCAGGCCGGCTATCTTCCGGCCGATCTGGGGGCGTTGCTGACCTGGCAGCGAGAGCTGAAGTCCGCTGTCGACAAGGCGAACCGGGACGAGCCCGACCGCCCGGTCGCTGCGTCCGTCACGGCGTTGGCCCGGCTGCTCGACAGGGACGGCATCCTGCGCATGTATGTCGACCAGATGATCGCCGAGGTGCCGGAAAAAGTACGGACCGTGTCCGACATACCGGATCTGCTCGACCATCTGAATCACGTCGTTCGCATGGCACCCGAGTGGCAAGTCGACGAGAGCAAGCGGGTGTTCTTCCCGATGTCTGCACTGCTCGGCCAGATGATGATCACCGACGGGGGTGAGTCCGCCTTCCGGCTGCGCGACTTCAACGACGCGCTCCGCTGGATTCTCAAGGACTGGTGCGGCTTCCTCGACAGCTTCAACAGCCGGTACGTGCTCAACGAGGGTGCCGAAGGCTGGCTGTCGCCGCCGGCGTTGGCTTACAGCAAACTGTCGGACTTCGTCATTCCCGATCGCTCGGCCCCGCATTGGGGCTGGGAATCGTTCAATGCGTTCTTCCACCGCCAGATCAGGCCGGCGGTACGGCCGCTCGCGGCCCCGCACGACCCGAAGGTCATCACCTCGGCCAATGACGGCACCATCTACAAGATCGCCAGAGGGGTGGATGAGCAGGCACGTTTCTGGCTCAAGGGCCAGCCATACTCGCTGGGCGACATGCTGGCCGGCAGTGCCTATGTCGACCGTTTCATCCGCGGCGACGTGTTCCAGACCTTCCTCAGCGGGGCTGACTATCACCGCTGGCATGCCCCCATCGGCGGCACCGTCCGTGATGCCGCCGTCGTCGATGGGCTGATGTTCAGCAACGCCGAATCCGCGGGCCCTGATCCGAAAGGCATCCTCTCCCAGGGCTACCAGTCGGCGGTCAACACCCGAGGGCTGATCTTCATCGAGAGCGACGATCCGGTCATCGGGATGGTTTGCTGCATCCCGATCGGAATAACGGAGATCTCGTCGATTTCGATTGGCGTCAAGCGCGGCGACCGCGTCGTCAAGGGCCAGGAGCTCGGTTACTTCAGCTATGGCGGCTCGAGCATGGCGCTGGTCTTTCAACCTGGGGCAATTCGTCAGTTCGCGTTCAGGAGCCCCGATGACGGCGCGGGGATGAAAGTTCCGCTGCTGGTCAACGCCGAGATAGCCCGGGCGAACTGACGCGGCTTCAAGGAACGGTGCAGGGCAGGTTGGTGACTACGCATACCTGTTGGCCGCCTTGGGTCTTCCAAATCTTCTGCTTGCCGCCTTCGCAGCCGCAGGTCCCGGTCTGGATCTTCGTGATCGGGCCGCCGAGCACCGGCGCGGCCGGACCCGGGACCGGCAGCGCGGCGAGGAC
>JBATRI010000447.1:0-2652 GCA_049292515.1 Geminicoccaceae bacterium
GTGCCGGGCTGCACCAGCTCGGCCGCGGTGTGGGCCGCGGCCCGGCCGAACACGACGAGATCGATCAGCGAGTTGCCGCCCAGCCGGTTGGCCCCGTGCACCGAGGCGCACGACGCCTCGCCCACCGCCATCAGGCCCGGCACCACCACGTCCGGATTGTCGCCCACCGGGCGGAGGACCTCGGCGCGCCAGTTGGTCGGGATGCCGCCCATGTTGTAGTGGCAGGTCGGCACGATCGGGATCGGCTCCTTGGTGACGTCGACCCCGGCGAAGATCCGGGCCGTCTCCGAGATGCCGGGCAGGCGCTCGTGCAGCAGCTTGGGGTCGAGATGCTCGAGATGGAGATGGATGTGGTCCTTGTTCGGCCCGCAGCCACGCCCTTCGTTGATCTCGATCGTCTCGGCCCGGCTGACCACGTCGCGGCTGGCCAGGTCCTTGGCGCTCGGGGCATAGCGCTCCATGAAGCGCTCGCCCTCGGCGTTGGTGAGGTAGCCGCCCTCGCCGCGCGCACCCTCGGTGATCAGGCAGCCGGCCCCGGCGATGCCGGTGGGGTGGAACTGCACGAACTCGAGGTCCTGCAGCGGCAGGCCGGCGCGCAGCACCATGGCGTTGCCGTCGCCGGTGCAGGTGTGGGCCGAGGTCGCCGAGGCGTAGACCCGGCCGTAGCCGCCGGTGGCGAGGCAGGTGAGGTGGCTGCGGAAGCGGTGCACCGAGCCGTCCTCGATGCACATCGCCATGACGCCGCAGCAGGCACCCTCCGAATCCATGATCAGGTCGAGGGCGAAATATTCGCTGAAGAACTGGACCTTGTTCTTCAGCGCCTGCTGGAACAGCGTGTGCAGCATGACGTGGCCGGTACGGTCGGCGGCGGCACAGGTCCGGTAGGCCTGGTTCTTGCCGTAGTCGGTCGACTGGCCGCCGAAGGCGCGCTGGTAGATCTTGCCCTGCTCGGTGCGCGAGAACGGCACGCCGTAATGCTCGAGCTCGTAGACCGCGGCCGGCGCGTTCTTGGTCATGTACTCGATGGCATCCTGGTCGCCCAGCCAGTCCGACCCCTTGACGGTGTCGTACATGTGGAAGCGCCAGTTATCCTCGTTCATGTTGCCGAGCGCGGCGTTGATGCCGCCCTGCGCGGCCACGGTGTGCGAGCGGGTCGGGTAGACCTTGGTGATGCAGGCGACCTTGAGGCCGGCCTCGACCATGCCCACCGCGGCCCGCAGGCCGGCACCGCCGGCGCCGACGACCAGGCAGTCATAGTAATGATCCGTGATCGGATAGGCCTGTGGCATCGGCTCAGCTCCCGAGAGCAACCTTGAGGACCGCGACCGCACAGGCGAGGCCCAGGGCGATGGCGGCGAATTTGACCAGCATCACGGCGGCGAGCTTGGCCGCCTCGTGATGGACGTAATCCTCGATGATCACCTGCACGCCCAGCTGGGCGTGCCAGAACAGCGCCAGCACCAGCAGCAGCATGGCGGTGCTGTTGAACGGCGAGGCGAGCCAGGCCCGCACCTCGTCGTAGCCGGCCCCGGACAGGCCCACGGCCGCGACCACGAACCACAAGGTCAGCGGCACAAGGGCCACCGAGGTCAGCCGCTCGAGCAGCCAGTGATGGCCGCCCTGACGGGTGGAGGACTGCGCCTGCACCCGGGCGTCGATGGATCTGCTCACACCGCGCATCGTCCCTCTCCTCAGCCGGCGATCAGGATGGCGATCCAGGTCAGGAGCGTCAGGATGACGGCCCCGCCCACGACCACGATCCCGCTCTGCCGCGCCACGTCCTTGTCGAGCCCGTAGCCCGTGTCCCAGACCAGATGGCGCACGCCGTTGAGGGTATGGAACCACAAGAACAGCGTGAACCCGAACAGCACGAGGCCACCGAACCAGTTGTCCATCACCGCCCGCACGGTGGCGAAGCTGTCCGGGCCGCCGGCCAGCGCCAGCAGCCACCACGTCAGCAGCAGCAGCCCCACCGTCAGACCCGCTCCCGTCACCCGATGCGCGATCGACAACGCCATCGTCAGGTACCATCGGTACACCTGCAGATGTGGCGACAGCGGTCGGCTGGCTTCGGCCATGCTCATCTCTCCCAGAGCGCCGGCACCCTCCCACCCGAGCGGGTAGCCTGTCATGTTGCGCGTGCGGGATAGTAGAGCCGGTCAACCCAGCGTCAACGCGACATCCGCGCCTCTGTCTCGCGCAGCCAGTAGTCCTTGTCGCTGGGGCTGTCGGCGTCGCGCAGGTAGACGCCGACCAGCCGGCCGGCCCGGTCGCGGTCCGGCTCGAGGTAGCAGCTGACGTCGGCCAGCGTGCGGTAGCAGAACACCGGCTCCTGGTCGTCGCCGAGGCTGCAGCCGGCGAGGGCCAGGCCGGCGGTGAGGGCGGCCATCCGGCGGCCGTGGGCAAATCGGCGGTGACGCTTGGTTACCATCCGATTAGCTATAGCGGCCAGCGCCGTGGTCGGCGGCGGCCATTGGGGCCGGCGCCTACCGCGCTACGCCGTCCTGGCTTCGGAAATGAGGGGCAATGTCGATCAAGGCGACCATCCGTGCAGCCCTGCTGCTGACCACCCTGGCCGGCTGCGCGAGCGCGCCCGTCACGCTCGGGCCGGACTCCGATCCCCGCGTCGCCCGCGAGCTGCTGGTGAGCGCT
>JBATRI010000448.1:0-10120 GCA_049292515.1 Geminicoccaceae bacterium
CCAGGTGGTCGAGCGGGCCGCCGGCAGTGCCGCGGAGATGCAGCGCGAGGTGGCGCAGCGCTCGGCCGACGGCACGGCCGAACTCGGCCAGACGCTGACCCGGCTGTGCCAGGAACAGACCCGGCAGAATGTCCAGACCTGGACGGCACTCATGGGTGCGGTCGACTGGGACCAGGTGGTCAAGGCCGTGGACTGGGAGCGCGTGACCCAGATCCAGGGCGAGTATCTGCGTCTCAGCCTGGAGCGCGGCGCCCGGCTCACCCAGCGCTATTTCGAGGTCGGCCAGTCCGTCCTCGGCACGGCGAACGCCGCCTTCCAGCGCCAGGCCCAGAAGGCCGCCTGACGCACCAGCGGCGCAAGATCGTACCTGCGTGACGAAGCCACGGCCGTACCTTCGGGTGCGGCCGTGGTCGCTTTCGGCCCGAGTTTCGGGCCATGCCCGTGGAGCGCCCGATCGTATTGCGTTGGGTTCGGACGTGCCAATTGCTCGATATCGTACGTGTATCTGCGGCTGTGCCGGACCGGTTCGTCGGGTTCGTGCGTGCTTTGCGATTAATTCGTTCGTGCAATTCTGCGATGCCACTAGATCGACTGGAGCCGTCGTTCTCGAGTCGGGACAGTCGAGATTATGAAGGAATATCATCCTCGCATCGGATCAGGCACAGGGCGATTTGTCAAGGCCACCCATGGACTCGGCGGAGGGTGGTCGGCAAGTGTGCAGGATCGGGGGAATGATGCAGCATGGGGCTCGGATCACTTCTAACGGCGGCCTGCGCGCCTGCCGCGAGCTGGATATGCCTTCAGCCTGAACGCGATGCCCGCCTCGGCCTTTGGCGAGGGGCGGCGCGGCAGGAACATCCGGCTCCGGTTGCTCGGCCTGTTGCGGCAAGTGGCACCAGGGCGAGCTATATCGGCGGGTCGGGTTCATTCTCACCAACCTGACGCGGCCGGTTGGGTGGATCGGCAAGTTCTATAATCCCAGCGGCACCGCCGAGCAGCACACCAAGGAGGGCGAGCTGGCGCTGCGCTGGACGCGCCTGTCCCGCCACGCCTGCCGCCACAACGCGGTGCGGCTGCAGCCCCATGCCCTGGCCTACGACCCCGCCAATTTCCTGCGCTCGCTGGCGTTGCCCGACTTAGCCGTTTGTCCCTTGGACGGTTTCACAGCTAGGACAAATGGGGAGCACGTCACGCCGACTCTACGAAACGGCTAACTCCCGGCAATGCAAAGGAGGCAAGGATGCGAGCTGTGTTCTACGAGCGCCAGGGAGCGGCTGAGGACGTCCTCGTTTTCGGCGATCTGCCGCAACCGAGGCCGGCAGCCGGCGAAGTGCTTGTCCGCATCCATGTGTCGGGCATCAACCCGAGCGACATCAAGAATCGCACCGGCTTCGTAGCCAAGATGGCGTTCCCGCGCATCGTTCCTCACCAAGACGGCGCAGGCGTCATTGAGGCGGTCGGCGAAGGGGTAGCGCCAAACCGGATAGGGGAGCGGGTGTGGATTTTCGAGGCGCAGACCGGCCGCGCCGGCGGAACCGCGGCAGAGTATGTGACGGTGCCCGCGGCAAATGCCGTTCGACTACCTGACGGCACCTCGTTCGACATCGGTGCCTCGCTCGGGGTTCCGGCTCTGACTGCCCATAGGTGCCTCTTCGCCGATGGTGATCTTCGCGGACGCCGTGTGCTGGTGCAGGGTGGTGCTGGCGTGGTTGGCTCGGCCGCGATCCAACTCGCCAAATGGGCCGGAGCATGGGTGGCTGCCACGGTCCGGCGTCCCGAGCAGCAGGAAGTCGCGCGCCAGGCTGGGGCGGACCTCGTGCTCGACCGTAACGGCGCCGACGTGGCGGCCGAGATCAAGGCCCAAACCAAGAACGAGGGCGTTGACCGCATCGTCGAGGTCGACTTCGCGGCGAACATGGAGCTCGACCTGGCATGCTTGGCGAACGGCGGGGTTGTCAGCGTTTATGCCGCCCGGGATGCGGCGGAACGGGTTCCTGTCCCGATGGTCCCGTCGATGGTTGGCAACTGCGCAGTCCGGTTCGTCTATGTCTACACGATGCCGAGCAATGCGAAGAAGATTGCGATCAGCGACCTCACCGATTGCCTGCAGGCCAAGTCCTACAATCCCAAGATCGGCATAGTCCTGCCGCTGCCGCGTACCTTCGAGGGCCATCTCGCCGTCGAGGCGGGCGTGATCGGCAAAACCCTCATCAGGGTCGTCGACGAATGAACTGGACTGGGAAAGAATGCTGCTGTGGGCCCAGCCAGCTTTACGTCGAGGCGCGACGGCGGGCTCTGCGAGCGGTGTGATTGACGCGGCGTGATGGGTTCGGCGTTGCGGTGCCCCTCAGGTTGTCTGTTTCCTGACGCGGGGTAGAAGCCGAGCGCAGATCGGTCCGCCCGGGTCAGGCTCGCCAGAACGGGCGCGTGAACGGCAGCAGGAACAGCAGGATCTCGAGGCGGCCGACGATCATGCCGACGGTGAGCAGCCAGGTGGCGGTGTCGGACAGGGAACCGAAGGTGCAGCATGGGCCGATGCGCTCGCCGAGGCCCAGGCCGACGCTGCCCAGTGCTGCCGCCGCGGCACCCAGGCTTTCGTCGAGATGGAGCCCGGTCAGGGCCAGCCCCATGGCCAGCAACGAGAAGGTGACCAGATAGGCGAAGGTGAAGGCGACCACGCCGGCCAGGAGCTCGACCGGAATCGGCTGGCCGTTGTAGGAGCTGTGGAACACGCCGTTCGGCAGGATCTGCCGCTGGATCTGAACCTTCAGCATCTTGAGCAGCAGGACCAGGCGGAACATCTTGATGCCGCCGGCGGTGGAGCCGGCGCAGCCACCCATGAGCATGGCGCAGAGCAGCAGCAGCGAGGCGAAGCTGCCCCAGTCGTGGAAGTCGTGGCTGACGAAGCCCGTGGTGCTGATGATCGACACCACGTTGAAGGCCGCCTCGCGGACAGCCTGCTCGACGGTCGCGGCATCGCCGCGGAGCCGCCAGAGCGTCAACAGCGTAACCGCGGCCAGAATGAGGGACAGGAACAGCCGGACCTGGGAGTCGCTCAGCAACGGGGCGGCCTGGCCGCGCAGGATGTAGATGTAGAGCACGAACGGCATCGCGCTGAGCAGCATGAACAGGGTGGCGATCCATTCGATCGCCGGGCTTTGGAAATAGCCGAGCCCGGCATCGTGCGAGGACACGCCGGCCGTGGCGACCGTCGCCATGGCATGCCCCACGGCGTCGAACGTGGACATCCCCGCGGCCCCGTAGCTGATGGCGCAGGCGACCGTCAGCAGGATGTAGACCTGCGCGATCCGCGCCACGACCTCGGCGGTGCGCGGGAGGAACTTGCCGGGCCGGGCGGAGAGGTCGATCATGAACAATTGCAGGCCGCCGACCCGCAGATAGGGCAGAATCAACACGGCGAAGGTGACCAGCCCGAAGCCGCCCATCCAACTGAGCAGGAAGCGCCACATCAAGATCCCTTGCGGGGTCTGGTCCAGCCCGACATGCAGGGTGGAGCCGGTGGCGGTGAGCCCCGAGGCCGATTCGAACACGGCGTCCGTCAGCGACAGCGGCTGCTCCGCGAGCAGAAAGGGCAGCGCACCGAAGGCCACGGCGCCGGCCCAGGTGAGCAGAACCGCCAGCACGCCGTCACGCCGCCCGATCCGCGTGATCCGGCCCGAGAACGCACAGGTGAGGCTGACGCCCACGAAGCCGGTGATGCCCGCCGCAGCAAGAAACGTCCGGTAGTCGCGGTGGCCATTGGCCAGGTCGACCATGGCGGGCACCAGCATGATGGCCGCGAGACAGCACAAGACGATGCCGATGAAGTGCAGCACCGGCGCCAGGGCGGATTCGAATGGGATCTGGCGGCTCGCCAAGGTCAGCCGTGTCGGCGCCGTCCGTCTAGCGTCGGGCATGCTTGCCTCGGATTGGGGTGCACGGAATGCCCGGTCGCTTCATGGCGAGCGGCGGCAGTTTGCCGAAGCTCAAAGATCTTGCAATGCAGCGCGGCTGGTTCAGCCGGGCGACCCGGCGTCGCGCCAGCGCCGTTCGGCACCCGCGAGATGACCCTCCTTCACCCAGAGCCGGCAGCCTGCCGGCCCGGCCTCGGCCCGCAACGCGGCACCGACCGGCAGCCGCAGCCAGGACTGGGGCGCGAACGCGTCGCCGCCTTCGGCGAACCCGCCCTCCAGCACCAGCAGCTCGATCCCGCCTCGTGGTGCGAAGGCGATCTCCGTACCGGCAGCCCAGCGTTCCAGGCGGACGTCCTCGTGGCTGTCCTGGAACAGCGGCACCACCTCGACGCCGGGCCGGCCGGCCGCCGGCGCGAACGTCATGTCGCTCGTGCCCAGGCGGATCTGGGTGCGGTCGGCGGGGTCGAACTGCCAGAGCTTGACGAAGATCGTGCAGCCCGGGGCCGAGGCCGGGGTGTGGCGGGACTGGGGTGGGTTGCGGATGTAGGCGCCAGGGCCGAAATCGCCGTGCTCGTCCTGGAACACGCCGTCCAGGACCAGGAACTCCTCGCCGCCGCCATGGACATGCGCCGGGAAGGCGCTGCCCGGGGCATAGCGGACGATGCTGGTGGCGCGGGCGACCTCCTCGCCGATCCGGTCCAGCATCCGGCGCTCGACCCCGACCGCGGGCGACGGCACCCAGGCCAGCCGGGCGGCGTGCACGGCGGCGCGCCTGGAAAAATCGGCGTTCAGCTCCACCCCTGGTCTCCTCGGCTGCGCCCGGGCCGGCGACGTCCGACCACATAGGCGCAACCAGACGGCCTCATCCAGCAACGTGTGGTGAGCAAGTGCTCACTCAGCTCTTGCGAGCGGCGGCAGCGGCGCTATTTTCAGGCCATGTCCAAGCCCCGCCTGCACGCCGAGGAACGCCGGGTCGCCATCGTCGAGGCGGCCAAGCCGCTGTTCGCGCGACACGGCTTCGCCGGGACCACGACCAAGCAGCTGGCCCGCGCGGCCGGCGTGTCGGAAGCGCTGGTGTTCCAGCATTTCCCGAGCAAGGCTGCCCTCTACGAGGAGATCCTGCGGCTCGGCTGCCAGGGCGATCCGGGCCTGGAGCGGCTGGCTGGCCTCGCGCCGTCGACCGCGTCGCTGGTCGAGATGGTGCATCTGCTGATCCAGCAAGTGGCGCTGGGCGCCTGCAGCGAGCCGCACGAGAAAGAGGTCGAGGAGCGGCTGGCCCTGCACAGCCTGGTCGAGGACGGCGAGTATGTGCGGCTGGTGTCGGCCTGGGTGGTGGCGGAGATCCTGCCCAAGTTTACGGCCTGCCATGCGGCCGCCGCCGCGGCCGGCGATCTGCGCCCGGGCAGCGGCGAGGCCGCCAACGCGTTCTGGTTCGCCTACCACGTGGCGTCGATGATGGCGTTCGGGCGGCTCAGCGACCGGCCGGTCTTCCCCTATGCCGGGCCGCTCGACGCCGTGCTGGTCGACCTCGCCCGCTTCGTGCTGCGCGGGATCGGGCTCGAGGATCGGGCCATCGCCGCCCATCTCGACCCTGCAGCCCTCCATCCGCCGGCGCCGCAGCCGGCCCCTGCCGCCGACTGACCGAGGAAACGATGGCCACTTCGACCTACGAGGACACCCGTGCGCAGCCGGACCGGGCCGACCGCAAGCCGTCGCGGCGGCGGGTCGTGGTCTGGTTCGTCATCGTGGCGCTGCTCCTGGGCCTGGTCGGCGGGGGCATCTACGGCTTCGACCGCTTCCGCTCCAAGGCCATCGCCGACTTCTTCGCGAGCCAGGTACCGCCGCCGACCCCGGTGGCGGCGGCACCGGCCGAGCTCGGGCCGATGCCCATGTTCCTCGACGGCATCGGCACCCTGACCGCGGTGCGCCAGGTGAATCTGGCGCCCGAGGCCGAGGGTCGGGTGGTGACGATCGAGTTCACTTCCGGCGCCACGGTGGAGGCGGGAGCGCCACTGGTGCAGCTCAACGATGCCCCGGAGCAGGCCGACCTCGCCAGCTACCTGGCGCGCGAGCGGCTGGCGATCGCCAACCTGGAGCGCACGCAGCGGCTGGCTCGGCGCGACTTCGCGACCCAGGCCACGGTCGACGAGAACCAGCAGCAGCTCGAGGACGCCCGCGCCGGCATCGCCAGAAGCCGGGCGGTGATCGACCAGAAGCTGCTCAAGGCACCGTTCGCGGGCCAGCTCGGCATCCGCCATGTCGAGCTCGGCCAGTATGTCGGCAAGGGCGACGAGCTGGTGACGCTCACCGATCTCGACCAGCTCTACGCCAATTTCACCCTGCCCGAGCAGAACCGGGCGGCGGTCGAGGTCGGGCAGAAGGTCGAGCTGCACGCGGACGCCTTCCCGGGCGAGACCTTCACCGGTGCGATCACCACGATCGAGCCCCAGGTCGATCCCGGCACGCGGGTGATCCGGCTGCAGGCGACCCTCGACAATCCCGGCCATCGCCTGCTGCCCGGCATGTTCGTCAACGCGCGCGTGGTGCTGCCGCCGAGTGCGGACGTGGTCAGCGTGCCGGAGACTGCCATCGACCGGACGCTCTATGGGGATTCGGTGTTCGTGGTGCAGGAGGGGGAGAAAGGCGCCGACGGCAAGCCGACCCACACGGCGGTGCAGACCTTCGTCGAGGCCGGCCTGAGCTTCGACAACCGGGTGACCATCGTGCGCGGGGTCGAGCCCGGCCAGATGGTGGTGAGCTCGGGCCAGCTCAAGCTGCAGAACGGCAGCCCCGTCACCGTCACCACCGACAACACGCTGACGCCGCCGGCCAAGATGCCGGTCCAGTGAGCACGGCAGCGGCCAGGGAAGCCAGGGCATGAAGTTCACCGACATTTTCGTGCGCCGGCCGGTGCTGGCCGCCGTGGTCAGCCTGCTGATCCTGCTAATCGGCCTGCGCGCCTTCTTCGAGCTGCCGGTGCGGCAGTACCCGGAGCTGAAGAACACGGTGATCACCGTCACCACCTCCTATCCGGGCGCCTCGGCCGAGCTGATGCAGGGCTTCATCACGACGCCCATCGCCCAGGCCGTGGCCTCGGCCGAGGGCATCGACTACATGACCGCGTCCTCGATGCAGGGGCAGAGCACGGTCAAGGCCTTCATCCAGCTGAACTGGGACCCCAACGTCGCCATGACCGACGTCATGGCCAAGGTGCAGCAGGTCAAGTACCAGATCCCCAACGAGGCCAACGACCCGGTCATCCTGAAGTCGACCGGCGACACGACCGCGGTCATGTACATGGGCTTCTCCAGCCCGGAGCTGACCGGCCCGGCGATCACCGACTACCTCACCCGCGTGGTGCAGCCCCTGCTGGCCACGGTCCCGGGCGTGGCCGAGGCCCAGATCCTGGGCGGACAGCCGTTCGCGATGCGGGTCTGGCTCGACCCGGCGCGGATGGCGGCGCGCGGGATCTCGCCGCCCGAGGTGGCGGCCGCGATTCGGGCCAACAATTTCCAGTCGGCACCCGGCCAAGCCAAGGGCTACTTCACCGTCGTCGACATCGTGGCCGACACCGGGCTGAAGAGCCTGGACGAGTTCCGCGACATGGTGGTCAAGGCCGAGGCCGGCGGCCTCGTCCGGCTGCGCGACATCGCCACCATCGAGCTGGGCGCGCAGAACAGCAACTCGTCGGTTTCCATGAACGGCCAGCGGGCGGTGTTCATCGGCGTCAACGCGACGCCCACCGGCAACCCGCTGGAGATCGTCGAGGGCGTGCGCGAGATCCTGCCCACGATCGAGCGCGGCCTGCCGCCGACGGTCGAGGCGGAGGTGGTCTACGATTCGACGCGGTTCATCGAATCCTCGATCGAGGAGGTCCAGCGCACGCTGATCGAGGCCGTGGCCATCGTCGTCGTGGTGATCTTCCTGTTCCTGGGCTCGATGCGCTCGGTGCTGATCCCGGTGGTGACGATCCCGCTCTCGATCATCGGCGGCTGCATGCTGATGCTGGCCCTGGGCTTCAGCCTCAACCTGCTGACGCTGCTGGCCATGGTGCTGGCGATCGGGCTCGTCGTCGACGACGCCATCGTCGTGGTCGAGAACGTGCATCGGCACATCGAGGAGGGGCTGACGCCGCTGCAGGCATCCCTGGTCGGCGCCCGCGAGATCGCCGGCCCCGTGGTCGCGATGACGATCACGCTGGCCGCCGTCTACGCCCCCATCGGCTTCCTCACCGGCCTTACCGGCGCGCTGTTCCGCGAGTTCGCGTTCACGCTGGCCGGGGCGGTGATCATCTCCGGTGTCGTGGCGCTGACCCTGTCGCCGATGATGTGCTCGATGATCCTGCAGGGGCACGGCTCGCAAGGCCGCTTCGCCAACCTGATCGACCGGGTCTTCACGCGGGTCACCGACTGGTATGGGCGGCGCCTCGACCGCTCGCTCGACTACCGCCCGGTGACCGCCCTGTTCGCCGTCGCGGTGCTGGCGCTGACCGGATTCCTGTTCACCCACACCCAGTCCGAGCTGGCGCCGGCCGAGGACCAGGGCATCGTCTTCTCGCTGATCAAGGCGCCGCAATACGCCAATCTCGACTATGTCGACGCCTTCGGGGAGCAGGTCGACCAGGTCTTCGCCTCGTTCCCCGAGACCGACACGCGGTTCGTCATCAACGGCATCGAGGGTGGCCCCAGCAGCGGCATCGCCGGCATGATCCTCAAGCCGTGGGACGAGCGGACCCGCAGCGAGCAGGAACTCACCCCGCTGGTCCAGGGCGAGCTCGACAAGATCACCGGCCAGAGCGTGTTCGCGTTCTCGCTGCCGCCGTTGCCGGGCTCAACCGGCGGCCTGCCGGTGCAGATGGTGATCAGCTCGCCCGCGGGCTACGAGACCGTGTTCAAGCTGATGGAGGAGATCAAGGCCGCCGCGCGCAAAAGCGGCCTGTTCATCGTCACCGACAGCGATCTCGCCTTCAACAATCCGGTGATCCGGATCCAGGTCGACCGCGCCAAGGCCAACGATCTGGGCATTACCATGGCGTCGGTCGGCGAGGCGCTGGCGACCATGGTCGGCGGCAACTACGTCAACCGGTTCAATCTCAACGGCCGCTCCTACGAGGTCATCCCGCAGGTGCCGCGCGCCGAGAGGCTGTCCGCCGCCAGCCTGGGCCAGTACTACGTCAAGACCAACAGCGGCGAGTCCGTGCCGCTGTCGACGGTGGTGCGGATCGAGTCCGGTACCGCCCCCAACGCGCTGACCCAGTACAACCAGCTCAATGCGGCGACCTTCTCCGCGGTGCCGATGCCGGGCGTGAGCATGGGCCAGGCGGTGGCGTTCCTTGAGCAGCAGGCCAGGGAGCGGCTGCCGGCGGACTTCCAGCACGCGTTCCTGTCGGACTCGCGCCAGTACGTCACCGAGGGCAACCAGCTCACCGTCACCTTCGCGTTCGCGCTGGTGGTGATCTTCCTGGTGCTGGCGGCCCAGTTCGAATCCTTGCGCGACCCGCTCGTGATCCTGGTCAGCGTGCCGATGTCGATCTGCGGTGCCCTGCTGCCGCTGTTCTTCGGGCTCGGCACCTTGAACATCTACACCCAGATCGGCCTCGTGACCCTGATCGGCCTGATCAGCAAGCACGGCATCTTGATGGTCGAGTTCGCCAACGAGCTGCAGCGCAACGAGAATCTCGACCGTCGCCGGGCCATCGCCCAGGCGGCTCGGGTGCGGCTGCGACCGATCCTGATGACCACGGCCGCCATGGTGGTGGGCCTGTTCCCGCTGCTGGCGGCGGCCGGCGCCGGTGCCGCCAGCCGCTTCGCGATCGGCCTCGTGATCGTGTCCGGCATGCTGATCGGCACGCTGTTCACGCTGTTCGTGCTGCCCGCCGTCTACACCATGCTGGCGGCCGACCACCGCCCGGCCACGAGTGCCCGGCGGACCGAGGAGCTGGCGGCGGTCTCCTGAGCCGCCGGCTACTCGGCCGACAGTGGCTGGGTAGCCTCGATGCGCAGATGCCGGGCGATGGTCGCGGTGTCGGCGGAGCGGATCAGCAGCCAGCTCGACAGCGACGCGATGGCGGCAACGGCCGCGGCGGCGAACAGGATCGCCTGGTAGCCGTTGCCGAAGCTCCGAAGCGCCAGGCCGTGCAGATCGGGATGGACCGCCGCGAGGTCGCCGGCAGCGATGCTGTGGATCAGGGCCGCGCTGTCGGTGGG
>JBATRI010000449.1:0-13214 GCA_049292515.1 Geminicoccaceae bacterium
GAGCAGCGACCCACGCGCAAAGGCAGCACGGGCGACACCTCCGGTGTCCTCGGGAATCGGCGCTGGCGAACCCTGGCGCAGCGCCATGGCAGGCACCTCGACAGGGTGATCGGCTCACTGCCAACACACTCGACGGCCACCCCGATCCCAGCCGCCGCGGACTTCGCCAGCAGTATCGAAAGCGCGCCAGAGCCAAGATTGCATGCTGATCCAGGGTCCCGTTCCCGTATCGATTTAGACCCACTGCGCCAAGTGCTATATCTCCTCGATTATAGCGGCCTGGATCTCGGGCTCACTTTGTGCCTCGACCTTCACCTCGATCGTGGTGGTCAGCAGGAGAGGAAGGTGCACTCAAGCCGGGTCGCAAAGGCACCTTTGGCGTGCAGCAGCATGGCCGCTAGAATGGGCCCACCATTGAGGTGACAATTAGAAATAATCTTCATGTAAAAGTCGGACTATTACTAAATAAAAACGGCAATTCTAGGTATGAGTGCGAATATTATTTTGTGATTCGCCAATTGAAGTTTCCAGGATTTCTAGGATGTTCAGGCATTGCTCTTCGGTTTTCAATAGGCCTGACTTCCATTGGAGAACGCGGGGATCTAGAGTTGAGAATATCGCCCAAACACCGTTGCGATAGAGGGCGCGCATCACGTGCTTGGCGCCTTCCGGGTGGTCGAACTCCAGCCCCATCACCACGCCGTTCTGCCTCACGCCGACGAAGAAGTCGGGATGGAGAGCCTGAATCTGGCCCAGGTGCTCGGCCCAGAGCGCCGTTTGGGCGTGAATGTTGGCCCGTACCTCGGGGCGCTGGCAGATTTCCAGCACCTTGAGGGCTACCAAGCAACCGAGCTCGGCACCTCCGCCGGTGCTGATGTGGCCGAAGCCGTCCTGGCGCAACCAAGCCCCGGTCTCCTCGGATACCAGCACGCAGCCGAGCGTGTAGAGCCCGCCGCCGATGCCCTTGGCCGTGACCAGGATGTCGGGCGTCACGCCGTACTTGGTGATTGCCCACATCTCGCCGGTACGCATCAGCCCGGTCTGCACTTCGTCGGCGATATAGTAGGCACCATAGCGCTCGCACAGCGACTTCACCGCCGGCAGGTAGCCGTCGGCCGGCATCGGGAAGCCATAGGTGGCGGGGATGGTCTCCATGATCACGGCGGCGACGTCGCGACCCCGGAGTGCTGCTTCCATCGCGTCGAGGTCGTTGAACGGCACTTGGGAGAACTCGTCCGGCCTGTCGGCCAGGAACAGCTCGGAGAAGCGCGGGTCACCGGAGCACACGGCGAGTCCGGTATGGCCATGGTAGGCCTTGATGATCGAGACGATTCGGCGCTTGCCGGCGGCATGGCGCGCGGACTTCAGCGCGATGTCGATGGCCTCGCCACCGCCAGAGGCGAAGATCGTGTATTGCAGCGATGGCGGGCTGACCCGGTGCAGCTCCTCGGCCAAAGCCGTGCGGCACAATGCCGGGAAATGGTGGTTGCCCATGTCGAAATGGTCGAGTCCGTCCTTGAGCGCCTGGACCAGCTCCGGGTTGCGGTGGCCCAAATTGTAGGTGCCGCCGTTGAGGTGCATGTCGATCAGGCGGTGGCCGGACAGATCGTGGAGGAAGTAGCCCTCGCGGCGATCGATCACCAGGTCGATGCCGGCATCCTGCCAGAACTGGGTCTTGCCCGGGTTCCAGTAGGTTTTCGACTTCGCGAGGAAGTCGGCCTTCGAGGCGAAGCGGGCGTGGATGGGGGTGGTCATTCGGGGTCAGTCCTCAAGAGCCGAGAGGCTCTCCGGTAACACTTGGCCGCCGTCCACGACCAGGGTCTGGCCAGTGATATAGGCGGCCTCGTCGGAAGCAAAGAACAGGGCGGCGTTTCCGATGTCCTCGACCGAGCCCAGGCGGCGCAGCGGTACCGAGGCGGTCATCGCATCCAGATAGTCCTGGCCGAGATCGTCCAGGCCCTCGGTCTTGATGTTGCCGGGCAGCACGGCGTTGATGGTGACCTGATGACGGGCGAGCTCGATCGCGGCGGTGCGCACGAAGCCGAGCTGGCCCGCCTTCGAGGCGCCGTAGTGGGACCAGCCGGGCAGGCCGGTGATGGGTCCGGTGATCGAGCTGGTGACGACGACGCGGCCGCGGCCCGAGCGCTGCAGCGCCGGCAGGCAGGCCTGCACGGCGAGGAACATGCCCTTGAGATTGGTGCCCATGACCTGGTCCCAGTCGTCGGTGGTCATGTCGGCGAGCCTGGCCATCGGGAAGATGCCGGCATTGGCGCACAAAATGTCGATGCCGCCGTGGCGCTCCACGGCGGCGGCGGCCATGGCCGCCATGTCGGCCGGCTGCGTCACGTCGGCGGCGAAGCCGGAGGCGCCATGGCCGATCTCGGCCGCCGTCGCCTCGGCATCCGCGCCGGTGCGGGCGACGATGAGGACCCTCGCGCCCTGGCGCGCGAACACGCGGGCGATGCCCTTGCCGATACCCTTGGAGGCACCGGTAACGACGACGGAGCGGCCGGTGATAGACGTGAGCATCGTTTCGTCGCTCTTCGGATCAGTGGCGTGAGGACAGGCGGCGAACGGCGCCGGCGGCGAGCAGCAGGGCCGCGGCGGCGAGCACGGTGAAGGTGCCGAGCGTCGGCACCATCGGCGTGTAGCCCGCGACCATCTTGGCGTAGAGCCACTCGGGCACGGTCGAATCGGCGCCGGTGGTGTAAAGCGAGAGCGGAAAATTGCCCCAGGACAGGAGAAAGGCGAACAAGGCACCGGACCAGATGCCCGGCCACAGGATCGGCAGGGTGACCTCGCGCAGGACCTGCAGGCGTGAAGCACCCAAGTCGAACGCGGCCTCCTCCAAGGCAATGTCGAAGCCGTAGACCTGGATCGCCATCACCAGCGTGACCACGGGCACGATCCAGACCAGGTGCGCGATGATCGCCGTGTGCCAGGACATCGGCACGCTGGCCGCGTTGAACCAGAGCAGCAGGGCCAGGCCCAGCACCGGCTGTGGGAAGAAGATCGGCAGCAGCACGAGCTTCTGGAACAGGCGCCGGCCGCGCCAGTCGTAGCGGGCGAAGGCCAGGGCACCGCAGAAGCCCAGTACGACCGCGATGGCGGTGACCCAGGCGGCGAGCAGCAGCGAGGTGTGGACCAGGATCCCGATCTCAAGCGAATCGGTGGTGCGTTGCCACCAGTCGAGCGACCATTGGCGGATCGGGAAGGTGAAGTAGCGGGACTTGCCGAGCGACGCCAGGAGCCCGCACAGGACCGGCAGGTAGATCAGCACGACGACGAGACCGGTCCAGGCGGCGATCCAGCGATCGGTGCGGCGAGCCATGGTCAGCGCCGGCCCAGGATTCGGTCGAGGTCGAGATGGCGTAGGGCCAGTAGGGTGAGGCCGCCGATCACCAGCATCAGCAGCACGGCAAGGGCCGCCCCCAGCGGCCAGTTCTGCGCGTAGGTGAAGGCGATCTCGATGTCGTGGGTGATGACGATGATCGACTGGCCACCCAGGATCTTGGCCTCGGCCACGGCACCGGCGGCCAGCACGAAGGTGAGCAGGAAGCCGATCAGGATGCCGGGCATCGCGAGCGGCAGCTCGACCTCGCGCCAGATCTGCAGGCGCGAGGCGCCGAGATCGCCCGCGGCGTCGACCAGGTCGCGCGGCACCAGGGACAGCCCCAGCGTCATCGGGAACAGCATGAACGGCAGATAGACGTAGACCATGCCGAATACGATCATGCCGGGCGTAAACAGGATCTCCGGACCGCCGATCCCGAACAGGCTCTTCAGTGTGCCGTCAAGCACGCCACCCTTGATGAAGAACAGGACCCAGCCATAGAGGCGGATGTTCTCCGAGATGAACAGCGGGAATACGAACAAAAGGCTGACCAAGCTGGACCAGCGGCCGAACATGCGCGCGAGACCCCAGGCGATCGGGTAGGCGACCAGCGACAGCAGCAGGACGGTCGCGGCCGCCAGCGCCAGCGACCAGGCAAACGAGGTCCAGACCGTGTTGGCGGGGTCGAAGATCGAGGCGTAGTTGGCGAGCGTGAAGCTGCGGAAGACATCGAAGCTGCGCGGGGTTGCGAACGAATAGGCGGTCACCGTGATCAGTGGGGCCGCGAAGCCCAGCGCCAGGAGTAGCAGGACTGGGATGGCGCAGCGGGCGCCGAGCGTGAGCCGCGACGAAGCCATCGCTCAGCCCGGCACGAAGATCGCGTCGCCGGCGTCCCAGCCCAGCAGGACCGGCCGGTCGAGGCCGCCTTCCCAGGCCTCGCGGCGCGAGCGCTCGACGACGAACACCTTGTCGCCGACGCGGACCTGGTACTGCATGCGCGAACCTAGGGAATACTCGTTGTAGACCGTGCCGGCGATCGCGTTCTCGGCCTCGGCCCCGGTCGCGACGAAACGTAGGAACTCCGGCCGGATCACGAGGTAGCCGGGCTCGGCGGCCGTGACCGGCGCCCGGAACTGGCCGGGCACGTCAACGCCCACGAAACTGCCATTGCCGTCAGGCATGACGGCGATCACGTTGACGTCGCCCATGAACTCGGAGACGAACCGGTCGACGGGGCGGTTATAGATGTCTTTCGGCGTGCCGACCTGAACCAGCCGGCCGCTGCGCATCACGCCGATCCGATCGCTCATCACCATCGCCTCCTCGAGGCTGTGGGTGATATACATGAAGGTCTTGCCGGTTTCCTTGTGGATATCCTTGAGCTCGCGCTCGAGGACTTTCCTGAGTTTGTAGTCGATCGCCGACAGCGGCTCGTCGAAAAACAGGATCTCGGGGTCGTAGGCGAAGGCACGGGCCAGGGCGACCCGCTGCCGCTCACCGCCCGAGCACTTGGAGACGTTCTTGCCGTAATAGTCCTCGGGCAGCCGGACCATGCGCATCAATGCCAGCGCCCGCTCGCGCCGGACGGCGGCGGCGACGCCCTTCATCTTGAGCGGGAACTCGATGTTCTGGCCGACCGAGCGGTGCGGGAACAGCGCCAGCGACTGGAACACGAGGCAGGTCGGCCGCCGGTTCGCGGGCAGATCGTTGATCCGCTTGCCGCGCAGCAGGATGTCGCCGTCGCTGGGCATCTCCATGCCGGCCAGCATACGCAGGAGCGTGGTCTTGCCCGAGCCGGACGGTCCGACCACGGTGAAGAACTCACCCTCGCGCACCTCGAGGTCGACGCGGTCGACCGCCGCGAGCTCGCCGAACATGCGGCTGACGCCGACGAGCTGCAGGATCGGCTGGGTTGCCGCCAACGTGGTCAGCCGCGCGCCCGCTTCGCCGCTGTCATAAGATCCAGCGCCTTGTCGTAGTCGGGCACGATGTCGTACTCGACCGACCGGCTCATCTCCTCCTCCAGGCTGTCCCACTGGATCGCGTCCAGCTCCTCGAGCGTGAACCGCTCGAAGCATTTGGGATTGCCCATCTGCGCCACCGGATTGAACGTGCCTTCGGCAAAGGCCACGATGTGGGCCGTTTCCGGTTGCTGCACGTATTCCAGGAAGTCGACGGCCAGCGGCGATAGATCCGGGTTGGCGACCGTTGAGGTAATTTCGATCCAGGCGATGCCGCCCTTGCCGCCCATCGGTCCCTTGTTGGGCGTGACACCACGCAGCTCGGGATGCCCGTCGGCGCGCGCCGGGGAGACGGAGTAGGTGCCGCCGGTGAGATGCAGATCGATCTCGCCCGAGACCAGCGCCTGGTTCATGGTGGCGATGTCGCCGACCAGCTTGGCACCGCCGAACACCCGCTTTGCCGTCTCGGCGAAGGTTGCCATCTCGGCCTCGCTATGCTCGGTGAACGGGTCCATGCCGGCGATGACGAAGATGTTGAACACGTTCCAATCGTCGGACTCGAGGATGCCGTAGCGGCCGGCCAGTGCGGCATCGTTCCACAGATCCCAGCCCTCGTCCTCGGCCATGGCCCGGCTGATCTTGTCGGTGTTCACGACGAAGCTGTAGGGCCCGAACCGCTGCGCCATGCCCAAAAGCTCGCTACCGTCGTCGCTCATTGCCCAGCGATAGGGCGGCTTGAAGGCCGGCAACATCTTGTCGAAATAGGGCTCCATCCGCGCCCGGTCCAAGGGCCTGATCAGCTTCTCGGGCGCCATGATCTTGCGCGCCCAGGGATTGTTGACGTTGATCAGGTCCCAGACATTGGTCTCGCCAGCTCGCAGCCGGTTGATCATGGTCGGATCATTGGTCAGCGATTCGGCACGCACGTTGGCCGTCTTCATGGCTCGGAACGGATCCAGCACCTGGGCGGAGTTGTAGCCCTCCCAGCAGAGGATGTTGAGCTCGCCGGCGCGCGCAGCCTGCGCACTAGGTCCCATCACCCCGACCGCCGCTGCCGCGGCGGCAGTTCCCAACAGCTCACGTCGCGTCAGCATCGGGTCACTCCCATTGTTCTTGTGCGGCACCAGCAGCTGCGGCGTCGGCGCCCTCTGTTAAGCTAAGAGCATGCCAGCGCCACCAACCTGTCAATCGATCAGCAAGCAGCGGGTCCAGTCCTAAACGTGCTCGTAATCGTTCATCATCTGCCCTCCCCGAACCGTGCCAGATATTGTTCCGCCAGTGTGCAACTGCCTTCGGTGTAGGCCTCGCCCATCGACTGGGCGAGGTCGGTCTCCGCGTGTGAGCCGATCCAGGCCACCAGCAGCAGGCGGCGCAGCAGGATAAAGGTGGGGATCTCGGCCTCGTCTTCGGCGGCCAGCGGTGCAACCCGGCAGTAGCCGCGCACCCAGGCCTCGACCAGCTCGGGCACATCGGGCCGGTGCTCGATGAACGAGAGCGCGGCGCCGAGGTCATAGAGGTACCAGCCGAAGCCGCAATCGTCGAAGTCGATCACCTTCGTCGTCGGGCCTTCCACGAGAAGGTTGGCGAGGCGCAGGTCGGCGTGGATCAGGCCGAAACGGTCGGCGCCATGGCCGTAGCGCCGCAGCCGTCGCTCAATAGCGTCGGCCAGCCGCTGCAGTTGCGCCTGCCGCGCAGCGTTCATGCCCATGCCGGCGCGCCAGTCGCCCCAGATCGGGCGGCAGCCGAGCATGGTGTCGAAATCCCAGGTCTGCCGGACGAAGCCCTGCGGTAGCGGCCAACGCCTAACGTGCCCGTGCAGACGGGCGGTGACCTCGCCCAGTCGCTCGAACGGCTCCAGCAATGCTGTTTCGGATGGCTCCGCGCCGGTGAGGAACGAGAACATCACCGCGTAGCGCGGCTCGTCCAACCCGTCGCCCGCGAGCGTCTGGATTGTCGCACCGTCCCGCGCCGGGAGCGCGGTCGCCGTCACCACGCCGGCTTCGTCCCGGAGCGCATCCAGCCAGCACAGCTCGGAGTGGATCGCGGCCAAGGTATGGTAGCCCGGGCGGTGCACGCGCAGGATCGTGGTGTACCCAGTCCCTGTATCGTCGACCCGATAGGTGACGTTCTCCGAGTGATTGATCATGCGCGCGGTGGCTGCTGCGCCGCAGCCCCAGCGCGGTAAGGCGGCCGCCACCGCCCTGTCGATTGGTGCCAGCAAGAGATCGGGTTGCGTCATGCCCCGGTACCCGCGCTCAGTAGCGTTTGCGAAACAAGCCGCGCCGTTCGTAGAGGTCTGCCGCTTCCTCGACCAGCCGCGCGTTGAATTCCGCACCGTGCGCGGCACGCAGCTCGGCGGCGACCACCGACAGCTCTTCCCGATCCTTCGCCCGGCCCGGCCGTAGCAGCTCATAGACCCGCAGCAGCAGCGCCTCGGGCACCGTCACGAGTTCAGCGGCGCGCTCGAAATTGCGCGCAAGCGTTGGCCGACCGGCGGCGCGCGCGATCTCGGCCTGCGCGCGCAGCCCATCGGGAGCGATTGCCAGCTCCTCGATCGCTACCTCGCCAGCGACGATGGCTTCCACCGATAAGGCGCCAAGGGTCCGGCCGGAGCGGCTGTGGACGCGCTCAGGATCGTGCTCGGCCAGCGGGTAGCGGTCAGCCGCGCTCATGGAAACGCACCTCCAGCGTGACAGGCTCCACCGTAGGATCGCACAGTGCGGTCTCAATCGCGTAGAGCAGCGCGGTCTCGGCATGGTAGCGGGCACCCAGCGCCTGCCCGCGATAGGCAACAACGACCGGCTCGGGGCTCAGTCCGCGCGCGTAGTCTGCAGCATTGCGCCCAAGGGCGCGGTAGGCGTCCTCGGTCATCAGCGGCGCCTGCGAGAACAGCTCCAAATTCATGTGCGGCACCAGATCGGCGCGGTGGATGACCGTCGTGCCCTTGGCCTGGATGCCGACGCCGATGCCCGAGGCGGACAGCCGGGCGGCCGTCAGGCCTAGGAAAGAGGTGTCGGCCGTATGCCCGATCCGGACCACGCGCGCGCTGCCGCCACCATCGGCAATGCCGTCGAGCAATGCTTTCAGCACCTGCGAGAGCGGGACGGCGCCAGTGGTGTGGAAGATCCGGGTCAGGAAGGCCGGGCTCAGGCCGACCACGACCTCGGGTCCACCCTGGCTGAGGTCCACCTGGGCCTTGGGAGTCAACGTCACGCGCCGCCGCTCCTCGGCCGCCCAACGCCCCTGCTCGGTCAAGACCTCCTCGCGCGACAGGACGTTGCGCATGGCCGTGATCTGGGAACGGCGGTGGGGCGTCAGGCGGTGCCCAGTGCCGGGGCCGGCATATCGATTGGGGTCGTTGACCGCGCTAACCACCTTGCCGCCTTTGATCCTGGCGGCAGTCTGCAAATAGTCGCCGGCGACCCGAAGCCGCGCCATCGCGGCGAGGTTGGCGGCCTCGGCTGCGAAGCCGCGGCCGGCCAGGGCCCGGATCACGTCGACTATGGTCAGGCTGCGGTCGCGCACCGCGTCGTTCATGCCGCCGAGCTCGCCCAAACTGAAGCTTACCGTGTCGTCCGAGCCGTGGGCGTAGACGACCGAATGCAACTGAAGCTCACTTGGCTCGGCCAGACCAAGCTCCTCGAGCACCGCCGCCATTGCGGCGACGGCACGCCAGCGCACCGCCACCAATTCATCCTCGGGCACATGGCGCAGGCCGCCCTCGACCAGATAGTCGCGCTGCAGGGCCAAGTAGTCCTGTGTGTCCTCGGCGTTGAACAGGGAGGCGTTGAACGAGTTGTCGTAGCGCGGGATCGCCCCCATGCCGGAGCAGATCAGATCGCTGCCGGCCATCAGGAACGGCATGATCTTGGCACCGCGCCGGATCTCGGAATGCGACAGGATGGTATCGTTGCCGGATGCGCATTCGAGGTCGAGCAGGGCCGCCAGCACGTTCTCGGCCAGGATCTCCCACATCCCGCCCGGAACGGTGCAGGCAACCGGCGCCCCATCGATGCCGCCGTTCTGGGTGCCCTGAACGCCCATCGCGCGCTGCAGGCACAGACAGCGGGCCTCGAGATAGAGGAACGACTTGCGCTCGTGGATGCCCATCAGCAGCTCGCTGCCGGCACCGGAGGTGCAGCGCGCCTTGAGGCCGCGGCTGGCATAGGCCGCGACCAGGAAGGCCTTGGACCAGGGCGTGTCGTCGCCGTCGATGAAGGTGCCCTCGGTGCCGTAGACCGAGACGGTCTCGGTGTAGGAGGTGAAGCCGGCCAGGGCCAGGCGCAGCTCCTCGGCCTCCTCGACCGAGCACTGCACCAGCGTGTCGCCGCCGGCGACCGCCGCACCGACCTGGCAGCCGATCGCGTTCAGCCGTGCGTTGCGGGCGACCCGCACGGTGGTCTCGATCTCGGCGAAGCCCAGCCGTACCGCGGTCGCGGCGTCGGCCGCCATCTGCAGTGGGTCGTCCTTGGCGTTGGTGACGTGGGCCTGGTTGGCCGGCTCGCGCCGGGCGCGCAGCTTGGTCTGGGCGAAGGTCAGCTCCACCGTACTCAGCCGGCCCATCACGTCGGCGAGCTTGGCCGGGGTCATGCCGGCGGCGTAGCGGACGCATTGCTCTCGGGGCACGTTGATGTCGACCAGCCAGCGCGCGAACTGGTTGCTGTCCAGCGCCATGGCGTCGGCCGCCATGCCGAGGTCGAGATGGTGGCGGGCGATGAACGCGTCGATCAGATCGAAATCGGCAGCCAAACGGCCATCGAGCTCGACGACCTCGCCGTCGGCCAAGCGTAGCGTGGGTATTGGGTCGAAGGGACTGTTGGCGGCGCAAAACCCGTTCTCGGGATCCTCCGCAGCGAGTCGGTCCAGGTGCAACGGTCGCTCGTCCCAAGCGTCGTAGCGGCGCCACCGGTTTGTTGTCGCCGTCATGCTCATCAAGCCCCCGACGTGGCCCTTGGCCAATAGGCGAGGGCGTTCACCAACTTAGCTCGCCGCGTAATGGCGTCGACGCAGAATGCAGCTGTTTGCCAGTCAGGCTAGCCGTCATCACTGTAGCAGGCTTGGCGTTCATCCGAATTCGATCAGCGTAAAGGTGATTTAGACAATTCTCAGCCACCACTCCCAGCGTGGATCAAACATGACGCATCGGGCGCGCATGTATTTCCACACTCCATATTTTTGATAATCGAAGTCCCAGGCCGACAGCTTGCGGTTGACGATTGCCCAAGAGCCCCATTTGAGATCCGCAAGCGCCCGGGCAATCCAGACACGAGCGACGGTCGCGGGACGGGCGTTGCCGTAGTAAAGCTCGATCAGCTCGAGTGAGCGGTCCTCGGGAAAGAACATCTCGCCCAGGAAGACGCCAAGCTCGTAGGCCCGCTCGTTGTTCGAGGCAAATTCAAAGTCGACCAGCTTCATCGGCGCACTATCCTTGATCAGGAAGTTGCCCGGCATCGGATCATTGAAGCAGGGGCCGAGGTCGAGGCCCGAGGCCTCCAGAGCGGCGCGCGCATCGCGATAGCGGGCGAGTAGCCAATCGAAATCGGGCGGCAACAGGCTACCCAGCGAGCGGGCCTGATCGACATGCTCGTCGATCATGTCGAAGATCGTCTTCGTGGCGCCGAGCTTTGGGCCGGCGTTCAAGATCCGGTAGCGATCGATCACCGCTTCCTGAATCGCGGCGACCTCGAAATCGGCATTGGTGCAGGCGCGATAACCCTCCAGAAACTCGTGTACCTCGAGCCCATCGCTCGGGTCGAAGAACACAATGCGCGGTGCCAGCTCAGCCGCATGCGCGTTGGTCGCGGCCTCGTTCGCGGTCTTGCGATCGATGAACAGTTCCGAGCCGGGGCCGGGGATCTTGATGAAATAGCGGCAGGCATCGCCGTCGATCGTGACGCGCCAATTGCTGTTCATCAGGCCGCCGACCAGCGGCAGGTAGCTGGCCTCCCGCCCCTGCCACAGCGGTACCCGGGCGATGGCAGCCTCGATCGCTCGCTCGGCATCGGTCTGCGCCTGGCCCTGGCGGCGTTCCTCGCTCATCGCACCATCCTCACGCGCTCGGGGAAGCGTGGATCGCGCACGGCCATGCGGCACCGCAGGAAACGCCAGTTCGCGAACTTGAGGAACTCCAGCGAGGTGCGCGGCGAGGTCGCGGCCAAGGTCGCCGCGATCAGGCCCCAACGCAGGTCATCCGCCGCGCCGTAGAGATTGGCGCGGGCGAACAGTCCTTCGTCCATGCTTCCGTGCCAGCGCTCGAAGATCGCGCGCGCCTCGGGCTCCTGGGGCGCCAGCTCGGCCAGCAGACTGCCGAGATCCTCGAACGGATCCATGTCGCCGGCGCGATCCCAATCGACCAGCAACACCGAGCCGTCCTCGGCGATCAGCACGTTGGAGACGTTGCCGTCGCCGTGCGCCGGCACACTATCCCGGCCACACGCCGCGATGGCGGCACCAGCCTCGGCAATGCTCGCGAGCAGCCAGGCGATGTCCTGGGGAAGGCTGGCACCGGCAGCACGGGCAGCCCCGGCGAACCGCTCGACCTCGGCGAACGCGTCGCTCGGCCGGCCGAGCGCTGGGCCGCGCTGAAAGGCCTGCTTTGCGGCAATGATCGAGCCGAGGACGGCGTCGGGATGGGTCCGGTCGAGCGTGCCGGTGCGATGGGTCGCGCTGACATCGGCCATCACCAGCACGCCAGCCTTCGGGTCGACAGCCAATAACGCAGGTCCGACGCCAAGATCTGCGGCGGCTTGTGCGGCGCGGAATGCGCACGGGACGTCGACGTAGCCGGCGGCATCCGGATGCATCGATTTGATGTGGAGCGGCTGGCCATCGACGACGGCACGCCAGTGCAAGCCGTCGACACCGTGCCAGCCTGGTGACGCAAGTACAGCGAAGGCAGGCTCTATCGTAGCCCCGTCGGCCAAATCCACAGCCATTCGTAGCGCCGATCGGGCGCGCTCGCGTTCAAGGCCAAGTCCCTCCATTGGCGGCGACCTCGTGGACTTTGTGCGCTTTCCGTGATGGACCCTAGCTGCTGCGGTGGGAGCAACGGAAGCGAAAAGCTTTGGCAACCTTGACTTCGGGTGCTGCGAGCGCCTAGGCCCCACTTGGCCAATTGGAGTTTGCTCATGCGCGAATTGTTGGATTCGTCGATAGCAGGGTTGGCTCGGGCATATCGGTCACGAGAGGTATCGCCGGTCGAGATCACGCGCGCGACGGCGGAACGGGTCGAGCAGGCGAATCCGCTCCTCAATGCGCTTTGGTCGATCCATCTGGACGATGCGCTGGCGAGCGCTGCGGCGTCGGAGGAGCGATGGCGGCACGTCAGGCCGCTCGGACCGCTCGATGGCGTGCCGGTCACGATCAAGGACAGCATCCACAAGAACGGCTGGCCGTGGATGCATGGTACGGCAGCCAACCGGAATCGGCCGCCATCGAGCTTCGATGCACCACCTGCAGCCCGCCTCGCTGAAGCCGGCGCAGTGACGCTCGCCAAGACCGTGATGCCCGATTTCGGGCTGCTGGCGTCGGGCGTCAGCTCCGCCTTCGGCATCGTGCGCAATCCCTGGCGGACCGATGCGAGCCCGGGCGGCTCGAGCGCCGGGGCAGGGGCGTCGCTGGCAGCGGGCATCGGTTTCGCGTCGGTCGGTAGCGACATCGCGGGCTCGGTTCGACTGCCGGCATCGCAATGCGGGCTGGTGGCGCTCAAGCCGACCCAAGGTCGGATACCACATCTAGCACCCAGCACGATGCGGTCGGCCGGCCCGATGGCGCGCAACGTGGCCGATGCCGCAGCGCTGCTGACGGTGCTGGCCGGGGCCGATCCGCGTGATACGCTGGCCTTGCCGCCGGAGGCGACACCATTCGAGGCGACGCTGGCCGGCGAGGTTCGCGGGCTACGCATCGGCCTGCTACTAGAC
>JBATRI010000450.1:0-2399 GCA_049292515.1 Geminicoccaceae bacterium
GCTCAGGCCGCTTCCGCCAGCCATTCCTCGATCAGGAAGCGGGCGATGCTGTCCGGATTGGGCAGGCGCACGGGCCGACGATCCGGATCCGCGAGCTCCGCCCGGCCGAACCAGCCCGCATCCTCGATCTCGTGTGGATCAAGGACCAGCGGGATCTCCCGCGCCTTGGCCCGGAATCCTAGCATCAGGGACTGCGGGAACGGCCAGGGCTGCGAGGCCCGGTAGACGAATTCCTCGATCACCACGCCGACCTCCTCGAAGACCTCCCGACGCAGCGTCTCCTCGAGCGACTCGCCGGGCTCCACGAAGCCGGCCAAGGTCGAGTACATACCGGGTGGAAACCGGGGCGAGCGGCCGAGCAGGCATTGGTCGCCGCGCGTCACCAGCACGATCACCGCGGGATCGGTGCGCGGGAAATTGTCCCGGCCGCAGTTCGGGCAATGGCGGGCGTGCCCGCCCTGAGTGACGAGGGTCTCGGTACCGCACCAACCGCAGAACCGGTGGCCGCGGTGCCAGTGAGCGAGCGCGCGGGCGTAGGCGATCATGCCGGCCTCGCCGGCGGGCAGCAGCAGGCTGACGGCGCGCAGCTCGGCCAGCCGCGCCGAAGGTGGATGCTCGTCGCCGAGGTCGACCGCGAACCAGGCGACCCCCGCAACCTCCCCAAGGAAGATGCTGTCCGGCGGCAACGGTGCCGCGAGCTCGCGCACGCTGGGCGCGTCCAGCCGCGGCGCATCTTCCGGGCCCAGCATCGGCACCTTCAGCTCGAAGAGGCGCACGATGCGGCTCGCGGGATCGGCCCGCCGCGCGGATAGCCACACCTCGTCCCGGCGCCGGTGGGCAGCACGGTCCAGGGTCGGGGCGAGGTAGATCTGCGGCTGCAGGATGGCGGGTTCGGGCATCGGCTCTGGTGGTCCGGGCGAGAGGCGGCGGGCGGTGCTGGCCCGCCCGCGCCTATAGCGCAAGGCCGCCCCGGCTGCACCCTTGCGCAATGCTGCCCGACGACCGATATTCCGCGGCGGAAGGCTGGCGGTGGACGGTACCCTCGCCAAACCGGTCAGGTCCGGAAGGAAGCAGCCGTAACGAGTTTCGTGCCGGGTCGCTGTCCAGCCTTCTGCCTCGCTTCCCGTGCCCCGGTCGATGGAGCCGCACCTGCAGCGCCCCGAAGCTTACCGGGTCCTCGCCCGCGCCTACCGACCCACCCGCCTCTCGGCGCTGATCGGCCAGGAGGCGCTGGTCCGCACGCTGAAGAACGCGTTCGCCTCGGGCCGGGTCGCCCACGCGTTCCTGCTTTCTGGCATCCGCGGCGTGGGCAAGACCACGACCGCGCGGATCATCGCCCGCGGCCTGAACTGCACGGGCCCTGACGGCCAGGGCGGGCCGACGCCGGAGCCCTGCGGGGCCTGCTCGAGCTGCATCGCCATCGACCAGGACCGCTCGCTCGACGTGATCGAGATGGACGCGGCGTCCCAGACCGGTAAGGACGACGTGCTCGAGCTGCTGGAAGGCATCCAGTTCGTCCCGGCCGCATCGCGCTACAAGGTCTACATACTGGACGAGGTCCACATGCTCTCGGCCAAGGCGTGGAACGCCTTGCTGAAGACCGTGGAGGAGCCGCCGCCGCACGCCAAGTTCATCTTCGCCACGACCGAGATCCGCAAGGTGCCGATCACGGTGCTGTCGCGCTGCCAGCGGTTCGAGCTGCGCCGGGTCGATACCGAGACGCTGGCCCAGCATCTGGCCGGCATCTGCACCACCGAAAACGTCCAGGCGACGCCCGACGCCCTGGGCCTGATCGCCCGGGCCGCTGAGGGCTCGGTGCGCGACTCGCTCTCGCTGCTCGACCAGGCGATCGCCACCAGCGAAGGGCCGGTTGAGGCCGATCTCGTCCAGTCGATGCTGGGCCTCGGCGATCGGCTGCAGCTGCTGGAGCTGTTCGATGCGGTGATGCGCGGCGACGCCATAGGTGCGTTGGAGCGGTTCACCGCCCTCTACGAGCTGGGCGCCGACCCGGCCGCGGTGACGCAGGATCTGCTCGAGATCAGCCACTGGCTGTCGCGGCTCAAGGTCACGCCGGAGGCCGCATCCAGCCTCGGCATCGCGGCGCAGGCCGCGGACCGCGCGCGGACGCTCGCCAAGGCGCTTTCTCTGCCAGTGCTCGCCAGGGCTTGGCAGATGCTGCTCAAGGGCATCGATGAGGTGCGGACGGCACCCGACGCCGCCGCTGCGGCCGAGATGCTGCTGCTGCGCCTCGCCTGCGTCAGCGACCTGCCGTCACCCGGCGAGTTGGCCCGACTGCTGCGGCAGGCCGAAGGCACGGCGCAGCCTGATGGCGGCGCTGCCCCGACGCGAAGTGCCGATACACGCAGCGGCCCCTGGCAGTCGGCGGCGGCGCTGCAGAC
>JBATRI010000451.1:0-2816 GCA_049292515.1 Geminicoccaceae bacterium
TGTCTCGTGCCAAGGGGTGAACGCTTGGCACGAGACAGTCGGTGATTACCAGCAGAAACAAGATGGACGAGAAGCCGTGAAGATGTTGACGACGGCAGTAAGGACCGACAGGAAGCGCTGAGCCGAGCCCACAGATTGAAGACCCTGCATCTGGCGTTTTCGGCGACGGATTGGGACAGGTGAACTTTCGGCGCGGTTGTTCTTCGACTTGCCAGGACGTGGACGGCGGACAGGCCGAGCTTATCGGCGGCCGCCGCGCAGGACCCGAGCCAGTCGGTGACCAGCGTCGCGGGTGCCAAACCCTACTTCTTGGGCAGCTTCCGCAGCCGCCGCAGGGCCGCGCGCTTATCGCGCCTAGCCCGGACCGGCACATCCAGGATCTCGCCTTCGCCATCGAGCAGCAGCCTGGGGGCGACCGCGACCATTTTCCAGCATCTTTCGGATAGGCGATGCTGCTAGTGCTCAGCACGTGCGAGGACCGGCCGTGCGGTTCCTCTGGACCCAGAATCGGATCAGTAATTATTTCCCTTCAAGTTGGGCGGTGATCATCGGTGACGCGGCTACCGCGTAGCGCTGCCGACAGCCAACCCTTGGCGAACTTCGGCCGACAGGTCGATAGTGTCTGCAAATCATCGTCCATGCATTTAAGTATGCTGAATTTAGGTCGCGCCGCGAAAATGGAATGCTTGCTATGCCATTGATCTACGGATGTTTTTATACCCTAAATGATCCAGCTGCGTTGTTATCATGCCTTCGGTTTGAGCAAGTCGTGGACGCCGCATTGCGTGGCCTCGATCCCGATCCTGTGGAACCGAGACCGATGCTGGGAGCCTATCCATCCATCGAAGCCGTTCGCTACAGGCAATCGGCACCTACCGATGCGAAGCACCTGACCTTGTGAGGATCGTCATCGGAGCGGCGTGCCAGAGACTGCGGGCTGGACGGTGACGGCGACCTCCATGCCAAGGTAGTCTTCAGGCGCCCCGTTGAAACTGCCAGAAATGGGAATGATCTGGTGGATGTCGCGGGCAACGGCAACTCGGATGAGGTCATCGCTGCCGACGGTGCCATTGGTTGGATCGAAGGCAAGCCAACCGGGACCGGGAACGAAGATCTCAGCCCAGGCATGGGTTGTCCCTGGGATCGGCAAAGCGGCCGGCGTCATCTTGGTGGGTGGGCTATAAAGATAACCGGTGACGATCCGCGCGCCAAAGCCCAGGCTGCGGGACGCCTCAGCTAGCAGCACAGCGAAATCGCGGCATGAGCCCCAGCCCCGCTGCAGCGTCTGCACCGGTGTCTGGGTACCCTCCTCCTCCCTGCTCTGATAGCTGAACTGCACCTGGAAGCTCGCATTCAGGTCGCCGAGCAGGGCCAGCGTATCCGTGCTGGCACCACGGACGAAACCGCGCGCCCAGATGCCGACACAATTTGTCGGATCCATGTAATGCTGCTCGAGCATCTTCCCGAGATCAAAGCGATCCTGCATCGAATAGACGAAGGGATAGGTCGCGGCGCTCGCCTCGACCTCACCACGTGGTGTCCTCGCGCCATATCGCTCGATCGTCAGCTTGCTGGCAAAGCGCAACTCGGCTGCGGGCTCGGCAAAGGACACCATGGTCACCGAATTGCCCAGTACGTCATAGACCCACTTCGACGTGCCGGACGGTGAGATGTCGAGTTTGGTTGCCAACAATCGGAGATCATGCCCGTCCCGCGGCCGCAGCATGAGTCGGTGCACGCCGAAGGTGACCGGCCGACGATAGCGGTATGTCGTCGTATGGTCGACGGTCAGTACGCTCAAGCCGATTTCCTCCGATTGGGCTCGGTTGACACTCGAACCCTGAGCCTCCGCCGCTCACGGGTCAATCGGACCATACGGCCATTGCAAGCCGATCCCTACTGCACGCTGCAGGTGGGTTTTCCAAGTTCTCCCCGTCGAAATTGATGCCATGTGGTGACTGTGTGAGCGGCTGCACACTACAACTGATCTATCCTGCCCGTCGGCGAGGCGGCTACATAGCGGCCATGGACAGGATCATGGGCGCCAAGCGGACCTTAACGGACCATTCGGGAAGTACGGACCCAATCGAAGCTGATGCCGCCATGGCCGACGGCTAGATCTTGTCCCTGACCAACAGCCGCCAGAGGCTACGCCTGAACGCAAGCAGCCTCTTGTACGTCTTCGCTAGCCCCCGCCACCCCAGAATGCGGGCTGTTGGCAAGGGCCGGACAAAGGCGGCTTTACCGTCGGCGCTTGGGCTTGAGGGCGGCAAACCAGGCACCAGTCCAAAAACGCGTCGCCTGCTTGATCATCCCGGTCTGCTGGCGGCCAGTTTCGGCCTTGCCAGCACTGCGCGCCTTCCCGGCCAAAGCGTTCGCACCGCTCAGCCACATGCTCAGAAACGGGTTCTTCTTCGTCCAAGGGTTCGACATCTCAAGCTCCTGTTGGGGGCCGGGAATATCAGCGATTCCCCGAATTTGCGTCATATTTCCGACTGCACCTGCAGAGCATGTTTGAGATCACGCATCTGACCTTGGTCGGCGCCCGTACCAAGGCATAGATTCAACTCGCCACACCCTGATCGCAAGCGACAGGGGCTCGATCACAGCCTACCGCACGTCGCCAACAAGTGGTCTGGCAATGTCCTAATGTACCGGTCCACGAATTTGAGACACCGATTTGCGCTTACGCGGCCACGGACATTGGGCCGATCTGATCGGCGCGGACTTGAGCGGGCGTCTGGTAGCCGTGCCGCTCGATGATCCAGCTCTGGTTGTAGGTCTGCTTGAACGCGAGGAGCGCCAGGCGGAGTTCC
>JBATRI010000452.1:0-1870 GCA_049292515.1 Geminicoccaceae bacterium
CGCCAACGCAGCGGCGGTGATCACCGCCGGCGCCGACGGCGTCGCCGTGATCGCCGACATCTTCATGGCCGACGATGTCGAGGCCGCCACCCGCCGGTTGCGCCGCATCGTCGACCACGCCCGCAACGAAAGGTCTGCCCCGTGACGGCCATAGCGCTCACCATCGCCGGCTCGGACAGTGGCGGCGGCGCCGGGATCCAGGCCGACCTGAAGACGTTCTCCGCCCTGGGCGTCTACGGCAGCTCGGTCATCACCGCACTCACCGCCCAGAACACGCTGGGCGTCCAGGGCATCCGCACCATCGATGCGGAGTTCGTGCGGCTGCAGATGGATTCGGTGCTCGGCGATCTCGACGTGACCGCGGTCAAGATCGGCATGCTGGGCACGCCGGAGGTGATCCAGGCCGTGGCCGACGGCCTGCAGCGCTGGCGGCCCCGCTGGGTGGTGCTGGACCCGGTCATGGTGGCCAAGGGTGGCGACCGGCTGCTGCAGGACGAGGCCATCGACGCGTTGCGCGGCCGGCTCCTGCCGCTGGCCAGCCTGATCACGCCCAACCTGCCGGAAGCCGCGGCTCTGCTCGGCGGGGATCCGATCGGCGAGCGGACGCAGATGGAGCCGGCGGGGCGCCGGCTGCAAGAGCTGGGCGTCGCCAACGTGTTGCTCAAGGGCGGCCATCTGGCTGGCGAGGACAGCCCCGACCTGCTGCTGCACGGCGATGCTGCGCAATGGCTGGAGTCACCCAGAATCCCGACCCGTCATACGCACGGGACGGGCTGCACACTATCCTCGGCGATCGCAGCGCTGCTTGCCCGTGGCCATGCGCTGCCGCAGGCGGTCGTCGAGGCCAAGGCCTGGCTCACCCGGGCGATCGCCGCCGCGGACGGGCTGGGTGTCGGGCACGGCATCGGCCCCGTGCATCACTTTCACGCCTTATGGCCGAAGCTGGACGGTTCCCCATGACCAAGGCTGGACGTCGTGGCCTCCTGCTCGGCAGCGCCGGCGTGCTGGCGGCACCTGCCCTGCTGCGGGCGCAGGCCGGCCTGCACTGGCGGATGGTCACCTCCTGGCCACGGAACCTGCCCGGCCCGGGGATGAATGCCCAGCGTCTGGCCGACCGGATCGGGCAGGCGAGCGGCGGCCGGCTGACGGTCCAGCTCTATGCCGCCGGCGAGCTGGTGCCGGCGCTGCAGGTGTTCGACGCCGTCAATGCCGGCGCCGCCGAGATGGGTCACGCCGCCTCGTTCTATTGGGCCGGCAAGGCCAAGGCGGCGCCGTTCTTCACGACGGTGCCGTTCGGCCTGGCCCCGGCCGAGCACGCCGCCTGGATCGACCATGGCGGCGGTCAGGCGCTGTGGGACGAGCTCTATGCGCCGTTTGACCTCAAGCCCTTCATGGCCGGCAACTCGGGCGTCCAGATGGGTGGCTGGTTCCGCCACGAGATCGCCGGGCCGGACGACCTGCATGGGCTCAAGCTGCGCAGCGCCGGCCTCGGCGGCGAGCTGTTCCAGCGGCTGGGCGCGGTCACGGTGGCGCTGGGCGTGCCCGAGATCTACCCGGCGCTGCAGAGCGGCACCATCGATGCGGTCGAGTTCCTCGGCCCCGCCAGCGACCTCGCCGCCGGCTTCTACCAGAGTGCGAAGCTTTATTACTGGCCGACCTTCACCAAGCCGAACGGTACCGCGGAGTGCCTGATCGGCCGCGCCGCCTGGGAAAGCCTGCCGACCGATCTGCAGGCCGTCGTGGCCGATACCTGCGCCGCGGAAAACGCCTTCACGCTGGCCGAGGCCGACTGGCGCAACGGGCAGGCGCTGGCGACCCTGGTGGACCAGCACGGCGTCACGCTGCGCCGCTGGCCCGACAGCGTCGTCGC
>JBATRI010000453.1:0-4422 GCA_049292515.1 Geminicoccaceae bacterium
GCATGACGCTGGGCCAATGGCTCAGCGGCGTGCTGGCGACCGCCCTGCCGCAGCGCCCCGCCGGTATCCAGATCGAGGCCGTGGAACGGTGGGAAGAGGCGATCGAGCGGCGGGTCGCGCGTCTGGAAGCCATGGTGCGGGACGGTGACGTCAAGCGCCCAGACGCGGCGGCTGCCGCAGCCCGGCCGAGCTAGCTCGACCAGGCGCCGGTCACCGAAATCCGTCGGCCCGACGCAACCGGGCGGGACCAGCCAAGGTCCCGCCCGGTTGCGTCCCGAACCTAGTCGTTGATGAAGGAGCAGGGGCCATGGCCCAGCATGTCGTCCATACCCAGCTTCCCGGCCAGCTCGTCATGCTGGGCTGCGGCAGCATCGGCCAGGCCGTCCTGCCGCTGATCCTGCGTCACCTGGGCGTCAGCCCGGACCGCATCACCATCGTCACCGCCGACGCGCGTGGCCGCGACGAGGCCGCCGAGTATGGCATCGCCTTTCACGAGACGCCGCTGACGCAGGAGAACTACCGGCGCGTGCTGGAGCCGCTGGTCGGCGTCGGTGACTTCGTGCTCAACCTGTCGGTCGACGTCAGCAGCACGGCCATCGTCGCCTTCTGCCACGAGCGAGGTGCGCTCTATCTCGACACCGTCGTCGAGCCGTGGGGCGGGATGTATTTCGACCGCAGCCTGACGCCGGCCGACCGCTCGAACTACGCGCTGCGCGAGACCATGCTGCAGCTGCGCCGCGAGCTCGGCCGCGGCCCGACCGCGGTCAGCGCCCAGGGTGCCAACCCCGGCCTGGTCTCGCAGCTGGCCAAGGAGGCGGCGCTGTTCGTGGCCCGCGACACCGGCCTGCCGCACCAGGAGCCGACCGACCGGCAGGGCTGGGCGCGGCTGTTCCGCGACCTTGGCGTGAAGGCCATTCACGTCGCCGAGCGTGACACCCAGGTGTCGCGCGACCCCAAGCGGACGGGTGAGTTCGTCAACACCTGGTCGATCGACGGCTTCGTCTCCGAGGGCTGCCAGCCGGCCGAGCTCGGCTGGGGGACGCACGAGCGGCATTTCCCGACGCAGGGCAAGCGCCATGCCGCCGGCTGCGGCGCCGCGATCTACCTCGACCGCCCGGGCGCGGGCACGCGGGTGCGCACCTGGACGCCCAAGGCTGGGCCGATCCACGGCTTCCTGGTCACCCACAACGAGTCGATCTCGATCGCGGACTACCTGACGTTGCGCGATGGTGATGCGGTGCAGTACCGGCCGACCGTGCACTACGCCTACCACCCGTGCGATGCCGCCGTGCTGTCGGTGCACGAGCTGGCCGGCAACGAATGGCGCCAGCAGCCGAAGCAGCGGCTGATGATGGAAGACATCGTCAGCGGCATCGACGAGCTGGGCGTGCTGCTGATGGGCCATGCCCGCGGCGCCTTCTGGTACGGCTCGCAGCTGAGCATCGCCCAGGCCCGGGAGCTCGCCCCGCATAACAGCGCCACCTCGCTGCAGGTGGCGGCCGGTGTGCTGGGTGGGATGGTATGCGCGATCGAGCGGCCGATGGCCGGAATCGTCGAGGCCGACGAGCTCGATTGGCGGCGCGTGCTCGAGGTGGCCAAGCCCTATCTCGGCCCCGTGGTTGGCGCCTACAGCGAATGGACGCCGCTGGACAACCGCGCCGCCCTGTTCCCCGAGGACATCGACCCGACCGACCCCTGGCAGTTCAAGAACATCCTGGTCGGCTGACTCTTTCCCTCGTTCACCGCCTCGAGATAGCGGGAGAGGCGCGCAAGCGCCGCTTACCGGTCTCGTCCTCGTCAACTCCTCTACCGATTGGAGGGTTCGTGGGCATGACCCCGAAACTGCGCCGCTTTCTCGATCAGGTGCGCCCCAGCACCCCCTATCTCGTCGTCGACGTCGACATCGTCGAGGCCAACTACTTGGCCCTGGCGGCCGCACTGGACGGCGTGCAGATCTTCTACGCCGTCAAGGCCAACCCGGCGCCGGAGATCCTGAGCCGGCTCGCCGCCCTGGGCAGCTCGTTCGACGTGGCGAGCCAGGCCGAGGTCGAGATGGCGCTGGCGGCCGGCGCCGAGCCAGGGCGGATCTCCTACGGCAACACCATCAAGAAGGAGGCGGACATCGCCCGCGCCTTCGCCATGGGCGTGCGCATGTTCGCCTTCGACAGCGAGGCGGAGCTGCAGAAGATCGCCCGCGCCGCCCCCGGCGCCAAGGTCTTCTGCCGCATCCTCACCAGCGGGGCCGGTGCGGACTGGCCGCTGTCGAAGAAGTTCGGCTGCACGCCCGCCATGGCGCGCGACCTGCTGACCCGTGCTGCCGACCTCGGCGTCGAGGCCTGGGGCGTGTCGTTCCACGTCGGCTCGCAGCAGAAGGACCCGACCGCCTGGGAGGCCGTCCTGGCCGAGGTCGCGGGCCTGTTCCGTGACCTCGAGGCCGTGGGCATCGAGCTCGGCATGGTCAACCTGGGCGGCGGCTTCCCGACGCCCTACCGCGCCTCGGTGCCGGAGACGGCGACCTACGGCGTGGAGATCATGGCGGCCGTCCGGCGGCATTTCGGCAACCGGCTGCCGTTCCTGATCGCCGAGCCCGGCCGCGGCCTGGTGGGCAATGCAGGCGTGATCCAGACCGAGGTCGTGCTGATCGCCGACAAGGGCGACGGCGACGCCAGGCGCTGGGTCTATCTCGACATCGGCAAGTTCGGCGGTCTCGCCGAGACGATGGACGAGGCGATCCAGTACCCGATCCGCTGCGAGCGCCGTGGCGAGGCCGCACCGGTGATCCTGGCCGGCCCGACCTGCGACAGCGCGGACGTGCTCTACGAGCGCAGCCCGTACAGCCTGCCGCGGGATCTGGAGATCGGCGACCGGCTCGAGATCGACGCCACCGGCGCCTACACCACGACCTATGCGGCGGTCGCCTTCAACGGCTTCGAGCCGTTGCGGTCCTACTACGTCTGACGCTTCGAGCTGGGGAACACTGCGATGAACATGCTGGCCCGGGTCGCCCCGGCCCGGTACGTGCCGGCGCCGGTCGGGCTCACCCTCGAGCCCGCCGGCGAGGCCCATCTCGCGGCGATGGCGGCAATCTACCGCGAGCAGCTCGAGGACGGGCTGGGCTCGTTCGAGGACCCGATCCCGGATGCGGCCGAGATCGGTCGCCGGCTGGCCGCGGCGCGCGCGGAAGGGTTGCCCGCCTGGGTGGCGCTGGATGAGGCGAGCCGCGTGCTGGGCTTCTGCTGGGCGCGGCCGTTCCGGCCGCTCGCGGCCTATCGTGGGACGGTCGAGGACTCGATCCACGTGGCGCGGGCGGCCCGGCGCCGCGGGGTGGGCCAGGACCTGCTGGAGACGGTGATCGAGGCCTGCACCGGCCTCGGCTACCGGCAGATGATCGCGGTGGTCGGCGATGCGCGCAACGTCGCCTCCATCCGGCTGCACGAGAGCCTGGGCTTCACGGTCGTGGGGCTGCTGCCCGGCGCGGGTGCCAAGCCGGGCGGCCCGGTCGACGTGGTCCTGCTCCAGCGGGCGCTCGACGCGAGCGGCCTCGGTGGTGCGCAGCGGCGCTGCTGAGCGCCGCTGCCACCATGCTCATCGCCCAGCTCTCCGATCCGCATCTGCGGCCCCGTGATGTGCTCTACGAGGGGCTGGTGGATTCCAATGCCATGTTCCAGGCGGCGATCCGCCACCTGAACGGCCTGGAGCCACCGCCCGACCTCGTGCTGCTCAGCGGCGACGTGGTGGATGAGGGTGCCCCCGCCGAGTACGAGCTGGCGCGGGAGCTGCTGGCCGGGATCCGGCAGCCGCTCCTGGTCATCCCGGGCAATCACGACGAGCGCGAGGCGTTTCGGGCGGCGTTCGCGGACCACGGCTATCTGGCGAGGCAGGGGCCGTTGCACTTCGTTGCCGGCGGCCTTGGGCCGGTCCGGATCATCGGCCTGGATATCACCGTCCCGGGCCTGCACCATGGCGACATGGACGACGCGGCGGTCGCATGGCTGGAAGGCGCGCTGGCACTCGAGCCGGACCGGCCGACCATCGTCATGATGCACCAGCCGCCCTTCGTGAGCGGCATCCCCTACATCGACGCGTACCGGTGCCGGCGTGGCGATCGGCTGGCCACGATCGTATCGCGCTACCCGGCGGTCGAACGGATCCTGTGCGGGCACATCCACCGCTCGATGCAGCTGCGGTTCGGCGGGACGCTGCTGTGCACGGCACCGAGCACGACCACGGCGATCGCGCTGCGGCTGGACCCGACCGCCGCCCCCGCATCGTACGTCGAGCCGCCGGCGCTGCTTCTGCATCAGTGGCGGCCGGATACGGGGTTGATCACCCACCTGGTGCCGATCGGGTCATTCCAGGGGCCGCTGCCGTTCGCATAGTCGACCGGACCGGCCTCAGCCGGCCGCGCCGGCAGCCTGGCCA
>JBATRI010000454.1:0-2353 GCA_049292515.1 Geminicoccaceae bacterium
ACCTCAACCCGCGCAGCGCGGTGGCCGCCGCCGCCCAGACGCCGCCCGACATGGACATCGAATGGCGCACCGGCGACGTGTTCGCGCATGTGCCCGAGCCGCCGCCCGACTTCATCGTCACCTCGCAGTTCACCCACCACCTGGACGATGCCGACATCGTGCGCTTCCTGCGCTGGCTCGACCACCATGCGAAGCGCGGCTGGTTCATCGCCGATCTGCACCGCAACGGCTTCGCCTACTGGGGCTTCGGGCTCCTGGCGACCGTGGCGCGCTGGCACCCGATCGTGCGCAGCGACGGCATGATCTCAGTCGCCCGCAGCTTCCGCCGCGCGGACTGGGAGAAGCTCCTGGCCGAGGCCGGCATCAAGGCCGACGTGAGCTGGCACCTGGCCTTCCGCTGGTGCGTCGACCGCCGCAAATGATCCACCCCGCCCTGCCCCAGACCGCGGCCGCCGTCGCCGCCCACTATGACGAGCTCGACCCGTTCTACCGCGAGGTCTGGGGCGAGCATGTCCATCACGGCTACTGGCGCACCGGCCGCGAGACCCCCGAGGCCGCCATGGAGGCGCTGGTCGACCTCGTGGCCGAGCGGCTGGAGCTGCAGGCGGGCCAGCGGGTCTGCGACATCGGCTGCGGCTACGGCGCCACCGCCCAGCGCCTCGCGGAGCGGCACGCGGTCGACGTCACCGGCGTCACCATCTCGACGGCGCAGGCCGCCCGGGGCAAGGGCCGCGTCCCGGCGCGGGGCAGCCTCGCGATCATGGCCCGGGACTGGCTCGCAAGTGGCTTCCCCGACGCCAGCTTCGACCGCGCCTATGCGATCGAGAGCTCCGAGCACATGGAGGACAAGCAGCGCTTCTTCACGGAAGCGTTCCGCACGCTGAAGCCCGGCGGCCGGCTCGCGGTCTGCGCCTGGCTCGCCCGTGACCAGCCGAAACCCTGGGAGGTGCGCTGGCTGCTGGAGCCGATCTGCCGTGAGGGCCGCCTGCCCAGCATGGGCGACGAGGGCGATTACCGGCGGCTCGCCGAGGCGGCCGGCTTCGAGACCCTCAGTGTCGAGGACATCAGCGCGCAGGTGAGCAAAACATGGTCGATCTGCGCCCGCCGGCTGGCGGCCAACGTCGCGACCAGGCCGCGCTATGCCCGCTTCCTGCTCGACCGGGCCAACCCCAACCGCATCTTCGCGCTGACCCTGCTGCGACTCCTGCTCGCCTACCGCACGGGCTCGATGCGTTATGGGTTGCTGGTGTTCGCGCGACCCACTGGCCGACCGTGGCGATAGCGACCAGCTTGTAGTACACATGGGCATTACATGTGGCTTCTACTGCGGAGCGCACGATGGGCCATCCGATATCCGTACGTCTCGACGATGATGTGCAGGCGACACTCGAGGGTGCAGCCAGGGAGCGCGGCATCGGGTTGTCGACCTACCTGCGTGAAGTCGCTGCGACGGAAGCCCGACGGCTCCGACGCGAGCGTATCCGGGCCCAGAGCAAGGCCGTCGGCGCCCATGTCGCTTCCTCCGCCGAGGCCTCCAGCTTCTACGCCGACTGGGGCGCGCTCACGGCCGAAGACGCACCGCAGTGATCTGCGAGGCCGGTCAGATCGTGCTCGTCGACTGGCGCGATGCGCTGCCCAAGGAACCGAACAGACGTCGACCGGCAATCGTCGTGGAGGACAGCGATCTGTTCCATCCTTCCTATCCGAACGTCATTCTGGTGCCGATCACCTCGGACGCGGACCTGGCCATCGCCGACCTGTCGGTGGCGATCGCACCCACCCAGGAGAACGGTTGCACCAAACTGTGCTACGCCCTGGCCCATCATGTGGCCACCACATCCAAGCGGCGGATCGCCCCCACCCAGTCCCGGATCACCGACCTGCAGCTCGGCGAGATCCGCCGCCGAATCGCGATCGCCATCGGCCTCGATTGACCATTAATGCCGCGGCTGCCCGCGGCCGAGTCCCTACCCCTCCACCACGGTATAATGCACCGCCTGTTCGTCGCACCGCGCCAGCAGCGCCCTGGCCTTGGGCGGCACCACCGCCGCCTCGTAGTTCTGGCCGGCGAACTCGCGCACGTCGCGTAAGGAATCGAAGCGCATCACCGTCATGAACTCGGCCTCGCCGGCGGCATCGCGGCGCAGCAGCTCGACACCGCGGTAGCCGGCGATGCCACGGGCGGCGATGCCGGGGAGGATCTCCGTGCGCAGCAGGCTCTCATAGGAAGCGGCATTGGCCCGGGTCGTCCAGCCACGCCAGATCCGCACGATCATCGCTTCCTCCGTCAGGTCGGCCGCCGCCGTGGCGGCGGGCCGATCCTTGCCACGCGCGAGGCCCCGCTGTGAAGGGC